>JAEZIQ010000010.1 GCA_023436605.1 Actinomycetes bacterium | reverse complement strand
GCCCCTCGGTGCCTAGAGTCCGAAGACTCCAATCAGGACGGGCAGCGCAATCGCTGTACCGGCCAGGGCACCAACCGTCATCCCGAGAGCGGCTCGAAAGCCGGTTTCCTCGGTGATCGGTTTCACTACATGTCTGTTCAGGTCCATTGGTACCTCCTTCTTCGTCATGCCGCCGGGGTTAGCTGACGGGCTCGCGCTGAAGAAGCTGCGCTACGGACCAGCTGGTCCGATTCGCCCCAGGTTTCCGGTTTTCCGGAAACCACTGGTTCCCCCGCTCCCCCACTCTTGGTGGCGGATTAGGCGTATGGCTGAACGATTTCGATCTTAGCTGCCCGTTCACGCGTCAAGACGATCAGCAATTCAGGTTGCAGGAGTCACGGCCATTCACTATGGTGTTGACACGCGTCAACTTTTGCCCCAGGGAGGCAATCATGCTTACTAGAAGGAAGCTCCTGAAATCAGCCGCGGTGGGGGCCCCGGCGATGATGATGGGAACCCAGGCACTGTCCGGGATAGCCAGCGGCACACCGAAAATCGGCAAGAACCGCAATGTGATCATCTTCATCACCGACCAGGATCGGGCGATCCAGCACTTTCCCGACAACTGGGAACAGGAGAACCTTCCGGGGGTTACCAGGCTCAAGCAGAACGGGATCAGCTTCCAGAACGCCTTCTGCAATTCGTGCATGTGCTCACCTTCAAGAGCGACTCTGCTGACCGGTCTTTATCCCGCCCAGCACGGGGTCAAGTACACGCTCGAACACCACATGCCCGAAGACGAGTACCCGCAGGTGGAGCTCTCCCCCGAGTTCCGCAACGTCGCCTCGGTCATGTCGGCGGCAGGCTACGAAGTGGTCTTCAAAGGCAAGTGGCATCTGACCAAACCGATCGGTGACGACTGGGCCCCGGAGGACCTCGACCGCTTCGGCTTCACCCGATGGAACCCGCCGGATGGTGGCGCCAACCAGGACATCTCCGAAGCCGGAGGAGGGATCACCGACCACGATGGACGCTTCATGGACGCCACCGGAGCGGTCGAAGACGGTGAAGAAGGCGTGCTCAAGTTCATCAGCGACCGGGCCGGCGCCGAGAAGCCTTACTGCCTGATCGTCTCGTTGGTCAACCCGCACGACGTGCTCCTCTACCCCGGACCGCCGAACATGGACCCGCCGAAGTACGTCCAGGGCGGATACGACGAATCCTGGCTTGAAGGCGACATCAAGCTGCCCCCGACGGTGAACGAGGATCTCTCAACCAAGCCGGATTGCCAGGCGCAATTCGTCAGGTTGTTCAACCTCGCGGGCGCTGTGCCGACTCCTGCGATGAAGCTCAAGTACATCAACTTCTATGCCAACCTGATGAAGCTGGTCGACGGCTACCTGGTTGACATCCTTGACACGTTGGAAGCCACCGGCCAGCTCGATGACACCCTGGTTATCCGCACTGCCGACCACGGCGAGATGGGTCTCTGCCACGGCGGCATGCGGCAGAAGAACTTCAACGCCTACGAGGAAACCCTGCGTGTGCCGATGGTCTTTTCGAACCCGCAGCTCTACCCTGAGCCACTTGAATCCGATCAGCTCGTATCCCACGTCGACTTCCTGCCGACCCTGGCCGGTCTGGTCCGGGCACCGAGTTCAGCCCGGGGCAACTGGCCCGGCGTCGACTACTCGAATCACGTGCTGGGGCGGGGCAGGACACCGACCCAGGACCGGATCGTGTTCACCTTCGACGACTGGCAGGCCGGTCAGGCCCAGGGTCCGTACATCCCCGCCCCGAATCACATCGTCTCGATCCGCGAACGGCGCTGGAAGCTCTCGAAGTACTACGACGCCGAAGGTGAGAAAAAGACCCAGTGGGAAATGTACGACCTGAAGTCCGACCCGCTCGAGCGAAAGAACCTCGCCTATCGGCCGCAGCTGATGACGCCTGTCCAGAAGGCTCACTTCAACCGGCTCCGGAAGCGGATCAGGCGGATCGAGCAGGAGAAGCTGCAGCCGCTGCCGCAGAAGGCCTTCGCAGTCCGGAAGCTCCGGGTCGAAGGAGCGAAGGTGCTGACCCGGCTCCGTATTCCCGGACGCGGAACGGTCGACCAGCGGGTATTCACAGTGATCGACGGACGTCGCAGACGGGTCGGAAAACTGCGGCGCAAGGTCCATGCGGCCGGTCCTCTCAACCTCGAACTCACACTTGGGGAGTCGATGAAGAAGCGCCTCCGGCAGCGTGGTGCCGAGCTTCAGGTGGTGACCAGGTTCCGGCCTGACGGCGGCCTCCGCCGCAAGGTCACAAAGCGGATCCGCGCCCGAAAGACCTGAGCGCGGAAAACCCGGCCGCGGAGGGGCGGGCGATTCAGGACCGCCCCTCGGCGCCGGCTAATTCCGGCTCAGCCGCCTCGCGCAGCGTTCGATGTGCTGGATGCTGGACGGGTTGCGGTTGATGCAGTCGGTCAGCCTTGGCAGCTTGCCGGTCGGGACGTTCTGGATCTGGTTCGTGATCTGGGTCTGCGTCCGAGGCGGGACGTTGGCCTGGTCGAAGGCCTTGTTGGCTTCGTCCAGGCTCCGCTGGATGTTGTCGTTGATCCCGCTGGAAACGTTCTCCGTCGTCTCCAATATCGGCTTGATCACGAAAAACGAGACTGCTGCCAGGGTGCCGACCACGACGAGCACGCGGACCAGCCCCGTGATGAGAGTTCCCCCAATCTGCATGGGCACATGGTAGCCGGAGGTTCGGGCGATTGGGGACGATTCAGGCAGGACCGACTAAGTTGTTTGTGTGAACCCGCGCGACTATCTCGACATCGACCGGCTCCTCTCGGACGAGGAGCGCCTGATCAAGGAGACCGTCTCCCGTTACGTAAATGAGAAGTACCTGCCTGGCGTGGCGGAACACTTCGAAAACGGGACGTTCGACAGCTCGGTACCGAAGGCTTTGGGTGGTCTCGGAGTTCTCGGCATGCATCTCAAGGGTTACGGCTGCGCCGGAACATCGGCCGTCGCCTACGGCGTCGCGTGCATGGAACTCGAGGCCGGGGACTCGGCGCTTCGCTCGTTCTGCTCGGTTCAGGGTTCACTGGCCATGTTCGCCATCTGGAAGTGGGGGAGCGAGGAACAAAAGCAGCGGTGGCTGCCGGGAATGGCGGCCGGTGAGCTGATTGGCTGCTTCGGCCTGACCGAGCCCGACTCCGGTTCCGATCCCGGCTCGATGCGAACCGTCGCGAAGCGTGACGGTGAGGATTGGGTCCTCAACGGATCGAAGATGTGGATCACGTCCGGTTCGATCGCCGACGTCGCCGTGGTCTGGGCGAAGACCGACGATGGTGTCCAGGGCTTCCTGGTCGAACCCGGCATGAAGGGCTTCACCGCCCCCGAGATGCACGGCAAGCTTTCACTCAGGGCCTCGGTCACGTCAGAGCTCGCCTTCAACGACGTGCGGGTCCCGGACGCCAACCGGTTGCCCGAGGTCCAGAGCCTCAAGGGTCCGCTCAGCTGTCTGAACGAAGCCCGCTACGGAATCGTCTGGGGTGTCGTCGGCGCTGCCCGCGCCTGTTTCGAAGCGGCGCTCGACTATTCGATGACCCGCAAGCAGTTCGACGTGCCGATCGCCTCCTTCCAGCTCACGCAGGCCAAGCTTGCCGATATGGCGACCAAGGTTCAGCAGGGTTATCTGCTCGCGCTGCGGCTCGGTCAGCTCAAGGACGAGGGCCGGATCGAGCCCGAACACATCTCGATGGGCAAGCGGGCCAACGCCCGGATGGCGCTCGACGTCGCCCGAACCGCCCGGGGGATCCTCGGTGCCAACGGGATC
Organism: Actinomycetes bacterium; assembly: GCA_023436605.1. Classification (GTDB taxonomy): domain Bacteria; phylum Actinomycetota; class Thermoleophilia; order Solirubrobacterales; family 70-9; genus 67-14. Next base: position 59,684 of record JAEZIQ010000010.1, on the reverse strand, counting down.
ACCCTCGAGTACCCGGTCCTGCGGCATGCCAACAACCTCGAATCGGTCTTCACCTACGAGGGAACCGACGAGATCCACACTCTCTCGATCGGCATGGCCCTGACCGGCATTCCCGCTTTCCGTTAGTTAGTCAATTCCCACCCCGGGGCCTCATCTCGCGCGCGGCGCGCCCGGCTGGGGGCGATTACCGGGCATTTGGCGGGAGGATCGCCTCCACCGTTCGTTTGGGGTTGGTCTAACGGAAGCGGGGGTAGCCCGGGGCGTAGCGGGGGAACTTCCGCGAACTGAGGAAGTTGGCCATCACCTTCCTGGCCTTGGGGAAGTTCTGAATGCGGAACGAGTTCGAGCTGCCGAAGTCCTGGTAGTAGACCATCATCTTCACGTTGCTCCGCTTGCGGGCGAAGGTGAATATGCGCTTGATGAATCCGGGTCCGTCGCTGCCCCAGAGGCCGAACTCGGTCAGGGCCATCGGCTTGTTCTTGCCGGCTGACCATTTGTCGTAGAAGTTGTCCAGGTGCTTCCAGTTGTTGTACTTGTTGTAGAAGTCGGTGCCGACCCAGTCGACCCACTTCTTGCCGGGCCAGTACCTGGCCGGCAGATTCGCGGAAACCGTTGGTGACCCGGCCGGAAGCGGGCTCCAGACCAGCGAGACCGGCGCCCGCGGCAGCCGTCGCGGCAGCCGTTTCGCGTCACCGACCTTCTGGATCTTGGGCAGGCCGATGTCCTTGAGCCGCCGGTTGATCTTGCCGCGCTTGCCGCCGCCGCGGGTGATGATCGCGATCCGGCGGAAGGCGGACTTGTACCACTTGTAGGCGTAGCTTCCTCCGCGCACATTGCCGGAGCAGTCGACTCCCGCGTAGAAGTTGAGGCAGCGGTTCGGCTCGCCGAGGGGGCGCAGGTAGATGCGCAGCTTGCGGCGGGCGGCCTGGGTGTTGATCCGGACCAGGTAGTCATCGCCCCGGCCCTTGGCGATCTGCCTGGGAGTGATCAGCTCTTCCCCGCTGTCGGCCCGGGTGGTCATGTGGAGCATCGGGCGCGCCTTGACCGCTCGCCAGCGTGGCAACGACTTGTCCCAGCTGTTGCCCCACTGGTGGAAAGTCTGGATCACCGGCGGACGCTTCCCGACCGCCTTCGAGAACTCGCGGAAATCGGAGCCTTCACCGGTATCGGTGACCCCGAAGTAGACCTTTCCGGAAGGCGGTGTCAGTTTCAGCGCCTCGGCGCTGGGGGCGAGACAGCAAGCCAAAAGAAACGCTCCGAGGAGCGCAGTCAAGAACAGGTTGATTTTGGTCTGGTGGGCTGGGACCATGGTTATGGCAACCGGAAAGGACCCCCTCGGTTGCGCTTTCTCACCTTAGGAAAGGCCCCGGGACCGCGTCTCCCGATTGGCTGGATGAAGCGCAGATTTCAGTCCCGGGTCGGCGTATCCTCTAGTTGAGGGCTGTATCGCTCGCAGGCAGAAGGAAGCGAAAGGACCGAAGTGGCTGAAGAAATCGAAGAGATGGGCCCGATCGACTATGTGGTGGTCGAATGGGTGGGCACTGAGCCGACCGGGGAAGCGATCCCGCACCTGGTCGAACTCGCGGAAAGCGGGCTGATCCGGATTCTGGATCTGGCTTTCATCACCAAGGACGAAGAGGGCAACGTCGCCGAGCTCGAGATCGCCAATCTCGGCGGCGGCGACTTCGCGGTCCTCGAAGGGGTTTCCTCCGGCCTGCTTGCCGAGGATGACCACGTCGAAGCCGCGTCCGCTCTGGAGAACGGAACGTCAGCCGCGATTCTCGTCTACGAGAACCGCTGGGCCGCGCCCTTCGCGGCCGCGGTCCGCCGTTCCGGGGCCCAGCTGGTCGCGACCGGCCGCATCCCGGTCGAGGACGTGCTCGCGACCCTCGACGCCCGCGAAGACTGAACCGAAAGAGAAGAGGAGAAGAACATGCCAGGACTACTCAGAGGCGTCGCCCGGACCGCTGTCGTCGCCGGCACCGCGACCGCCGTCAGCAACCGTGTTTCCCGCCGTCAGGCCGAGAAGTGGGCCGAACAGGGCGGGGCGCAGTACGCCAACCCGCGGGCTGATCTGGCCTACCAGAACCAGGCCCAGGCCGAGACGGCAGCAGCCCCGGCTCCGGCTGCCGCAGCCGACCCGATCGCCCAGCTCAAGGAGCTCGGCGAGCTCCATCAGTCCGGAGTTCTGACCGACGAGGAGTTCGCCGCCCAGAAGGCGAAGATTCTCGGCGGCTAGCCGGGAACCGGCGATCCAGCCCAGCCGGAGTGGCCGGGTTGACATGATCATGGGCATGGAGGCCCAGATCACAGATGACGAGTTCGAGGCCCTGATCGTGCGGGCCATCGAGCGTCTGCCCGAGCAGTTCCAGGAAGTGATCTCGAAGGTGCCGGTCGTCATGTCGGACCAGGGTCGGGAGCGCCGCGCCTACGGGCTCTACCAGGGTGACGGCATCGCCCGGGACAACTTTCCCGACCGGATCATCATCTTCAAGGACACCCTGGTCCGCGACTTCGGCCACGACCGGCAACTGCTCGCGGACCAGGTCGAACGGACCGTGCGCCACGAACTGGGCCATCACCTCGGCTATGACGAAGGCGGCGTGAGGGGACTCGGCCTGTAAGGTCGGGTCATGTCCAAAGCAACGCTCAACACCACGGCCGGGCCGATCACGATCGAGTTCTTCGACGATGACGCGCCCAAGACGGTCGAAAACTTCCGCAAGCTGGCTGCCGACGGCTTCTACGACAACCTCACCTTCCACCGGGTGATCAAGGACTTCATGATCCAGGGTGGTTGTCCCCAGGGCACCGGCACCGGCGGACCGGGCTACACCTTCGAGGACGAGTTCAACGACCACAAAGTGGTCCGCGGCGCCCTCGCGATGGCCAACGCAGGGCCCAACACGAACGGCTCGCAGTTCTTCATCGTCACCATCCCCGCTGCCGACTGGCTTGACGGCAAGCACACCGTTTTCGGTGAGGTCGTTGACGGAATGGACGCGGTCGACGCGATTGAAGCCACCGCCACCGACGGCCGGGACATGCCCCTCGAGCCCCAGGTAATCCAGAGCATCGACCTGAGTTAAGCAGTCGGCGAGCTTCGCTCCGCCGACTCCTGATTCCCGCGAAGCTCGCCGACTATTTATGTTCCGGCGGACTCCTCCTCGGAGTCCCGCGTCTGGTCGATGTAGATGACCTGGTCGCCCTGGCGGAGGACCTTGCAGGTCTCGTCGCCGGGTCTGTGGACGTCCCCGTTGCGGATGACCGCGATGGCCGTTTCGGTGTGGAGGCGCTCGAGTGGTTCCCCGTCGACGGCGACGTGACGTTCGTTGATGTCGAGGCCGTCACCGAAGGTGAGGAGGTCGTTGACCACCCGGGCCGCGTCAGGGGTTTCGGCCGCCATGCCGAGGATGCGGCCGGCCGAACTTGAGGAGACGATCACCTCGTTGGCCTGGGCGGAATCGAGCAGGTCGCGGTTCGCCTCTTCCTTGCAGGAAGCGATCACCTGACAGTCCTGGTTGATCTCGCGGATCCGCAGCACGGTCAGGATCGTCTGCTCGTCGGTGCTGAGCGCGACAATTACCTTGGTCGCCGTCGCGACCCGGGCGGCGTCGAGGATCGACGTTTCGTAGGCCAAGCCACTGATGCCGGTGATGCCGAGACGGTTGGCTTCGTCGAGGGCGTTCTCGTCCTGGTCGATTACGACTACTTCGAGGTCCTCGTCGTGTTCGTGGATGTATTCGTAGGCGGCGCGGCCCTTGACTCCGAACCCGCAGATCACGACGTGATCGGAAAGGTCACGCTGCCACTTGCGAAGTCGAAACTGGAATCTCGATTGCTCGGCCAAGACCTGAAGCGTAGTGCCAACCAGCAAAACGATGAAAAGAACGCGGATCGGGGTGACGACGATCGTGGTGACCAGCCGCGAGACCTCAGTGACCGGAACGATGTCGCCGTAACCGGTCGTGGTGATGGTCACCGTCGCGTAATAGAGCGAATCGACGAAACTGAGGAGCTGGTCGGGATGCTCGTTGTCGACGTATCCCCTCCGTCCGATGTAGGTGATCAGCGTGACGACCAGGAGCAGGAAGGTGGCCAGCCCGATCCGCTGCAGAATCGCCTTCAGGGGGTTGGTCTGAACCCGCGTAAAGCGGAACCGGGCGGGTGCGACCGGCAGCGGTGGCGGCTGTTTGCGCTCCCGTTTCAACTGGCAGCAGCATAGAGCGGCAAGGCGGAAACCCGGCTCAGACAGGTACCCTGCAAGACCCGTGTTTACCTCCCCTCATAGCCATGACTGACTCATTCGCTGAAGGTTTCGACCCGGTTTCTTTCGAGCAGTGGAGCGAAGCCGCAACCAAGGGTGACGAGAACGTCGCCATGATGACCGTCCTCGAGGACGGCGTCGAAGCGAAGTGGCTCTACACGCCGGAAGACGCCCTCGCTCCCGACCCGTCCGGCCTGCCCGGCCGGGCCCCGTTCATTCGCGGCACGCGGGCCGGGCGCCACTGGCAGATCCGCCAGGAGCAGACCAACCCGGACCGGGCCCGGGCAAACGCCGAACTTCTCGAGGACCTGAACGGCGGCGTCACGGAAGTGACGCTGCGTTTCGACCGGGCGGCCCGTGAGGGACTCGTGCCCGGCACGCCGGAGTTCGACCGGGCCCGCGGCGAAGACGGCATCGCGATCTCCAACCTCGATCACCTGAGCCAGGTTCTCGAAGGGGTCTACCTCGACATGGCGGGCGTGGCGCTCAATGCGGGAGCTTCCGCTCCGGCGGCAGCAGCCCTGCTCGCCGCGCACTGGCGCGAGAACGGAATCGCCCCCGAAGCCGCGATCGGCTCCTTCCGCTTCGACCCGCTCGGCAACCTCGCCCGGACCGGCTCGCTGCCGACTTCCCCCGAGGATGCCCTGGCCGCGGCCGGTGGCCTGGCGGCCGAGACCGCCCGTGACTGGGAAAAGGTCAGGGCGCTGGCGGTCGACACCGAGATTTACGTCGAGGCGGGTGCCAACACCAGCTGGGAGCTCGGCATCGCGATCGCGACCGGGGTCGAGTACCTGCGGGCCGCGTTGGCTGCCGGTCTCGAGCCGGCCGAGGCTGCCGCCCGGATCGAGTTCACCCTTTCCGCCGGCCCGGACCAGTTCCTGGAGATGGCCAAGTTCAGGGCGATCCGCCGCCTCTGGGCCCGTGTGCTCGAAGAGTCGGGAGTGGAAGAGGAGGGCAGGTTTTCACCCACCTACGGCGTGACCTCGGCCCGGATGATCAGCGCCGTCGACCCCTGGGTCAACATGCTTCGCGTCACCACCGCCGCTTTCGCGGCCGGGACCGGCGGCGCCGACGGCGTCACCGTCACCCCGTTTGACCGGATGATCGGACAGCCGGGTTCGCTCGGCCGTCGCATCGCCCGCAACACCCAGATCATCCTGCAGGACGAATCTTCGCTCGGCCGGATCGCTGATCCGCTGGCCGGCTCCTGGTACGGCGAGGAACTGACCGACGAGGTCGCCAAGGCCGGTTGGGAGCGCTTCCGCGAGATCGAGCGGGAAGGCGGGGCCCTGGCCGCCCTGCGCTCGGGCTTGATCGCGACCACGCTGACCGGACTTGCCGACGAGCGTGAGGACGACCTCAACCATCGTCGTCGGGTGATGACCGGGGTCAACGAGTTCCCGCTGCTCGGCGATGACGGCACCGAGCCCGAAGCCGCCGACCGCTCGCAGGTCGAAGGCGACTCCGCCCGGCTGCGCGAACGCCCGGACCTGACCGGACTCGAGAAACTGGCCGAAGCGGCCCCCGGCGAGCGTCTCGCCGCGGCCACCTCGCTTGCATCTTCCGGAGCCCGGATCGACGAACTCGACGCCGCTGTGGCCGGCGAGCCCTTCTCGCTGCCGGCCCTGAACGTCCGTCACGACTCGACTCCCTTCGAAGTGATGCGCCGCGCCGCGTTGGAACACGAGCAAAGCGGCGGCGACCGGCCCCAGATCTACCTCGCCTGCATGGGAACCGTGGCAAGCCACGTGAACTACGCCAACTGGGCCAAGAGCTTCTTCGAAGTGGCCGGGGTCGAGACCGTTCCCAGCGGGGCTCTGGCTGGCAACGAGGACCAGGCGAAGACCTTCAGCGATGGCGGTTTCGAACTGGTCGCGATCTGCGCCGGCAAGAACCAGGCCCCGGAGGAAGTCGCCGACCTGGCCACGAAACTCCGCAAGGCCGGAGCGAAGTACATCTACATGGTCAACTCGACCCCGGAACTGAACGAGGCTGCGCTCGAAGCGGGAGCCGATGAACTGGTCAAGAACGGACTCAATCTCAGCCAGATCCTGACCGAGACGCTTGGCCGACTCGGCGTGGAGGTGAAGTCATGAGCGTAATCCCGGATTTCTCCGAGGTCGAACTCGGTCGGATCAACGAAGCGCCGGCCGACAGCGCTGAACTCGAAGCGCTGCTTGAGGCCAACCGTGATCCCGAGAGCTCCGACGAAGTCCACTGGGAGACCCCGGAGGGCATCGTCCTCGACCCGGCCTACACCTCGGCCGCTCTCGAGGGCATCGACTTCCTCGACACCAAGCCGGGTTTCGCCCCGTTCCTGCGCGGGCCGTACCCGACGATGTACGTGAACAAGCCGTGGACGATCCGCCAGTACGCGGGCTACTCCACGGCCGAGGAATCGAACGCGTTCTACCGTCGGAACCTCGCGGCCGGCCAGAAGGGGCTCTCGGTCGCCTTCGACCTCGCAACCCACCGTGGCTACGACTCCGATCACCCGCGGGTGACCGGCGACGTCGGCATGGCCGGGGTCGCGATCGACTCGATCTACGACATGCGCACCCTCTTCGACGGGATCCCGCTCGAGGAGATGTCGGTCTCGATGACGATGAACGGGGCGGTGCTGCCGGTCCTCTCGTTGTTCATCGCCGCCGCCGAGGAACAGGGCGTGGCGCACGATCAGATCACCGGCACCATCCAGAACGACATCCTCAAAGAGTTCATGGTGCGGAACACGTACATCTACCCGCCCAAGCCTTCGATGCGGATCGTCTCCGACATCATCGGTTTCACCTCACGGGAGCTGCCGCGCTTCAACTCGATTTCGATCTCCGGCTACCACATGCAGGAGGCCGGGGCGAGCGCCGATCTCGAGCTCGGATACACCCTGGCCGACGGCATCGAGTACGTGAAGGCGGCCCTCGATTCGGGCCTGGAGATCGACCAGTTCGCTCCCCGCCTTTCGTTCTTCTGGGCGATCGGCATGAACTTCTTCATGGAGGTCGCGAAAATGCGGGCCGGACGCCTGCTCTGGGCTTCGCTGATCAAGGAGTTCAACCCGAAGAAGGAGCGTTCGATGTCGCTCCGCACCCACTGCCAGACCTCCGGCTGGAGTCTCGCGGCCCAGGACGTCTACAACAACGTGGTCCGCACCTGCGTCGAGGCGATGGCGGCGACCCAGGGACACACCCAGTCGCTCCACACCAACGGCCTGGACGAGGCCCTCGGCCTGCCGACCGACCGCACCGCGCGGATCGCCCGCCAGACCCAGCTCTTCCTGCAGCAGGAATCGGGCACGACCCGGGTGATCGACCCCTGGGCCGGCAGCTACTACGTCGAGTACCTGACCAGGCAGCTGGCCATGAAGGCGCTGGCGCACATGAAGGAAATCGACGAGGCTGGCGGCATGACCGAAGCGATCGCCGCCGGCATCCCGAAGCTGAGGATCGAGGAGTCGGCCGCCAGAACCCAGGCCCGGATCGATTCCGGCAAGCAGACCGTGGTCGGGGTCAACTCGTACAAGCCCGAGAACGACGCGATTGTCAACGTGCTGAAGATCGACAACAACGAGGTGCGCGCCGCCCAGGTGGCGAAGCTCGAACGCCTGCGCGCGGAGCGGGACGAGGCAGCCGTCCAGCAAACGCTCGAACACCTGACCAATGCCGCCCGGTCGGGCGAGGGCAACCTGCTCGACCTCGGAATCAAGGCCGCACGTGCCCATGCGACGGTCGGCGAGATTAGTCTGGCGCTGGAGAAGGAGTACGGTCGCCACGCGGCCGAGATCCGTTCGATCGCGGGCGTATATCAACAGGAGGTCGGGGTGGAAGCCGGAACTTTTGCGGAAACGAAGCGTCTGGTCGAGCAGTTCGAGCAGGCTGACGGTCGCCGTCCCCGCGTCCTGGTCGCCAAGATGGGCCAGGACGGCCACGACCGCGGGCAGAAGGTCATCGCGACCGCTTTCGCCGATCTCGGTTTCGACGTTGACATCGGACCGCTCTTCCAGACGCCGGAAGAAGTCGCCCGTCAGGCGATCGAGGCAGACGTTCACGCGGTCGGGGTCAGCACGCTCGCCGCCGGGCACCTGACCCTGGTGCCCGCCCTGCGCAAGGCGCTCGACGATCTCGACCGCGAGGACATCGCGATCGTGGCCGGCGGCGTCATCCCGCCGGTTGACTTCGAACCGTTGAAGGAAGCCGGGGCCGATCTGATCTTCCCGCCCGGCACCGTGATCGGCGAAGCTGCCGGGGACCTGCTGCGGTTGCTTATCGACCGGCGCGGACTCGACGTTCAGATCGACACGACACCTGCCTGATGAGCGACCGGCCTTCGGTCTCGGAGCTGAAAAAAGGGATCGGCGCGGGTGACCGCGGAGCTTTGTCGAGGGCGATCACCCTGGCCGAAAGCCGCCGTGCCGACGACCAGGAACTTGCCCAGGAGCTGATCGCCGACCTGCTGCCGCAGACCGGCAAGGCGATCCGGGTCGGGATCACCGGCGTGCCCGGGGCGGGCAAGTCGACCACGATCGAGGAACTCGGCCTGCAGCTGATCGGCAAGGGCCACAAGGTGGCGGTGCTGGTTATCGATCCGACCTCGGCCCGGACCGGAGGTTCGATCCTCGGCGACAAGACCCGCATGAACAAGTTGAGCGCCGAGGCCGACGCCTACATCCGGCCCTCGCCATCCGGCGGGGTGCTCGGCGGGGTTGCCCGCAAGACCCGCGAAGCCATGTTGCTCTGCGAGGCGGCTGGGTTCGACGTGATCATCGTCGAGTCGGTCGGGGTGGGCCAGTCGGAGGCCGAACTGGCCGAAATGGTCGACTGTCTGATGCTCCTTCTGGTGCCCGGCGCCGGTGACGAACTGCAGGGGATCAAGCGGGGAATCATGGAACTGGCCGACCTGATCGTGGTCAATAAAGCCGACGGGGACCGGGTGCCGCTGGCCAAGCGGGCGCGCGGCGATTATCGCCACGCCCTGCGCATGTTGCCGCCATCGACGCCGGGCTGGGAGACCCCGGTTCAGATCGCTTCGGCGGCTGAGGGAACCGGTCTGACCGAAATCTGGGAGACGGTCGAAGCGCATCGTGCCCTGCTTGAGGAAACGGGCCTGCTTCAGGAACGCCGCCGGCACCAGACCGAACGCTGGCTCGACTCGATGATCGAGGAGGCGGTGCTGGCCGCCGTCCACCAGCGAAGCGGCGTAGAGCAGGCAATCAACGAGGCCCGCGCCGACGTTGATGCCGAGAGGATCACCGTGCCGCAGGCAACCCAGAAGGTGATCGAAGCTGCCGGTCTCGCCGGGGAGCCGAAGTGATCGGGCCGACCGACGTCGAGATCCGGGTGCTCGGCTGCCTGATCGAGAAGCAGCGGACCACACCCGATCAGTACCCGCTGACCCTGAACTCGCTGCGGCTCGCCTGCAACCAGTCGACCAACCGTGAACCGGTCGTCGATTACGACGAGGTAGAGATCCGCAAGGCGCTGGGTGAACTCGGCCGCCGTCGCTGGATCCGCGGTGCCTCCGGTCACACCAGCCGCTCGCCCAAGTACCGCCACCTGCTCGACACCGAGCTCTCCCTCGCCGACGATCAGATCTCGGTCCTCGCGGTGCTGATGCTCCGTGGCGAACAGACTCCCGGCCAGCTCAAGCAGCGTACCGAGCGGATGTTTGGCTTCCACGATCTGGACGCCCTCCAGACCACGCTCGACGCGCTCACCTCGCGCGAGCTGGTCGAGCGACTGCCCCGCCGTCCCGGGCAGAAGGAAGACCGCTACCGCCAGCTGCTCGGGGGCGAGAGCCTGGCCGAAACTGAAATGCCGGAAGCCGTTGACGCTGGTGTGGGGCGGACGGAAACGTTCGCCTCTGAATCGGCTACGGCCGATGAGCCGCTGCCGGTTCCGGTTGATACGCCGGAAACGGAGCGGATCGAGCAGCTTGAGCGCCAGGTCGGCGAGCTCACCCGCGAGCTCTCGGCGCTCCGCGCCCTGCTCGACGACCTGCGCGAACAACTCGGCGCCTGAGCGATTCCGGCTGTGCGGGCCGGGTACAGACCCGGTATGTCCGAGGCAACCGAGATGAAGCCGGAGGGCGTCGAGCGGAAAGACACCCTGTTCGCGACCCTGAAGCGGAGCGCGACCGAGTACATGGAGGACGGCATGACCGACTGGGCCGCCGCCCTCACCTACTACGGGCTGCTTTCACTGTTCCCGATGCTGATCGCCCTGGTCTCCGTGATCGGGATCTTTGCCGATCCGGAAGCCACCACCGAAAAGCTGACCGAGATCGTCTCGAATCTCGGACCGGACACGGCGGCCGACACCTTCAAGGGGCCGGTCGAGGGCATCACCTCGAATCGGGGTGCCTCCGGGGTCACTTTCGTGATCGGGCTCGCTCTGGCAATCTGGGCGGCGTCCGGATACATCGGCGCCTTCGGTCGCGCCTCGAATGTGATCTATGAAACCCGCGAGGGCAGGCCGTTCTGGAGGCTGAAGCCGCTTCAGTTGGGGATCACGATCGTGATGATCCTGATTCTCGCCCTGCTCGCGATCGGTCTGGTCATGACCGGCCCGGTGGTCCGGGCGGTTGCCGAGCCCCTCGGGATCGGGTCGACCGCCGTCGATATCTGGGGTTTCGCGAAGTGGCCGGTAATGATCGCCCTGGTGCTGATCATGTTCGCGGTCCTCTTTCATTTCTCGCCGAACGTGACTCCGGGCCGCTTTCACTTCTTCACTCCCGGTGCCGTGGTGGCCCTGGTGATCTGGATCCTTGCCTCGGCCGGCTTCGCCTTCTACGCCGGAAACTTCGGTTCCTACAACGAGACGTACGGCACCCTCGCCGGGTTCGTGGTGCTGCTGATCTGGTTCTGGATCTCGAATCTCGCGGTGCTCTTCGGTCTTGAGCTCAATTCGGAAGTCGAGCGGACCCGTCAGATCAGCGAAGGAGTGGGTGGAGCCGAGAAACAACTGCAACTGGAGCCGCGGGCCGACCCGAAGCCAAAGCAGACGGCCTGATCGCTCAGTAGGACACAACAATTATTTAGTTGTGCCTAAAAATATGATTCAATCAGGCAATGGTTTCCCTGACAAGACGAGCGCTGCTGGGCCGGTTGGGGCTGACCGCGGCTGCCGGTGCCGGAGTCGGCGCCATGCTCGGTGGCGAGGCCGCGGCTCCCGCCGGCGCGATGAATCACGAAGAGATGGGTCATGGCGAGGTCCACGTTCACAATGGCGCCGACGGACCGGTTCTGGTCGGCGGTGAATCCTTCGATCCGGCCAAGGCCAACGGGTTCGATCCGGACAAGTTCCTCCGGCACTTCGATTGGGGCCGCACCACCAGGCTTCCCGACGGCCGGACCCTTCGCGAATGGGAGATCAACTCGATCGACAAGGAACTGGAGATCGCCCCTGGCGTCATGTTCCCGGCCTGGACCTATGACGGCCAGGTACCGGGGAGGACCCTCAGGTGCAACGCCGGGGACCTGCTCAGGATTCATTTCGGAAACGGCTCGGTTCACCCCCACACGATCCACTTCCACGGCATCCACACCGCGGCCATGGACGGGGTGCCCGGCCTCGGTGCCGGCCTGATCCAACCCGGAGAGCGGACCACCTACGAGTTCACCGCCGAACCGTTCGGACTTCACCTCTTCCACTGTCATGCCAATCCGCTGGCCGAGCACATCGCCCGGGGCATGTACGGCACGTTGATCATCGACCCGCCGGAGGGGCGGCCCGAAGCGGACGAGATGGTGATGGTCCAGGGCGGCTGGAACACGACCCTCGACGCCGAGGGCAACCAGTTCTACTTCGTCAACGGGATTCCCTTCCACTACATGTACCACCCGATCCGGGTCAAACGGGATCAGCTGGTTCGGGTCTACCTGACGAACATGCTCGAGTACGACCCGATCAACTCATTCCACCTGCACGCGAACTTCTTCCAGTTCTTCCCGACCGGGACCAGCCTGGAACCGGTCGAGTTCACCGACACGATCTCCCAGGTGCAGGGCCAGCGGGCGATTCTCGAGATGCGGTTCCCGTTCACCGGCAAGTACATGTTCCACGCCCACAAGTCGGAGTTCGCCGAACTTGGATGGATGGGTTTCTTCGAGGTAGTCGATTGAACCGGACCGCCCGCATCCCACTCTGGGCATTGGCCACCGGGGTGGTGGCGGTGATCGCAGCCGTGCTGGTTGCCCTCGCGATCCTCGGCAAGGACACCCTGCCCGAGCGGCAGGGTCCGCCGATCGAGGATCTGCGGATCGAGCGGACCGTCCTCAATCCCGGTGAGATCGAACTCCACCTGAGAAACGCCGGTCCCGACCCGGTCACGGTCCGGCAGGCCATCGTCAACGACGCCTTCGTCGGATTCGAGGGCGGCGGCAAGAGCATCGACCGTCTCGACTCCGGCAAGGTGACGCTCCATTACCCATGGGTCGAAGGATCGCCGTACGCAATCAGCCTGATGACTTCCACCGGCCTCCTGATCCCAGCCCAGATCGGAGCCGCCGTCGAAACCCCGAAAACCGACGGTGGATTCATGCTTTCGATGATCATCATCGGCCTCTACATCGGGGTCATCCCCGTAACCCTCGGGATGATCGTCCTGCCGGTCCTGCGGCGAGGCGGTCAGCGCTGGATCACCGCCCTGATCGCCTTCACGGTGGGGCTGCTCGGATTTCTTGCGATCGACGGCACCTTCGACGCCTTCGAGCTGAGCGCCGAGGGTGGCGGCATCTTCGGTGGGGCGGCGCTGGTCTTCCTGGCCGCGGCCCTGGCTTTCCTGCTCCTGTCGGGGATCGATCTCTGGGTGAAGAACCGTCGCAGGAGCGCGGCAGCCAGTGGCGCTTCTCCCTGGCAACTGGCGCTGATGGTGGCGATCGGAATCGGACTTCACAATCTTGGCGAGGGTCTCGCGATCGGGTCGGCCTATGCGATCGGCGAGCTGGCTCTTGGAGCCTTTCTGATCATCGGTTTCGCGATCCACAACACGACCGAAGGTCTCGCGATCGTCGCGCCGCTGGCGGAAGAGAAGGTTCGTCCCTGGCGGCTGCTCGGGTTCGGCCTGATTGCCGGAGGCCCGGCGCTCCTCGGGGCCCTGATCGGCGGCTCGGTCGGCAGTCCGGAGATCGCCGCCGCCCTGGTCGGGGTCGGGGTCGGTGCGATCGCCCAGGTCATCGTCCAGCTGCTGCCGGCGATGCGCGACAAGGCAGGCAAGCTACTCACCCCGGTCACTGCGGCGGCGATGGCGATCGGTGCCCTCGCCCTTTATCTGACCGGTTTGCTGGTCTCGGTCTAGAACCGACACGAAAAGTTCGCTGGCCCGCGTAAGTAACGGGCCGGTTCCTCGTTGCACCGGTGAAAGGGCTTGGCAAAGCCGGCCGATCCAACCACCAGCGGGGAGAAAGACATGAACAAGGCAAACGATGCCGCCGGAAAAAGATGCATCTCGACCGCGTCCTCACGGTTTGTCAGGCAGGCAAAGTGATCTTTCGGACCGGAGCGCTGTTACATTTCTCACATGCTCTCCGGGCCCGAGGAATCCCGCCTCGTCCGGGCTGCCGCCGAGGGGGACGGCCCGGCGTTCGCACGTCTCTATGAGTCGTACGAACGGCGCATCTTCAATTACGTGCTCCGGCTGCTCGGTGACCGTCACGAAGCCGAAGATGCGACGCAGGAGGCTTTCCTCAAGGTCATGGCGAAACTGCCCGACCTCGACCAGGAGAACCTTCAGTTCGGGGCCTACCTCTACACGGCGGCCAGAAACGCCGGGTACGACGTGATCGCCAGGCGCAGGAAGACGGAGCCGACCGGGGCAGTACCCGAAGAGGCAGAAGGGCCGGCCCGGGGCCAGCTCCCGGATCTCGAACTGGACCCGGAGCGAGCCGCGCTCGCCGGATCCCAGGAGTTGGCGGTCAAGGCCGCCAACCAACGGCTGCCGGAACGCCAGCGCGAAGTTCTCGCCCTGCGTGAACTTGATTCGCTGAGCTACGACCAGATCGCCGGCATCATGGACATGAAGCCGAACGCGGTCGCCCAGCTGATCTCGAGGGCCCGGATCAGCCTGCGCAAAGAGATGCGTGCCGGTGCCGCCGCCTCGGTCGCCTTGGCGTCGGCCGACTGCGAGCGGGCCCACGGGGAGATCGCCTGCCGCCAGGACGGGGAACTACTCGACGATGACGGCTGGCTCGATGCCCACCTTGCTGAATGCGCCAACTGCCAGGTCGCGAGCGAGGAGATGGCTGAGGCCGGGGTGTCATACCGGGCCTGGATCCCGATCGTTCCGGCCGCCTACATCTTCCGTGACGTCATGGCCAGGGCCAGCGAAATCACCGGTCACGACTGGTCTCGGGTTGAACGCCCCGATCCGGATCCGTCGGTCGACGACGGGCTCCCGCAAAGAATCGAGCCGGTCCGGAATGTGAAGCGGACCGCTCTGGTCGGGGCCGGCTCGGCTCTGGTCCTGGCGATCTTCGCCTTTCTGCTGCTTTCTGAAGCGAACGCGCCCGAACGCCGGGACGAGGTAAGGGACCTGATCGTCAAACCCGCGTCGAAGGACCTGAAGCTGCCGGTCCATCCCGCTGGCAAGGAGGTGACCAAAGCGGTGAAGGGCCGATCGGGCAGTTCCCGTGACTCCTCTGAAACCCCGGAGGTGACCATTACCGGTGGTGATGATCCCGGCACCCCGGGCCGTCCGGGCAATCCCGGGCCGGGCGGCAACCAGGGCGGCGGACGCAACCCGTCGGGACCGTCAGTCGGCCAGAATCCGACCCCGCCTACCGGTTCCGATCCGACCACGCCAACACCGGTTCCGGATCCAACCCCGGTCCCGCCGTCAACCGACCCGACTCCTGTGCCGCCGGCTGACCCGACGCCGATTCCCGGGGGTCCCGGCAACATCGCCACTCCGGGCGGGCCGAAGCCCGGATAACCGCAGCTACGACCAGGATTCAGCCGGTGTGATCGACCCGCATCGCCTGGGCGAGGGTCAACCCGAGGACATGGGTGTTATCGCCGATCTTCACGGTGATCGGACCATCGAACGGCTGACGCTCGACCAGCTCGAACTGGTCACCGACGGCGATTCCGCACTCGCTGAGATAGGCCAGCATCTCGGGGTTGGAGTCCGAGACCCGCACAAAACGGGCCGAGTCCCCGGGAGCGAGATCGGCCAAGGCAGTGGTCTCGGTCTCGGTGATCTCGAGATCTCGATCAGGAATCGGGTCCCCGTGCGGATCGAAACCGGGTTCACCGAGCTTGGCCGAAATCAGGTCGGTCAGGTTCTCGGAAAGCGCGTGTTCGAGCACCTCCGCCTCGTCGTGCACCCGGTCCCAGGGAACGTCGAGCACTTCGGCCAGAAAAAGCTCGAGCAGCCGGTGTCGCCGGAGCACCGCCATCGCAACCCTGGTGCCGTCAGAGGTGAGCCTCACCCCGTGGTACGGGACCCGCTCGACCAGCCCGGCCGCGTCCAGCTTCTTGATCATCGCCGAGACCGATCCGGCCTTGACTCCGAGCTTCTCGGCGAGATCATTGGTCGACGCGGTTTCCTCACCCCAACCGGTCAGCGAATAGATCGCCTTCGCGTAGTCCTCGACTGCCGCGGTCGGCAGAGCCTCGGTCTTTTCTCCAGGTTGGCTGGCAGCAGCAGGACTCACAAGTTGAGCCTAGCCAAAACCTCGGGACGTGCAGTGTGCGAGAGTCCACTGATCAATGAGTTCGACTGATTCGAGTTCCCGCACCGCGTCGCCTGTCCAGGCTTTGCTCGAGCGGCTGCATGAACGGCACGCGGGGGACCTGTCGGGCGAGGTAGCCAGTTACATCCCCGAACTGGCGACGGCTGATCCGGCCTGGTTCGGGATTTCGATGGTCACTGCCGATGGTTCCGTTTACGAGGTGGGGGATACGCGGCGCGAGTTCACGATTCAGTCGATCTCAAAGCCGCTGACTTTCGCACTTGCGCTTGAAACCGCTGGCGAGGAGACGGTGCGGGAGCATGTCGACGTCGAACCGAGCGGCGAGGCTTTCAACTCGATCACCCTTCAGCCGGGGACCGGCCGGCCGCTCAACCCGATGGTCAACGCGGGAGCGATCGCGACTACATCGCTGATCGAACCGCTCGGGTTCGAGAAACCGATCGACCGGATCCTCAACGAATACTCGGCCTTTGCCGGGCGGGATCTGAGCGTGGACGAGGAGGTTTTCACCTCGGAGAACGACACCGGCCATCGCAACCGGGCGATCGCGTATCTGCTGAAAAACTCGAATGTGGTCGGGGCCGACGTCGAGGACGTCGTCGAGACCTATTTTCGCCAGTGCTCGACCCTGGTCACCTGTCGGGATCTCGCGGTCATCGCCGCTACCCTGGCCTCGACCGGTTTCAACCCGGTGACCCGCGAGCGGGTCCTGCGCGAGGATACGGTCCGGAACGTCCTCAGCGTGATGGCCAGCTGCGGCATGTACGACTCGGCCGGTGACTGGCTCTACACGGTCGGGCTGCCGGCCAAGTCCGGGGTCGCGGGCGGGATCATCGCCGTGCTCCCCGGCCAGCTCGGGATCGCGGTCTACTCCCCGCCTCTCGACGTTCACGGCAACAGCGTCCGGGGGATCAAGGTCTGCGAAGACCTCTCGGACGAGCTTCACCTCCACGTGATGAGCCCGGCCCGGCGCCCACCGCCCCCGGTCAGGGTCGAACGGACCTGTCTCGACTCACGTTCGAAGCGGCTTCGCACCCAGGCCGAGCAGCAGATCCTGGCTGAACATGGCCATCGGGTCAAGGTGCTCGAACTCCAGGGCGAGCTTTCCTTCGCGGCCGGCGAGCTGATCACCAGCTCGGCCCTCGCGGGAGCCGACGAGACCGACTTCGCGGTGCTCGACTTTCACGCGGTCCGGGCGATCGATCTGATCGACGTGCCGATCTTCAGCCACTTGATCGAGAGCTACGAAGACGCCGGTGGCGAGATCGCCTTCTCCGACGTGGACCGCCATCCGGTCTTCGCGGATGATCTGGCTCGCTACCGGGAAAAGGAAGGACTCCACCCGGTGCGCACCTTCGACGACCTCGACCTTGCCCTCGAGTGGTGCGAACAGGGCCTGATCGAGAAGTACGGTGAAGTTGAGAGCGACCCCGAACTTAGCCTCGCGCAGCACGGTGCGACGATCGGAATGAGCCCGGACCAGATCGCGCTGCTGGCCCAACATCTGGACCATCGCGAGTATGAGGCGGGGGAAGTCATATACGACGCGACCGAAACCTCGGTCGATGAGATGCTGCTGGTCACCGCCGGCAAGATCAGCATCCTGCTTCGGGCCGACGATGGTGACCACCGCCGTGTCGCGACCCTTTCACCCGGCATGACTCTCGGTGAGGTGGCGATGCTGAGCGGACGCGACCGGATCGGCACGTCGGTTGCCGACACCCGGGTCGCGGCGTACGTGCTCGAGATCGGCGACCTCGATGTCCTGCGCGCGACCGACCCCTCGCTGGTCGCGATTTTCTTCGAGAACCTGCTCAAGATGATGGCGGTCCGGGTCAACAACCTCCGCAGCCACCTCGACTGAGCGGCGGCCGCGACTTCTCAGATCGCCTCGACCGCGGCTTTGGCCGATTCGAAGTCGGCGTTGGTCAGTTCGCGGTACTTCTTGATCGCCTCAAGCGTCTTTCCGGCCCGGGCCAGCTCGATCACTTCCTTCGGCGCTCCCTCGCTCGGCAGCGAGTAGGCGACCCCGGCCTTCTCGGAAAGCACGACGAGGTGCTCCTCAATCGCCCGGATCCGCTCGTTGACGCGCTGGAAGATCCTCTGGAGATCCGCAGCATCGTAGGCAGCTGGCATTTCATTCCCCCAATGCGGTTCGACTGAACTGTCAGCCGAGCATAACCGGGATTCCGGGTTCAGACGTTGAATTTGAAGTCGACCACGTCGCCGTCCTGCATGACGTAGTCCTTGCCTTCGAGGCGGACCTTGCCGGCGGCCCGGGCGTCGGCCATGGAGCCGTACTCGAGCAACTCATCGAAAGAGATCGTCTCCGCCTTGATGAAGCCGCGCTGGAAGTCGGTGTGGATCACGCCAGCCGCTTCGGGGGCGGTCGCGCCGATCGGGATGGTCCAGGCCCGGGTTTCCTTCGGGCCTGCGGTCAGGTAGGTCTGGAGGCCGAGCGTGGCGAAGCCGACCCGGGCCAGAACATCGAGCCCGGGTTCTTCGACGCCGATGTCGGCCAGCATCTCGCGGGCCTCTTCCTCGTCGTCGAGTTCGACCAGTTCCGCCTCGAACTTGGCGTCGAGGAAGATCGCTTCGGCCGGAGCTACGAGTTCCCGCAGGTTGTTCTTGAGTTCCTCGTCGGCCAGCTCCTCCTCGGAGCAGTTGAAGACGTAAAGCAGCGGCTTGGCGGTCATAAGGTGAAGTTCACGGACCGCTTCGGAATCGAAGCCGGCCTCGAAGATGCCCTTGCCTGACTCGAGGATCTCTTTTGCCTCCTCGGCCGCCTTGACCTGGACCTCGAGGTCCTTGTCACGTTTCGCCTCCTTGGAGAGGCGAGGCAGGGCATTCTCGATCGTCTGCAGGTCGGCCAGGATCAGCTCCATACGTATCGTCTCGATGTCGTTCCGGGGGACGACCTCGCCGTCGACGTGGGTGATGTCATCGTCCTGGAAGACACGGGTCACCTGGCAGATCGCGTCCGATTCGCGGATGTTGGAAAGGAACTTGTTGCCCATCCCTTCGCCCTCCGATGCGCCCTTGACGATGCCGGCGATGTCGACGAACTGGACCGTTGCGGGAAGGATCTTCTCGGACCCGTAGAGACCGGCCAGCTTCTCGAGTCTCGGGTCGGGCACCCCGACCACGCCGACATTCGGCTCGATCGTCGCGAACGGGTAGTTCGCGGCAAGCACGTCGTTCTTGGTCAGGGCGTTGAAGAGGGTCGACTTCCCGGCGTTGGGAAGCCCGACGATTCCGATCGAGAGGGCCATCGCCGGAAAGACTACGGGCCTTGCCGTCACCGTGGCGGCAAGGTCTCCGCAAGGATTGCCCGAAACTATGCGGATATGAAGAAGCGAATCGCGCGAACAGCTGCGCTGCTGGCTGGTCTGGTCGTTGCCCTGGCTTTCGGGAACCTCGCCCCGGCTGACTCGACAGAACCTCCAGTCCTGACTGTCGCTCCGGGCTCGTACGCCTTCGGACCGATAAACATCGGCGGCGAGCTGGGCGAGCCGGGCGACTTCATCCTCTCCAACGAGGGGGCGACTCCGGTCGAACTCCTGGACGCCCGGACGACCGGCCCGAACTCCCGGTCCTTCATCATCCTTCCTTACGGGAGCTCCTGTTACGACCCCGAGACCGACGGGATCCTCGAGCAGGGCGAGTCATGCAACATCGTCGTGATCTTCGATCCCGTGGTCGAAGGGCCCAACGAGGCCAGCCTGAGGATCGACTCCGACTCCAAGGCCTCTCCCGATTTGCTGTCCCTGACCGGGACCGGTCTTCCCGAACTGCTTCCGGAAGCCAGCCTTGAACCAGGGAAGGTGGATTTCGGCAGCCAGCAGATCGGAGTCGCTTCGGAGATCGAGTCGATCAGGCTGACCAGCAGCGGTACCGGTGACCTCGGCATCGGTCCGGTGATGATCGCCGGCGATCACCCCGGCGATTTCGAAGTGACCTCGAACAAGTGCTCCGGGCGGTTCATGGCCTCGGGGGACAGCTGCGAGATCCAGGTCAGGTTTCAGCCAACCCGGACCGGAGTTCGCGACGCAGAGATCAGAATCGTCACCGACTCCGCCGGGGCCGATCCGGCCGCGTCGCTTACCGGCACCGGATCCGGGGGGCCATTGACGGGTACCAGCCGGATCGTGATCGGGGCTGAACTGCCGCGCATCCGCCGCTCCGGACTTCAGCCGGTGCCGCTCCGGTGTATCACCGCCGGAATGGACGTCTGCCGCGGAAACCTGAGGCTTGAGGCTGACGGCCGAGTGCTCGGCAGGCGCACTTACCGGCGTGTGACGATCGCAAGCGTCTCCTTCGGGATCCTGCCGGGACGGAAGAGCGTCGGGGTCAAGCTGGGTCGTCAGGCCCGCCGGATTCTCTCCCGGCGCGGGAAGCTTCCGGTCAGGGTTGTGGTCACCTCCAGGCAGGCAGATGACACCCTTCGCCGGTTCGAAGCCCGGCGAAAGCTCCGGCGCTAGAAGAAATCACCGCTCTCGACTTCGCCGCTGTCGCCGCCGCAGGTGGCTCGCCAGCCGCCTCAGGTAGCGGTGAACGCTCTTTCCCTCCGCGACCGAAACTCCGGCTTAGTTATCCGGTTATAAGGGCGGTTGTCACCGCAAGGACGACAACAGGGTTCCAATATGGGAGGGAACCAGCAACGCAAGGGAGACGCTGGGTCCGGTCCGGGGGGACCGGACCCACGCGTGTTCCCTTGCTTCTTTTTCAGTCCCTGATTTCGCCGCCGAGTTCCGGGGTCTCCGGATCCCGGACACTCTCGAGCACTCCGAGAAGTTCGGTTACCCGGCAGACCAGCAGGCGTTCCTCATCGACTTCGACCCAGTTCCCCGCCTGGGCGGGAAAGACGACGTGATCTCCCGGTCGCACCGGCATCCGCACTCCGGCGGCTTCCCACCAGTCAACTCCCTGCCCCACCGCAAGGACGATCCCATGCTGAGGTGGCGGCTCGGAGGTGCCGGGAGGAACCACCAGCCCGGATGAGCGCATCCGGTCAGGTTCGAGCTCCTTGATCACGACCCGGTCGAAGAGCGGCTTGAGGTAGTGCTGCGCCATGCCCCAAGCCTATGTGGTGGCGACGGATCAGGCGGTCCACGAAAAGCCGGTTGCGGAACCGAGTCAGACCGTGCGATCGGCCCCGGGGCCGGTTAGCCTCGGTTTCAGTGGAGGATGACGTGACGAGGATTTCGCTTCGACCGCTGGCCGAGGACCATGTGGGGGACCTGCGCCGGATCCACCATCATCCGGAAGTGGTGCGGTGGTGGGACGAGCCGGCTGTCGATTTCCCATGGGATGAACCCGAGGTGACCCGACTCACGATCGTCGTCGACTCCCTGATCGCGGGGATGGTCCAGTACTGGGAAGAGGAGGAGCCCAAGTACCGCCATGCCGGCATCGATCTGTTCGTTGATCCCGACCTGCATGGTCAGGGCATCGGCACCGAAGCGGTTCGGCGGGTGGCCCGTCACCTTTTCGAGGACCGTGGCCACCACCGGCTTGAGATCGACCCTGCGGCAACCAACGTGGCGGCGATCAGGGCCTACGAGAAAGTCGGCTTCAAGCCGGTCGGCATCACCCGGCGCTCGGAGCGCGACCCGGATGGCCGAGGCTGGCACGACAGCCTGCTCATGGACTTGCTCGCGACCGAATTCAACCCGGGCGACGGCTAACGCTTCACCACCTTGAAGGGTCGAGCCGGCTTGTTCGATTTGTCGACCCCGGCCCGCGCCTGCAGCACGATCCGGTAATTCCCCGGTCTCAGCGCCTTGCGTCCAATCCGGCCCGAGAAGGCAACGGTTCGATTACCGGGCGCGAGATTCTTGCGGACCAGTTTGCCCCGGCGGACGAATTTCGTCTTGCCTTTGCGCTTCACCTTCCGGTCGATCCAGATCGTCACCGTGGCCCTCGTGTTGAGACGGAACTTGATCTTCGTGCCGCGTGGAGTCCGCTTCCTGGCCGAGGACTTCGCAGTCCGCTTCGGTGAGACCCGGAACTTCTTCGGCTTCAGTTTGACCTGGCTCAGCTTCGGCTTGAGCGTGAGCGGGTCGAGACAGGTGCCGCGATTGACGAAGACATAGGCCGAGTCGAAGTCGCCCAGGCCGCCACTGATGTCGTTATGCCCCTGGGCCGCGTAAGCGACGCAGTCGCCACTGTCGGAAACGGACGGTTGGGCGGATCCCCGGGCGGAACTCGCTGTCAGGCCGAAGCGAGGCGGGCCGCTGACCTGGCCGGTCGTGAGGTCGCGAACCACGACCGTCTGCCGA
The DNA here is from genome assembly GCA_023436605.1 of Actinomycetes bacterium. Taxonomy (GTDB): domain Bacteria; phylum Actinomycetota; class Thermoleophilia; order Solirubrobacterales; family 70-9; genus 67-14. The sequence continues at coordinate 37,450 of JAEZIQ010000010.1, read as the reverse complement.
TCCGTGTTGTCGAAGCCGTCCCTCAGGTTGGTGGCGTCGGTGCTGAAGGCGAGGACCGTTCCATCCCGGTTCAGACTCGGGTAGCCGGACGATTGGTCTCCGGGTTGGCCGCCCGTAGAGATCGAGCCGAGATGGTTGTTGCCGTCGGCGACGTCTCGAACCACTACCTGGGTCGCTCCGGCCGGCCACGGGGCGGTGTCGGGCACCGCGCTTTCCTTGTAGGTCACCCAGGCGACCCGAGCGCCGTTACCGCTGATCGCGGGTCCGTAGGTGAAGTCCGAGATCGACGCACCGGCGAGGCCCGGCGCCCGGGAGAGCAGGGTGGTCGTGTTGGTGCTCAGGTCACGGAGATAGATGCTCTGGTTGGGAGAGGCGTCGGCAGGATCGAGGTTGTGGGCGTAGGAGGTGAAGATGACCTTCGACCCATCAAAACTGAGCGACGGACCGCCGGAATCACCATTGGCGATAACACCCGCCTCGGTCGTAGCCCTGGAGACGACAATCGTCTGGTTGCTTTCCAGATCGCGCACGTAGAGGTAATCGTTCGCTCCGTCGGTGCCGAGGTTCGAGGACTCCGAAGCGAACGCGACACGCTTGCCGTTTCCGCTGATCGACGGTTCGTCGCTGCCCTCGTCGCCAACCACTCCTCCGGCGCCCGCCGCCCGGGAAACCAGCGTAGTGACACCGGTAGTCATGTTGCGAACGTAAACGTCACTCTTGTCGTTGGTGTCGGCCGGGACCAGGCTGCCCCTCGCCCGAAAGGCGACCAGATTGCCGTCCGCGCTGACCGTGGGATCGTCCCCGTACTCGGACGCCGCACCGTTGGGGCCACTGGCGCGGGAAACAAGCTCGATCTCGCCAGTCTTCAGGTCCCGGCGGTAAGCCTGTTCCCTGAACTCGCCGGGTATCGCCCCGGGCAGTCGTTGGGAGCTGCTCGTGAAAACGAAGTACCGGCCGGTCGCACTCAGCGCTCGTTCCGACAGATCGTAGATCTGCGCGCCGGGTGCCCTGACGGTCTTGTTGCCCTTCGGTCGTGAGACCAGCCTGATCTGGCCGGTTGGCAGGCTGCGAATGAAGACGCTGGCCAGGTCCTGGTCGCTGTCGGCCGTCGCGCCGCCGGCCTCGGCCCAGGTGCCGGCGTTACCGTTGCCCGAGATCTCGCCCTGGACGGCGTAGTCGTTGCGGGCCGAGATGAGGTGGGTTGTCGAGTCGCCGAGGTCCCTCAGGTAGGCGCCGTAATAGTCGGGCTCCGGGCCCAGGTTTGCCGCGTCCGTGGCGAAAATGATTCGGGCCCCGTCGTCGCTGACCGACGGGGTGTGGGCCCGGCTATCGGCGTTGACTCCGGCTGGTCCGGTTGCCCGGCTGATCAGTTCAGACGGGGTTGATGGCATCGAGCGGAGGTACACGCTCGCGGAGTCCGAGTTGTCGGTAACGCCGTTGTCGGCGAGATTGGTCGCGTAGCTGGTGAAGGCCACTTTGACCTCCGCCAGGCTTGCCGGTGTTCCCGCGATCGCGGCTTCCTCGGCCGAGCCGTTGCCACCGGTAGACGCTGCGTTGTGTCTCGCGCTGACCAGGTGAGTGGCGTTGGTATCCACATTGCGCACGAAGATGTCGAGGCCGTAGACGCCGTTGTCGTCCGTGAAACCGGCGATGAGATTCGTGGAAGAGCTGCCGAAGGCCACCCAGGTACCGTCTCCGCTGATCGACGGCTGGCCGGTGTCTCCGTTTCCGGCCGTGGTGGTTCCGTTGGTTGCCGAAACCAGCTTGATCGAGCCGTCCGAAATCTTCAGGCGGTACGCATCCGTATCCGTGTTGAGGTCACCCGGGGAGAGGGCCTGGTTGGTGAGGAAGGCGACGTAGTTCCCGTCGGCCGACAGGTCGGCGAAGTAGACGTCATCGGTGACCGACGGGGTCAGCAGGGTGGTGGTTCCGGCCTGGATGTTCCTCAGGTAGATGTCGGCCTTGCCGTCGACATCGGCGGGGTCCATCGGCTGGTCGGTCACCAGCGCGACCAGGTTGCCGTCGCCGCTCATCTTCATCTCGAAGTAACCACCTATCGCATCCCCGTTGGTTCCGCGGTTGACCAGCACCACGTTGCCGGTCTGGGTGTCCTTGCGGAAGACGTTGATCGCATCGAGGTTGTAGCCGGTCGACAGGTTGTCGGACTCGGATGCGAACAGGACGTAGCGCCCATCGACGCTGGTCGGCGAGGACGCGTAACCCATGCCCATGATCCCGGAGTTGGAGCCCGGCTCGGCGTTGGGAGGAACGGTCAGATAACTGATCGGAAAACTCTCCCCGACCGTCGCGGTCCCGGCCGAAGCCGTGCTGCAGAAAACCGCCAGCAAAGCCGATACCGCGGCAACCGCGATCGCCCGTGTCCCGTTCGAAATGTCCCCCATGCCATCCCTTCCCCAGTGACGTTTCCGTCGTCGATTGTTGGCCCGATCCTACTCCGGAAACCACGGTTTGCCAAGAGAATCCAGGGTCCCGGAGCCGGTGGACCGGCACCATTCTGGATTGGCAAATGGGTAAACGGGTGGTCTTGGGTAATGATTCGGGTAGTTCCATTCCCGAGCACCCATGCGTCTGCCCAGAAGATCGGAAAAACAGAAGACCGGGAAACCGGGCCCGGAGGACACCCAGGAGATGTTCACGGCTGGCCAGTCCCTGCCTGAAGATGCGACCGAAGAAATCAGGGATGACGCCGCGGGCAACGGGGCAGACCCGGAAGCGACCCGGGAGTACGAGGCGGTCGCGGTCGACGAAAAGGAAGCGCCCGAGGTGGAAGCCGGAACCGGTGAGGCCGAGACCCTGATCGAGGACGATGAATCGGTCGAAGCGATCGAGGAGGAAGCCTGGGAAGGCGACGAATACGAGGAGTGGGAAGAAGAAGACTTCGAGGCCGCGGAAGACGATGAAGTCGACGACGTAATTGACGGAACCGTCGAGGGATCGGCGGCGGGGTCTGGAACCGGGGATGGTTCCGGGAGGTCCCGCGGCGACGACCTGAAGGTCTGGTTCGAGGAATTCCGCGGACGGGTCCGGACCGTGGCAGGTGCCCTTCTGACAAGGATCGGATCGATCAAGCTTCCCAACCACGAGATCGACGGCCAAAAGGCGATGGCGGTCGGAGGAATAGTCCTGATCGCCGGGTTGGTCGGTGTCGGGGGTTACGTGGTCGGCAAGTCATCGGGGGACGATCTCGATACTGCCCGGCTCGAAGGCGAGTTCGCCGGCAAGCGAACCGGCGCGGTCGAGGGAGCGACCAGCGGCTACGCCGCCGGCTTCAAGAAGGGTCGTGACCTGGCCTTCCGGAAGTCCTACGCTTCCTCCTACCGCCGCAATTACATTCGTGCCTACGAGGACGTCGGCATGGAGCCGCCCAAGCCGGGGGACATCGAAGTTCCGGAACCATGAGTGCCGGCCGCCTGACACCGTGGCTGATCTGGGCGACAATGGCAGTCCTGTTCGCCGCCGCAGTGGGCTGGGCGATCGGTTCGGGTTCCGCGAACGGAAAAGGGGACGCACAGGCGGCCAGGGACGCGGGCTACAAGCGGGGCTACAAGACCGTGTTCGCCGAGACCCGGAGCGTCACGATGCAGCGGGGCTTCAGGGCCGGGGCCGTTCGGGGCAAGCTGGCGGGGGCCAAGACCGGAGCTCGTGAAGGGACCGTGATCGGCGCGGGTAACGCCGAGATCGAGCAGGCAGTTGACTCCCAGAAGTCGGCCGAGTCCGCTGCGGCGTCCGCCGAGGCGGAGGTTGCGGCCCGTTCGGCGAACTGCGGAATCGTCCCGGACGCTCCCTCCTGGTGTCCGACCAGCGACGAGCTTTCGGCATACGAGGCGGCGGTCGAAGAGGCCAGGAAAGCCGCCGAGGAAGCAGAGAAGGAGAAGCAGAAGGAAAAGGAGACGGCCGGAAATGACCGACCCTGATCCGAAAACGAAGGAAGCGAAGGAAACGGGGGTGCCGCGACCCTGGGTCAAACCGGTTCTGGCGGGGCTGGTCCTGCTGTTGGCGGTCGGCGGGATCGGTTTCGGCATCGGCCACCTGACGCGATCGGGAGACTCGGGTCCGGACCTGACCCAGGAGGAAGCTTTCGCGCAGGCCAGTGAGAAGACCCGGCAGGAGGTGAGCCGGGAGATGGCCCGCCTCGGTTTCATCGAGGGACTGCGATCCGGCCGCAGCCACGGGATTATCGCCGGCGGCATGGCTGCCGAATCGGCGGTGACCATCGAGTTCCGGGAGCAGCGCGCCGCCGCCGCCCAAAACCAGGCTGCCGCCGCCCAGGCGGAACTGTCCGGGATGTCCGGCTCAGCTCCTCCGATCCCCGACTTCAGCCCCGGCGAGGAATAGTCAGCGGCGCTTCTTCACCTTCTTGCCGAGCAGCTTCACCGTCTTTGATCTGGTCAGGGTCTTGCCACCGGTCGGGTAGTTGGTCACCTTGATCCTGACCTTGGCCGAGCCCTTCTTCTTCAGCACTTTCTTCAGTGACGACTTGGGCCTGAGGTTGAGCGTCACGGTCTGATTCTTCTTCGTGACCTTCGCCTGGACGGGGTTCAGTCCCGGTCCGGTCAGCTTTACCTTGCCGGGACTCACGACCTTCACCTTCAGAGTCGCCGTGCCCTTCTTTCGGTTTGCCTTGAAGGCTCCGAAAGTGAACGCATTCGATGGCTTCGGAGCGGCCACGGATGTGAACCAGACCGGCGTCGAGTATGCCTCGATCACGGTCTGGGCTCCCAGCATCCGGGTCAGCTTGAAGGAGTAACGCCCGGACTCGGTCACGTTCAGGTCGTGGCTGAAATCGTCACCGGAAACCTGGATCGAATCGATCGAGATGCCGTCCTGCAGCACTTCGAGTGTGTAGGGCCCCGGCCGCACAGCCGAAGCGCCCGCTCCCTTGACCTTGAGCTGGATGTTCATCGACGGGCTGGTCACCGAATCGCCCGGAAGCGAGTGATAACCGGCCTTGCCGGGAGCGCCGGCGGTCATCTCGACATCCGGTGCGTCGGCGCCGAACGGCTTCACATAAGTGTGTCCGGCCCGAACCGCTTCGATGATCGCCTGGGACGAGAGCCGCTCGGCATGGACGGCAGTCGCGCCCCGGCCGACCTCGCCGTCGAACGGACCGGTCGCCCCGCCGGCCTGATGGTCGTCGCTCGCGCCGACCGCGGCGATGTGGAAGCCATCCGCCAGCAGCCGCTCGTAGGTCTCGATCGAGGAGATCGTGAACGGGTTCATCGTCGCCGGAGCGCTGACCGGGACGCCGGCCGCGCCGTTCTGCAGTTCGAGAGCGCTGACCTTGCTCCAGTCGGTTTGCTGGTCGGTGTAGGACCAGGCGCAGCCGCGACAGGCCGCCGGAGCGTTCTTCAGAGTCTCCGGATGGTTGACCTGGGTGAAGCCGCCGCCGTCGAGGATCGGCTGCATCTGTGAGGCGGGCTGGATCGCGCTTCTCACCGGCGACAGTTCGCTGTCGGTCTGGATGCCGTCGCCGCCCTCGTCATCCCAGCGGAGGACGTCGCTGAAACGGAAATCGGCAAAGTTGCTCGAACCGATCGCGTTCCAGTGACCGTTGTAAGTAGTCACTTCGACACCGGGAATGACCAGTTTGCCGGGGCGGGCGTACTCGTCTCGGCCGAGGACCGCCCGGGAATTGTCGTTGTTGTGATCGACCATGGTCATGAAGTCGAGACCGTTGCCGGCCGGAAGATCGCCGAAGCCGAGGTCCATGGTCGAATTCATCGTCGCGTTGCCGGGTTCCATCTCGCCGTGGGCGTGGAAGTCGCCTGTGTACCAGCCCGCGGCTTCACTTGCCGTGTAGGGCGCGTACGAATCGGCAGCGAAGGGGTCATTGCTCCACTCGGGGGCTTTGCTGGTGGTCACTTCGAGTTTCCAGTCGACCCCGACGCCGTCCGGGTCGATCCAACCGGCCCCGAACTCGACCGCCCACTCGCCGGCTTCGATCTGGCCCGGCTTGAAGGCCCGGGTCGTGCGGCCGGGAACGTAGGCCTTGCGGCCGTTTTCGTAGGTGGTCGCATCGGAGTAGCCGTTGTTGCCGATTCCGATCGTCCGCAGGGCGCTACCGCTCCAGCCCCGACGCTGAGCCTGGGTCCAGGTATTCGCGGATTCCGGCTTGGCTCCATAAACCCCGAGGTCGAGGGTCGGGCTGTCATCCGTGGTGTTGCCATCGGCTCTCTCGAAGCAGTACGTGATCTTCATGCCGGTGATGCCTTCGCCGACCGAAAAGGGGATCTGTATGAACTTTCCGTTCAGCGCCGGACCGAAATGACCCTCGAAGGTCTGGGTGCTGCCCCCGGACAGAAGCTGCGTGTTGTTGTTCAGCGTGCATTCGGCGGACGCCGCGGCCGGCAGGACGGCGGCGGCGCAGAGCGCGACAGCGCCGACGATGGCGAAACGGATTCTCCTCATGGGTTCCAGAATATTCCTCGGGTCGGGAACGGCGAGTATTGGACTGGCCTTCTCAGAACCCGGGTGGCCGGGTGAAGCTTCGGTCAAGAAGCCCTCACCGGCTGCTGACCAACACCGGCATCGGCCGTCTCCCGTAATGTCCAAGTATGGATCGAGAGACGGTTATCCGGGAGCTCAGGCTTTCGCCACTGCCCGAGGAGGGTGGGATGTACCGGCGGAAGTTCAAGGACGAGAACTCGACCTCGATCTATTTCCTGCTTGAACCCGATTCGCCGACCATGCTGCACCGGCTGCCGGGACCGGAGATCTTCCATTTTTATGCTGGTGCCCCGGTTAGGATCCACATCCTCGGGCCAGAGCCCGGCGAAGCCAGGCACCCTGTGCTGGGCATCAACCTGGAGGAAGGCGAGCGGCCACAGATCCTTGTTCCGGGCGGCACCTGGCAGGCGGCCGAAACGACCGGAGCCTGGAGCCTGGTCGGTACGACCATGGCTCCCGGATTTGAATGGGACCGCTTCGAGCTGGCGAAACCTTCCCGGCTGCTCCAGAACTGGCCGAACCAACAGGAGATCATCGAGCGTCACACTCCCGACTGAGAGGCTCCGGGGCCGTCCACCTTCAGGGCTAACCTGAAGCCGTGGATCGGGGCTTCGGATGCTGAGGTTGCGGGTCGACGTCGAGGCGGGCGCGCGGGATCAGTTGATCCGCACGCTCGGCAGTCGTTCCGGGGTCCGGCGGGTCACCTCAGAACCCGACGCGTGCAACGATCGTTTCGTGATTTCGGCCGACGTCGAGCCGGCTGCGGCCGACGACACACTCGTAGCCCTTCATTCTCTGGATCTTCACCAGAACGACTACGTTCTGGTCCGGGAGGAGGTCCTCCCCCGAGGTCTCCGGACCGGTGGCGTCTCGGCTAGCGGTGGCTACTCCTGGGTGGAAATCCTCGGCGAAGCGAGGTCTTACTCGCGGCCGGTCGCCAGATACTTCCTCTTGATGGCGGTGGCAGGGTGGGTCGCTGGTCTCGGCATCATCCAGAGCAGTTCGATCCTGATCGTCGGCGCGATGGCCGTGAGCCCCGACCTGCTGCCGCTGTGCGCGACCTGTGTCGGCCTGGTGGGACGCCGACCCGGCCTTGCCGTCAGGTCCTTCCTGACCCTGGTCCTCGGAATGGGCATGGTGACACTGGTCGCCGGCCTGCTCGTGCTCGGACTCCTCCTGACGGGGATCCTCGATCAGGACTTCAACGTCCGCGAGTTCGGGATCCAGGGTCTCGCCCAAGCCGACTATGCGACCGCCCTGGTCGCGCTCGGTGCCGGCGTTGCCGGGATCCTGTCCTTCGAGACACGGGGGGCGTCCGCGGTCGGCGTTGCGATCTCGGTGACGACCGTTCCAGCCTCCGCCTTTTTCGGGGTTGCCGTCGCCGTTGGGGACATGGGTCGGGCCTGGGGAGCTCTGGGCGTGCTGGCCACCAACCTGACTTTGCTGGTGGTTGGAGGGTCGTTGACTCTCTACCTGCAGCGCCTGCTCACTCCATCCTCCGAGACCTGAAACCGCCCGGTGCGGACCGCGCTCGAACGGACCTCAGCCAACCTGGCTGAGGTCGATCTCAGATACGCGGACCGCGCTCGAACGGACCTCAGCCAACCTGGCTGAGGTCGATCTCGGATACGCGGACCGCGCTCGAACGGACCTCAGCCAACCTGGCTGAGGTCGATCTCGCGCTTCAGGATCTTTCCGGTCGGGCCCTTGGGGAGCTCGTCGACGATCTTGATGTGGCGCGGGTACTTGTAGGCCGCGACGCCTTCCTTCGCGTGGTCACGAAGCTCGTCCTCGGTGGCTGACTGGCCTTCCTTGAAGGCGACGATCGCGACGATTTCCTCGCCGAGGTCGTCGTGCGGGATGCCCATGACAGCAACCTCGGCGACGGCCGGATGCTCGTAGAGCACCTCTTCGACCTCGCGCGGGTAGACGTTGTACCCGCCCCGCAGAATCATTTCCTTCTTGCGGTCGACGATCGAGTAGTAGCCGTCCTCGTCAACCGTAGCCATGTCACCGGAGGCAAACCAGCCCTCGGAATCGATCGCGTTCGCGGTCGCTTCCTCCATCTGCCAGTAGCCCTTCATCACGTTCGGACCCTTGATCTGGAGTTCACCGACGGCACCGACGCCGAGCACGTTGCCCTCCTCGTCGACGATCCTCATCTCGACATCCTTGATCGGGGTGCCGATCGTGCCGGGCTTGCGCTCCATGTCCAGGCGGCCGAAGGAGGCGACCGGCGAGGTCTCCGACAGGCCGTAGCCCTCGAGGATCGCGGTGTTGAACTCGCTCTCGAAGGCGCGGATGATCTCGACCGGAAGCGCAGCACCGCCGGAAACGCACAGTCTCAATGAGCTGATGTCGTAATCGGCCCGGTTCGGAACCTGGAGCATCGCCGCGTACATGGTCGGGACACCCATGAAGATGGTGACCTTGTCGCGCTGGATGATCTCGAGTGCCTTGCTCGGATCGAAGCGAGGGAGCAGGGTGATCTCCGCGCCGGCCGAAATCGCCCCGTTCATGGCGACTGTCTGTCCGAAGACGTGAAAGAGCGGCAGGCCACCGAAGAAGACATCCTCTTCACTGGGGTCGAAAAGGTCCTTGATCGACTCGATGTTCGAGCGTATGTTGTCGTGGGTCAGTTCGGCACCCTTGGGCTGGCCCGTAGTGCCGGAGGTGTAGAGGATGACCGCGGTGTCGTCGGCCTCGACCTCGGCCACGCCCTCGTAGGGCGAGATGCCCTGGATCAGGTCACCGACGTTGGTCGGGTTGATCGAGATGACCTCGGCACCGACCCCCTCGGCCGCCTCGATCGCGGCGGGGGCGAAGTCCTCCCAGGCGACGACGACCTTCGCTCCGGAGTTCTCCAGGTAGTGGGTGACCTCGCGGGCGGTGAGCAGCACGTTCATCGGAACGACCCGGGCACCGAGGCGCAGGATTCCGAAGTAGACCATCGGGAAGTGGGGGACGTTCGGGAGCATGATCCCGACCCGGTCGCCGGCCTTGACGCCCTTCGATTCGAGCAGTCCGGCGACCAGCTTGCTGGTCTGGTCGAGTGCCGCATAAGGGATCGCCGTGTCGTCGAGGCGGATAGCGATCCGCTCGGGAAACTTCTCTGCGGACTCGGTCAGCAGCGTGGCCAAATTCGGATTCAACTCAGTACCTCTCCCGGTAGTTCAACGACAAGGCAAAAGGCGCGATTTCCGGCTTGCCTCTTTAGCTGGCATGCTACCCGGCATGAGCTTTGAGGAGAGGGTGGTACTGATCACTGGCGGAGCGAACGGCTTCGGCCGGGCGACCGGAGCGCGACTGGCTGGTCTGGGCGCCAAGGTGGTGCTGGCCGACATCGAAGAAGAGACGGGGCGGGAGGCCGCGGCCGAGATCGGTGGCGAGTTCGTGAAGTGTGATGTCCGTGACCCGGAGACAAGCGTCGCCGCGGTCGACCATGCGGTGGCGACCTTTGGCGGTCTTGACTACGCCTTCCTCAACGCCGGCATCTCGACTGGCTGCGGCCTGGTCGAGACTTTCGACCTTGATCTCTACCGCCGGGCGATGCAGATCAACCTCGACGGGGTGGTCTTCGGCATCAATGCCGCGGTGCCGGCGATGCGCCGCCGCGGGGGTGGCTCGATCGTCGCCACCGCCTCGCTGGCCGGGCTTACTGCTGTGCCCTTCGACCCGATCTACGCGGCCAACAAGCATGGGGTGGTCGGACTGGTTCGTTCGGCCGGACCCGTCTACGCACTGGAAAGCGTCCGCATCAACGCGATCTGCCCCGGCTTCGCCGACACGCGGATCATCGGTGATTTCAAGGCCAGCCTCGAAAACGAGGGTATCCCGATCATCGAGGTCGATCACGTGGTCGACGGAATCGTCGACCTGATGGCTTCACCGGACAGTGGCGTCTGTCACTTCGTCCAGGCCGGTCACGAGCCGCAGGAGTTCCGTTTCCGCAACATCCCCGGCCCCAAAACCGCGGAAGCCTGACCTTCCCGTTCTCCCCAGTGAGGTTGAAGAATGCGCCATATAGCGCTCCGTTCTTCAATCTCACCCAGGTTTTGCAGCTCAGGGCAGGGGGATCTTCTTGCCCGGGTTGAGCAGCAGCTTCGGGTCGAAGACCTTCTTGATCTCGGCCTGAAGCCGGACGGCCACGGGGCCGAGGGCGTCCTCCACATGGGCGGTCTTCAGTGATCCGATCCCGTGTTCGCCGCTGATCGAACCACCCAGCTTCATCGCCATCTCGAAAATCTCGGCGGCCGCTTCGTTGCCGCGCTTCATCTGGTCCTCGTCGGCAAGGTCGACCAGGAAGCTCGAGTGCAGGTTGCCGTCTCCGGCGTGACCCCATGAGCAGGCGGGCAGACCGTGCCGCTCCCCGATCGCGACGGTCTCCTCCACCGCCTCGGCCAGCAACTCGACCGGCACGACCACATCTTCGGAAATCTTGCCGCCCCGCTGGGCGGTGACCGCGATCGAAACCCCGTCTCGCCAGGTCCAGAAATTGCGGATCTCGGCGAAGTCACTGATTTCGACGGGCGCGAGCAGGGCCCCTTCAGTCATTGCTTCCCTCAGCTCGGCCATCACCCGGATAACTTCCTCCGCGGTTCCATCGGTCTCGGCAATCACCGCGAAGCCGGCCCGTTCGGGGGCCGCGGCCGGGAACGAACCGAGGCTAGACCGAAGTGCCCCTTGGTCGAGAAACTCGAGCGCGGCCGGCTCGATGCCGGATCCCATGATCATCTGGATTGCGTCGCAGCCGGAGCGCGGGTCCTCGTAGAAGCCGACCACGATCCCGCGCTCGGGCGGGACCGGAACGAGTCGCAACCAGGCCGATGTGACGATGCCGAGCGTTCCTTCGGAGCCGATCATCAGATCGGTCAGGTCAAGGCCGGCAACGTTCTTGCGCAGCGGTCCGCCCGAGGTCAGGACGTCGCCTGGAGGAACCACCGCTTCCACCCCGGTTACCCAGTTCCCGGTCACCCCGTAACGGAAGGCATGGGGGCCGCCGGCGTTGGTGGCGATGTTCCCCCCGATCGTCGACTGTTCGCTGGCCCCGGGGTCGGGCGGGAAGAGCAGGCCGTTCTCAAGGGCGAGGCGATGGATAGTCCCGGTTCGGACCCCGGCCTCGACTTCCATGCGCCAGAGCTCGGGCTCGATCGAACGGACCCGGTCGAGTTTCTCCAGGGAGACGACGATCCCGCCATCCGGGACCGCGCCGCCGGCCAATCCGGTGCCCCCGCCGCGAACGGTAAGTGGCACTCCCTGCCGGTAACACCAGTCGAGCAGTTCGGCGACCTGCTCCGTGTTCTCGGGGAGGACCAGCGCTTCGGCAGAACCAATGATTCCGCGGTTGCCGGTCCCGTCCTGCAAAGCGATTCTCATCGCAGGGCCGGTCGTCACGACCTGCCCGGGTGAGAGCAGGCGTGCCAGTTCGGCGGCGAGTTTGCCGGTTACGACGCGATTCTCCGAAATTGCCCTCTCCAACGCGGTTTACAACCCTCTCGGTGTGTTCACCGGCTTGCATCGTGGCCGGTAATGGGTAATATGTTACCGACTGTACCCCGGAAAGATCAAACCTTTGAGGAGAGGCGAGATGGCAGCGAACATTCTGGCTACCGGCGAAAAGAGCACGACGTGGGACTGACCGGTGGTGAATTTGTCGCCGAGTACCTGATTGCGGAGGGCGTTCCGTACGTGTTCGGCATCCCCGGCCACGGGGACATGGCGGCTTTCGATGCGTTCAAGGACCGTTCCGAGAAGATCGAGATAATCGGACCGAAACATGAGCAGGCGGCCGCGCACATGGCGGACGCCTACTACCGGGCCTGTGGCAAGCCGCTGGCCACGATGACTTCGATCGGACCGGGCTCGATGAACGTGGCAACCGGTCTCGGCACCGCATTCATCGACTCGATCCCGCTGATCTCTTTCACCGGTGGTCCCCAGACCTACATGCTGGGCCGCGGCGTGCTCCAGGAACTGGAGCGCCAGCAGGACAACGTCTTCCCTCACATCATCCAGCCGATGGTCAAGCGGAACTGGGATGTCCAGCACGTCGACCTGCTGGCCGACGTACTGCCCCGGGCCTTCAACACGATGCTCTCCGGCCGTCCGGGGCCGGTCCACATCGAACTGCCGATGGACGTCCAGGCTGAGGTCACCGACCTGCCGGTGCCTGACCCGGCCGGGCGGCGTGCGACCTCCGGTGCCGTGCGGCCCGACCCCGACGCGATCGACAAAGCCGCGGCCAAGCTGCTTTCCGCGAAGCGCCCCGTGCTGCTCGCCGGCGGTGGCTGCCTCGAGGCGGAGGCGGCAGCCGAAGTCAAGAAGGTCGCCGAGTATCTCGACGCGGCGGTCGTGGTCACGATGATGGGCAAGGGCGTGTTCCCCGAGGACCATCCCCTCGACGCCGAGCACACCGGCTCGAACGGCACCCTGGTCGGTAACCACATGACCAGGAATGCGGATGTGATCCTCGCGGTCGGTACCCGGTTCGCCGAGCAGACCTCGTCCTCGTTCATGGACGGTATGTCCTTCTCGATCCCGCCGACCGCGATCATCCATCTCGACATCGACCCGACCGAGATCGGCAAGAACTACCCGACGGCGGTTGGTGCCGTCTGTGACGCGAAGGCGGGACTGAACGATCTCTACGACGCCCTGGTGGACCACAACGGGTCCGAAGGCGTAAGCCGGCCCGAGTACCGGGCCGAGATCGCGAAGCTCCGCGAGGAGTGGAACCAGATGCTGACCGGGCGCTGGACGGGCAATCTCTCACTCAGCCAGGTGCTACATAAGTCACGCGAGGTGCTGCCCCGCGAGGCGATCGCGATCGCTTCCGCCGGCCATCCCCAGATCCAGGCCTTCCAGGAATTCCTTTCCTACGAGCCCCGGACCTGGCTGAGCCCGGGTGGTTACTCGACCATGGGCTACACGCTGCCGGCGGCGATCGGCGCCAAGCTGGCCAAACCGGATGTGCCGGTTGTCGGCTTCGCCGGCGACGGCGACCTCCAGCAGACGTTCCAGGAACTCGCGGTTGCATCCGAGACCGGCGCCGCAGTAATCATCGCCTGCCTCAACAACACCGGCTGGATCTCGATCCGTGACTTCCAGCGCGGCATGTTCGGGGAGGACCGCGGATTCTCGACCGAATTCCGGTCCCGCAAGGGAGACCAGCTGATGCCGGTCGACTACTGCGCGATCGCCAAGGCCTTCAACTGCGGGGCCGAGAAGGTCAGCGAGCCGGGCGAGATCGGGCCCGCCTTCGAACGGGCGATGGCCTCGGAAGGACCGTGTCTGATCGAGTTCGACCTCTCCCGGGAACCGGCCGACAGCGAGGGCGTGAACATCGGTCACTGGGATCTGCCCAAGCCCGCCTACCTGCCCTGACCCACCGAAAACAAGGAGCAAACGTGAATCACGACACTCCCGACAGAGATCCCGCCGGCGCCGCCCAGAGGCTGCGCGACGAGTCGGATGCTCACGTCATCAAGTGCATGGGTGACGTCGACATGGGCCTGGTCGACGGGGAAGGAGTCCGGGTCAGGGACGCCGACGGCAACGAGTACCTCGACGCGATTTCCGCCGAGTGGGTGCTCAACCTGGGCTTCCGTCATCCCGAGATCAAGGAGGCGATGGAACAGCAGTTCGGGAAGATCGATTACGTCTCGCCGGTCTTCGAGGACGAGGCCCGGACCGCCTACGCCAAGAAGCTGGCCGAACTGGCCCCCGGGGCGCTGTCGAAGGTGCTCTACGGCCTTTCCGGCGCGTCGGCGGTGGAGGGCGCGATGCACCTCGCGATGCGGACCACCGGCGGGACCGACTTCGTCTGTCTCGACGCCGCCTTCCATGGCCGGACCTTCGCCACGATCGGACTGACCTACGTCAACCCCGGCATGGTCGAGGGCGCCAACAAGGGCCTCGACCGTTACCTGCCGCGGCAGATGCGGGTGCCGACCTACAACTGTTACCGCTGTCCGCTCAAGCTCGAGCCGGGTTCCTGTGACCTGGCCTGTGCGGACCACGTCGACTGGGCGCTGGACAAGGGTCACCTGAACGGACCGGCCGGCGTGATCGTCGAGCCGCTGCAGGCCAACGGCGGCATGGTTCCCGCCCCCGACGGTTACCTGAAGCGGGTACACGAGATGGCGCAGGCCCACGATGTGCCGCTGATCGTCGACGAGATCCAGGGCGCGTTCTGCCGCTGTGGGCCCATGTATGCCAGCGAACGGGCCGGGATCGAACCCGAGATGATCATTCTCGGCAAGGCGATGGGTGGCGGACTGCCGCTCTCGGGAACCATCACAACGCCCGAGTACTCGGAGCTCTTGCCCTGGGAGTACGGCTTCACCCAGGCCGGCAACCCGCTCGCCTGCGCTGCCGGTCTCGCCATGGTCGAGGTCATGGAGCGCGACAACCTGTCCGAGAACTCGGAGCGGATCGGCACGATGATGATGGGCGAGCTGGAGAAGCTGAAGGAGGACTCGAAGCTGATCGGTGACGTGCGTGGTCAGGGCCTGATGATCGGGGTCGAACTGGTGCGCGACAAGGAGACCAAGGAGGAAGCCTTCGAGGAGACCGACCAGTTGATGGCGGCCTGCCTCGAGGAAGGCCTGATGATCGGCAAGACCGGTCCGGTCTTCGGCGCCAACGGCAACGTCGCGAAGTTCAAGCCCGCGGTCAACGTGACGGAGGAGGACGCGATGGAGATGATCGAACTCTTCACCCGCGCCCTCCGCAAGGTCGAGGCCACCCTGTGAGCAGGGACGTCAGCTTCATTGCGGCGCTCGATTTCGAGAAGCGCCCGGCTGCCGCGGTGGTCGATTCGCTGACCGGTGCCGGCTACGACTCGGTCGAGTGGACGATGGCCCATGCCGGGGAACTGTTGGAACCGGCCTCGGCCCTCGCCTGCCAGATGGACCTTGTCACTGGCGGCGAACAGGCGGTGACGGAGACCTTCAGGGCGATCGAAGCTGCCGCCGAGGCCGGAATCGGCATCGTCAATGTGCTGACCGGACCGAACCTCTGGGAGGAGGGCGCCGTGGCCCGGGACGACGAGGATGCCTGGTCGATCGCACTCGGCTCACTCGAACGGATCACCGCGAGGGGTGAAGAGTCCGGGGTGAAGATCGGCTTCGAACCATGCTGGGGAACCCTGGCCCACGACGCGAAGACCGCCCAGCGGGTTCTGGACTCGGTGCCGGTATCGGTCACCTTCGACCCGAGCCATTTCGTGATGACCGGCGACCCGATCCCGGAGCTGATCCTGCGCTGGGGCGAGCGGATCGAGCACTTCCATCTCAAGGATGCATTCGGCCGGCCCGGCATCGACGGGGAGGACTTCATCTTCTGCATGCTCGGCGAGGGCAACGTGCCCTGGCCGGAGGTCTTCGGTGCCCTCGACCAGATCGGATACGAGGGTGCACTTTCGGTCGAGTTCGAGGCCTATCGCTACTACGAGCAGGTCCTCGGCAATGACCCGGTGGCTGCCGCGAAACTGGCCCGGGAACAGGTCACCGCACTGCTTGGAGATGCGCCGTGAAGGTCGCCCTCTGCGGACTCGGCGAAATCGGTCAGATCCACCTCAGGGCGATCCGCGAAGGTGATGCCGAACTGGTCGCGGTCTGTGAGCTCGACCCGGAACTAGCCCGGAGCTCGGTCGGTGACGAGGTGCCCGTTTTCAGCGACGTCAGGGAAATGATCGAGCAGACCGCCCCGGAAGTGGTCGACATCTGTCTGCCTCACCATCTGCATGTGCCGGTCGCCGTGACCGCTATGGAGGGTGGCTGTCACGTCCTGCTCGAGAAGCCGATCGCGGTTGATCTGGACGGAGCCGACGAGATCGCCCGGGTCGCGGCCGAGACCGGACGGCTGGTCGGGGTCTCCCACAACCAGGTCCATTTTGGTCCCCACAAACGTCTGCGGGAACTGATCGACGGCGGCCAGCTCGGCGAGATCAAGTCGATCTACGAACGCCTCTGGATGGGCGGCAAGTACGGGGGCTGGCGCGAGGACGCGGCCCAGGTCGGTGGCGGTCTCCTGATGGATGCCGGAGTCCATCGGATCTATATGGCCGAGTACCTTGGCGGCCCGGTCAAGACCGTGACCGCGGTCATGGACAACCCCCGCTCCGAAGACGCTTTCGCGATCACCCTCGAGTACGAGAGCGGCGCGATCGGGGTGATCCAGGGCGGTTATCACGGACCCGACGGGGTCTTCGACGACCGGATCGAGATCCAGGCGACCGAGGCGATGGTCGAGATTCTCGGCTGCGAGGCCTTCTTCGAAGGTGACCTCGAGGGTGAGCTCAGGCTGCGCCACCGGATCGACGGCAAGTGGGTCGACGACCCGGTCTCCGGCGATTGGGACGAGTCGGTGATCGGTTCGGTACAGGCGACGCTCGCTGACCTCGGGGCCGGCCGCGAGCCGGAAGTGGGATTGAGCGCGGGCCGCTCCGCGGTGGCGGTGGTCGAGGCCGCCTATCGTTCGGCCGAGACCGGAAAGACGATCAGCATGAAAGATCTGGACGAGAGGAGATCCTGATGGGCACGGAAGGCACGGGAGCGCTACGGGAGATCAAGGCCGAATCGAGCCTGACCGCGCGGGTGCGCGAGTCGATCCGGGAGGCGATCATCGAGGGCGACCTCGAGCCCGGTTCGCTTCACTCGGTCAAGTCCCTGGCCGACATCTTCAAGGTCTCCCGTACCCCGGTCCGTGAGGCATTGATCGACCTGGCCGGGGCCGACATGGTCGAGTTCGAACGCAATCGCGGCGTACGGATCCTCGAGACCTCGGTCCACGACCTGGAAGAGATCCTGGTGATGAGGATCCTGCTCGAGGTTCCTGCCACCCACCGGGCGGCAGGTCGGATCGATGAAGAAGGCCTTGACGCGCTCCGGCAGGAACTCGACGCGATGGCCGAAGCCGCCGCCAACGCTGATGAGGCGACCATGATGCAGCACGACCGGCGATTTCACGAACTGATCAACGCGGCTTCCGGCAACTCACGCCTGACCGAGTACGTCGACTCTTTACGCGACTTGATCCTCACCCGGGGGGTCTCGACCGCGGACAACACCCGGTCGCTACCCGAGATCGTGGCCGAGCACGAAGGGATCATTGCCGCCCTCGCCGCGGGCGATGCCGACGCGGCCGCCGCCGAGATGAAGCGTCACCTGGTCAACACCGCTTCGCTCCTGCTCGAGCAGGAGGGCGGTCGGAGCTCCACGCTGAGTCTGGGGTGGGAGGATCTGGTGGTTGGCAAATGACCAAGATCCGCAGCGTCAATCCTTTCGATCCGGATGACCTCGTGGCCGAGGTCGAATCACCCGGTCCTGAAGCCGTGTCCGGGGCGGTCGCGGCTGGTGTCGCCGCACAGCCCGAGTGGGCCGCCGACCCGATGCTTCGTCTGCGAGGGCTGGCCGCGCTAGCCGACGAGATTCAGGGGCGCAGGGCACAGTTCGTCGAGCTGATGGTCCGCGAGGTTGGCAAGCCGCTGCCGGAGGCGGCCGGAGAGGTTGACCGTGCCCTGGCGATCCTCCGCTTCTATGCGCAGATACCGCTCGATCCGGTCGGCGAGGTTGTGCCCGGTTCGGTGCCCGGTGCAAAGGTTCTGGTCGAGCGCCATCCCCTGGGACTGGTGCTGGCGGTCTGTCCCTGGAACTTCCCCCTGGCGATTCCTCTCTGGAAGTCCGCTCCTGCCCTCGCCTACGGCAACACGGTGCTGATCAAACCCGCCTCGCCCGCGATCGCGACCGCCGCGCTGCTCGCGGAATGTGCGGCCAGGGTCCTGCCGGAAGGGGTGCTTCAGGTGCTGCCACTTTCCGGCTCCGCCACCGGCGAGCTGCTCGACGACGATCGCATCGCCGCCACGACCTTCACCGGATCGACCAGGGTCGGCCTTCAGGTTGCCGAGCGCATGGCCCGACGTGCCGCCCCGGCCCAGGCCGAGATGGGCGGACAGAACGCGGCAGTCGTTCTCGATGACGCCAACCTCGATGCCGCGGCTGACGCGATCGTCACCGGTGCCATGGGTTTCGCCGGCCAGAAGTGCACGGCGACCCGCCGGGTCGTTGCGCTCGCCGCGATCAGGGAAGAACTCGAAAAGAAGCTGGTCGAACGGGTCGAGGACCTTCTCGCCGGCGACCCGGCAACCGAAGGCGTGACGGTCGGACCCCTGATCAGCCGGACCGCAGTCGAGGAGTTCGAGGCGGCCCGCAGCGCCGCGATCGAAAACGGCGCGGTCGAGGTCGCCCGGGCAAATGTCCCGGAGTCGGATGGCTTCTTTGCCGCCCCGGCCCTGCTCCGACAGGACGACCCCCAGGCTGAGGTCAACCAGGAAGAGACCTTCGGTCCTCTCCTTACCCTGATCGAAGTGGCCGACGACGAAGCCGCGGTCGCGGCCGCGAATGCGACCCGCTTCGGGCTGGTCGGTGCCGTCCACGGCCGGGACCTCGGCCGGGCTGCGAACGTTGCCGCCCGGATGACCACCGGTCTGCGACGGATCAACGCCCCGACCCCGGGAGTCGACTTCTACGCGCCCTTCGGCGGCGAGGGTCAGTCCTCGTTCGGGCCCCGGGAACAGGGCCGCGCCGCCCGCGAATTCTTCACCGCGACCAGCACCACGACGATCATCCCTGCCGACTGATCGTCAGCGCGCTCTGCGCAGCAGCACGATCGGGATCGCGGCGACGAGGATGAAGATGACAAACCCGGTTTGCTGGATGACCGCCTCGGTTGTCGTGAAGCCGGTCAGGTGGTCGATGTGGAACGCGAAGTGGAGGGTCTGGGTCACGATCCAGCCCACGCAGACCGGGACGATCAGCTGTCGGGTCGGCTTGACCATGGCCCAGATGAAGATGACTCCGAACCCGAGGTAAAGGCCACCGACGTCGGTGATCAGGTGCTCGTTGTAGGGCGGCAGCAGACTGACCAGCGTCGTGAAGAACGGGTACTCCGTGTAGAAAGTCTCCGGCGCAAAAGAGGCCGGGATCCCGATCGAAAGGGCCGAGAGCCCAAGTACCGCGAGGCAGATCCGGATCAGCGGCGAATCGGCCGGCGGGTCCTTCGGTTTCGCCATCAGCCGAGTCTCACCAGCTGGTTCTCCATCGGCAGTACGTTCCGGTAGCGGCCGCGCAGCCGGTTCCGGTTGATGTCGCCTTTCGCCCCGTCCTGGATTTCCGCCACGTTGCCCAGCACCCCCTGCCCGATGAAGTCTCGGAACACGAACGGCAGCCCGCTCGACTGGAGCGGTGAGGGCGAGTCCATCACGTGGAAGTGGAGGTGGGGGCCGTCGGTGTTGCCGGTGTTTCCGAGTAGCCCGCGCACCTGCCCCCGCTTTACCTGCTGGCCTTTGCGAACCCGCAGCGTGCCGGTCGCCAGATGTGCGTAGAACGCGAACTGCCCCTTGCCAATCCTGACCACCACGTAGTTGCCGCCGGCCATCTGGATGGTCGCTCCAGGCGGAAGCGAGCCGGGGACCTGCTCGGGCAGGCCCCGCGGTGCGCGTTCATCGTGCAGCAGCCGTTGACCGCGACCCACTTGCTGCCCCGTAGTGGGGACGAAACTACGACCGGCTTCTCTTTGCTGACCGGGGTCGTTACGCCGATGAAAGTCTGGCGAACGGTCTCCAGGGGGTTGCCGGGATCGGCCCAGGCGAGGCTGATCGCATGGCTGACCGAGTTCGGCCGTTTGCGCGCGTTGCTGTAGGAGGCGTCGATGAAGATCATCGCGCTCCCGCCGGGGCCCAGAGTGGTGCTCCCGGTCGGGACCGCGTCCGCGTTGATCCGCATCCGCTCGGCCAGCCGGGTCCCGCTGAAGGGGAGGCCGAGCCGGTTGCCCTGGGCCCGCGGGGCGATTCGCCGGATCTCGACATCCAGCTGCGACTGGTTGACGGCCTGGATCTCGTAGACCATGTGGGTTCGGTTGTCCGAGCCGCGCACCGGTGAGGGCCGGTTGAGCACCTCGAAGTCAACTGGCGAGAGCACGGCTTTGGAGTCGGGCCGGATCGCCGATGCGGGTGAGGCCAGCGCGACCAGGGCCGCGAAGCCAAGTAGTGAAGCGAGGAGCAGACGGACGGAAGCGCTAAAGGCTGGGCGGACCATGCCGCCCAGACTAGCCGCCCGAGCGGCGCCTTCGAATCAGGTTGCCGCGCTTGAGTCCGCCCGCGACCGGGAGGCTGTAGACGTCTCCATCGGCGGCCAGCCAAAGCGGCCCGTCGAAGCGCTCCGGAGCGTCCTGGAGGAAAACCTCCTCCAGTCCCTTGAGCGGCAGCGGGGGGACGATGTGGGTGATCGCCAGGGCCTTCGCTCCCCCCTTTTGTGCCGCATCTGCCGCCTGGGGTGCGGTGGCGTGGTAGTCGGTCACGTCGGCGAGGATCTGGCCGCGCTTCTCGTTGCCCGCTTCGGTCTGGGCCCGGGCGACCATCAGCAGCAGCTCTTCCGAGAGCGCGTCGTGCACAAGGAGATCGGTGTTGGCTGCGGCCTTGACCAGGTTCTCGGAATAGACGGTGTCGGCACTGATCACGGCGCTCCGGCCCTTGTAGTCGAAGCGGAAGCCGACCACCGGGGCGACCGGTGAGTGATCGACCTCGAAGGCGGTGACGACCAACCCGTCGTCCTCGAACACGACGTTCGACTCGCCTTCGCCGGGCACCGGGAACTCCTCGGGAAGCATCGCTCCGATCTTCGGGTCGACGAAATCCTCCCCGTGGTGGCCGACCCGGTAGCTGCGGTCGAGTTCGTAGGCCGCGTTGTAGCCGCCGATCACCTTCTCGACACCGGGAGGGCCGAAGACCCTCAGCGGTGTGCTGCTGCCTTCGGCGACCCAGCGCTGAAGGTTGACCGAACCCAGTCCGCCGATGTGGTCGGAATGGAAATGGGTTAGGAAGAGGACCTCGATCAGCCCGGGGTCGATTCCCATCCGGCCGATCATCTCCGAAGCACCCTCGCCCGCGTCGACCACATAGACCTTGCGTCCGGCGATCACCAGCGCGCACGGGTTACCCCGCTTCTCGTCCGGCAGCGGCGAGCCGGAGCCGACGATCGCGACGTGGAGACCGTCACCGAGATCGGAGATCGGATCGGCAGCGACGATTTCCGGCAGCTTCTTCTTGATCAGGGCCAGGGACAGACGGGAGCGCAGGGAAGGCATAGCCGGAGCCTATAGTTGACGCGCGTCAAGTTCAAGGCATATTTGCCTTCATCGTTATGAGCTTGAAAAACGGAGCGCTATATGGCCGAAAACTCAACCTCACCCAGATTCGTGAGGCTTCACTGACTAGGGATTGCGCATCTCGCGGGCGGCGACTTCCTTGATCGCCTTGGTGAGGTTCTCCAGCAAGGGTGAATCGAGAGTCCAGCGTTGCCAGTAGAGCGGGATTTCGACGTGGAGGTCGGGCGCGATCTCGATCAGCTGCCCCGACTCGATGTCGCTCAGGCATTGCTGGTCCGGCAGCAGGCCCCAACCCAGGCCGAGCACAATCGCCCGGCCATAGTCAGCCGTGGTCGGGATGTAGTGGCGGGGAGCTCTCAGCGGCTTGCCGGCGAACTCGCGGAAGAACCGGTTCTGCGTTTCATCCCTGCGGTCGAAGTCGACCACGGTCACCTTTCCGAGGTTCGCCGGGGTCGCCTCGCCATCCAGCGCGTCGGCCAGGAACCCGGGGGAGCAGACCGCCCGGTAGGTCATCGTCCCTAGCAGTTCCGAGCGGCAGCCCTGCACCGCTTCGGCGTGTGAGGTGATCGCGGCCATAACCCTGCCGGCACGGAGAAGTGAAGTGGTGTGTTCCTGGTCTTCGCGAAACAGTTCAAACGCGACTCCTGGCGAGCTGGCCCTCGCCAGGGCCTCCATGAACCAGGTGCCGAGACTGTCGGCGTTGATCGCCAGGGGGATCGTCACCGAACCGCCTTCGCCTTCCTCGAGGGCGAGCGCCCGGGCCGCCTCGTCCTCGAGCAGTTGCATCTGCCGGCCGTAGCGGAGGGCGATGTCACCGGCTGCGGTCGGCTCGACCGGGTTGCTCCGCTGGACCATGATCTGGCCGGTCGAGCGTTCCATCGCCTTGATCCGCTGGGAGACCGCGGACGGCGTCACCGCGAGCCTCCGGGCTGCAGCCTCGAAGGTGCCCTCTTCGATCAGGGCGACCAGGGTTTCGAGGTGTTCAGGGCGGAACGTGGACATAAGCAGAGCTAATGATCAATTAGAAACTTTAGCTTGACTACATCCGGGCCGAACCCGAGAATCGACTCTCGCAATGGACCTCTCCCTCTTCCAGTTGATGCTGCTCGGCTTTGGCGCCAGCCTCGGCCTGATCGTCGCGATCGGGGCCCAGAACGCGTATCTGCTCCGGCTCGGAGTCGAGGGCCGCGGCCGCATCCTGGTCACGGTGATCCTGATCTGCGCCTTCTCGGATGCGGTCCTGATCACGGCCGGTGTGGCCGGTATCGGGGTCGTGATCGAAGCCGCCCCGGAAGCGGTCGATGTGGTCCGTGTCTTCGGCGCGATCTTTCTGATCTCCTACGGGGTGCTGGCGGCCCGTCGCGCCTTCCGGCCCGAGGGCATGGCTCTGGACGAAAGCCCGGCCAACGCCTCGATGAAGGCGATCGTGCTCACCACCCTCGCCCTGACCTGGCTCAACCCCCACGTCTATCTCGACACCGTGATGCTGCTCGGTTCGATCGCCAACCAGCAGGGCGAAGGCGATCGCTGGTGGTGGGCGCTCGGCGCCATCGCGGCATCCTTCACGTGGTTCTTCCTGCTCGGCTTCGGAGCGCGACTGCTCAGTCCGCTTTTCGCGCGCCCTTCGGCCTGGCGGGTCCTGGACGGACTGATCGCCCTGATCATGGTCAGTCTCGGGGCCAGCCTGATTATCGGCCTCTGAGCCGATCGGCGCTCGTACCGCCGCGCGGCGAACCTTGTCGGCGGGCATCCGGACCTGTAGGCTCGCCCACCCCACAGGCAGGGGAGTTCCGGCACAGGAGAAGAAGATGGCTTCAGGGGTGAAACAGAGTTTCGGCGCGTTTCTTGTCGTGCCGGCAGTTGTCTTTCTGCTCGCTGTCGCGGGATGCGGCAGCAGCGAAAGCGACGGCGAAAGCACCGCGAACCCGGCGACCACTGGTGAGGCCGTCAAGGTTCAGACCGACAGCTTCGTTCCATCCTTCGACGTGGTCAAGAAGGACAAGGGGCCGGTCTTCACCGACGGATGCCTGATCACCGGGGACCAGCCCGAATCCGGGGAATGCGCCTACGGCAGTGTCGATTCGCCACACGAGGTCGTGGTCTTCGGTGATTCACACGCCCTGCAGTGGACCCCGGCCCTGATCGAGATCGCGGGTCAGCGGGACTGGCGGCTGATCACCCTGCTCCACGCGAACTGCACCGCGGCCCAGGTGAGCGTCAACCCGGACTGCGACCTCTGGCGCGAGAACGCGCTGGCCCGGATCCGGGAAGAAAAGCCCGGCCTCGTGATCGTTGCCAGCAACACCGGCCCCAACATGACCGTCAAGGATGATGGCGAGACCTTGTCCCGGGAGGCTGCCGAGCCGCTTCTGGAGAGCGGCATGGCGGAGACCTTTCGGGATCTCAAAAAGACTGGGGCCGAGGTCACCCTGATGCAGGACATGGCCATGTCGAAGGATTACCTGCCATCCGAGTGCGTCGCCGGGAATCGCGACGATCCCGACAGCTGCACATTCGTGATGGACCGTCCGCCCGCCCTCGCCTATGACCTGAAGGCGGCCGATGAGGTCGGCGGCATCCAGGTGATCGATCCCCTCGAGAAGATCTGCCCCGGGTACACATGCAGCCCGGTCCACGGCCGGTACCTGAAGTTCCGGGACCGCTTCCACATCACAGCGACCTACTCGAGACTGCTGGCTCCGTGGCTCGACGCCGAACTCCAGAATCCCTGGTCAGCCGCAGCATGAATCGACGGCGGGCCCTCGTTCTCGCGGTCCTCTGCTTCGGCCTGCTTGCGTCCGCGGGACAGGCGGAAGCCCGCTTCCTGCCCGGTCTAAACAAAGTGAGCGCCGACAAGGGTGAAGTCTTCCGCAAGGGTTGCCTGACGGGCCACGATCGGGTCCGCTCGGGCGCCTGCCGGTTCGGGGACATCAGGTCAGAGAAGAAAGTGGTCCTGTTCGGGGACTCGCACGCGATGCAGTGGGGTCCGGGACTGATCCGACTGGCGGAGGCGAAGGGTTGGCAGGTGATCGCGCTGACCCGGGCGAGCTGTCCGGCGGCGATGGTCCACATCGATTACTACTGCGACACCTGGCGCCGGAACTCCCTGCGCCGGATCCGGCTGATGCGCCCGGGTCTGGTCGTGGTCGCATCGGCCGCCAACAGCGAGGCCTACGGGGTCCGGGCCGGTGGCGGCGAGATCAGCCGCGCCGCCAGCGAGGCCTATCTGGTTGACGGCATGATCGGCACCCTCCGTCGCCTGAATCGCTGGTCGACGAAGACGGTCGTCCTGCAGGACCAGGCGGTGACCCCCTTCAGCGTTACCGCCTGTCTGCGCACCAACCAGACCACACCCGGCCGCTGCGGCTTTCGCCCCGACCGGCCCCGCGACTTCGCCTATGACTTCAAGGCGGCCCGCCGGGTACGGGGTGTCCCGCTGATCGATCCCCAGCCGATGCTCTGTCCGCGCGGCTGGTGCCACCCGGTCGACGGCGATTACCTGGTCTACCGCAACCAGGGTCACCTCAGCGCCACATTCACCCGTGAGAAGTACGGCTGGCTGGGCTACAAGATCGGCGATCCGTGGCGCTGAGGTGAGTGGCAGCCGCCAGGGTTTGGCGGTCTAGGTCTTCCCCTTGTAGGTGACCTGCATGCGGTTCTTCAGGTCGACCGTCACCGGCTGATTGATCGGCGGGCTCGGTGCCGTGTACCTGACCCCGGGCTGGGGGGTGGTTCCCGGCCCGCCGGGGTTGTACATCGGGGAGTACTTCCCGGTGCCGGGCAGCCTCAACAGGCGAATCGTCCGCATCGCCGAAGGGGTGCCGTCCAGGATCACGTCGATCTGGTTGTCGTGGTCCTCCTGGTAGCACTGGTCGTATGAGTCCTGCTTCTTTCCGAGCTCGGCCAGTCCGACCACGCGCAGCCATCCCTTGCCGATCCGGTAGGTGCGGCCTTGCTTCTGAATGATCACCTTGCGCCCGCTGGGTGCTCGGGCGATGATCTGGAAGTAGCGCTCGAATTCGGTCGGGCGAACCCCCCGGATGCCATCCGGTAAGAAGCCGCCGGTGGTCAGCATCCGCAGCCGGAACTTGGCCTTCTTTCCGTAGAAGGTACGGCCGTCGTTGGGCATGTTGCTCGCGAAGATCTTCGGTGCCGAATCGCCCAGAGTTGACATCCGGGTCAGTTTCGCGGCGGTAAGGCGCGGGCCGGGCCGCTCGGAGGGTTTGGAGTAATCGTCGTAGGGGCTCTTGGTCGGCGCGGAGTACATGCCAACTGCGCTCACGATCCGCCGCTGGCCCTGCCTGGTCTTGCCGACCAGCTTCAGCGGGGTGTCGTCGGCGACGACTTCGATCCGGGTGGGGAAGACCTGGTTCGGATCGCTGGCGGCCAGGTTGTTCCCGAACTCACCAACCAGCACGACCGTGCTGCGCTCGTTGTATTCGAAGTTCGGATAGAGAGCCGCACCGGTTGGCGTTACCTTCTCACCGTTTGACTTGGTGACCAGGAAGTCGGTCGGGTCGACAGTGCTGGGCAGAATCGGCCAGCTGAACTCAAGTGGCATGCCGTCCCCGTAGTACTGCGGCCAGCCGTAGGCGAAGGCCATGCCGTTGGAGCCAGCGGCGGAGGAGTAGTCACCCATCGCCGGTTCGGCCGAGCACTCGAGATCGTCGAGCCATGCACCGTCGACGTCGAGGACGGTCTGCCGGGCTTCCTCGACCGTCGGGTTGCCATCCAGCCCGGGCAGACCGAGAATCGCGTTGAACCCCATCCCGCCGGCCAGCATCTGTGGCTTCCAGGACCACATGTCAGCCCCGACCAGAACGTCATTCTTGAGAAGCTGGCTGCTCTTGCTGGGCGGATCTTCAGCCGACGCGCCGGCCGGTGCGAGGAGGCCGAGCACCCCCAGGAAAATCACCAGCGCCAGCCATGTCGCCCCGTTTGGCTTCCATTCGTTCAGATCGGTCATGACGCCGTTCTAACAAGAAAGCTGACGCGCGTCAAGTTATCTCAATCATTTCCTCGACACGAAGCGGTTGCCGGAAATGTAGAAACGCCGCTGGAGGTCCGCGGCCTTGCTGATCCCTACTCTGGTGGTTCGAGTGACCGATTCCCCGGGTAGCAGCCCGCCTTCACGAAGCCTGAGGGGCTCCCGGCGCAGGTCATGCCCGAGCAGCTCGAAGTCGATCGCCAGCGCCTGGCAGAGCTTGGCCGGACCGTTGGTTACGTTGGCGCCGTCGACGCCCCGGTTGGACTCCATGAGCTCGCGACCCTCGACCGGTTCGGCGGCCCGGACGAGGACGGCCGATCCCACTCCGGAAGGCCCCGTGACCACGTTGCAGCAGTAGTGCATCCCGTAGGTGAAGTACACGTACAGTCGGCCGGACTCACCGAACATCACCTCGTTTCGCGGCGTCCTTCCGTTGAAAGAGTGGGCGGCCGCGTCCTCCTCGTCGTAGGCCTCGGTCTCCACGATCCGGGCCGCCAGGCGCTGGCCGTCGATCGTGCGCTCGAGGAAGCAGCCCAGCAGCCGCCGGGCAACGTCTTCGGCATCACCGGCAAGAAACCGGGGAAAGTCGCTGGGCTCCGGGATCTGGTCGGTCAAGTCGCTCTCTTCATAACGAAAGCACTCGTAGTCCACTGTTCTTGACTTTGGAAGTCAGGTATTTGTAACAATTGGCTCGCCTCATGTTCTCGCGTCGCCTGATCCTCGTCGCACTCTTCTGCGGCCTCTTCTTCGTGCCTGCCGGCAACGCGGGCGCCGGATTCCTTCCCGGTCTCGACCGGGTGGGTCTCGACGAGGGCGAGATCTACGCGAATGGCTGTATGGCCGGTGACACGCAGGTCCGGTCGCGGCCCTGTCGTTTCGGGGACCTGAGCTCAAGCAAAAGGGTGGTGCTGCTGGGAGATTCACATGCTGCCCACTGGGGCGGAGCCCTTTTCCGGGTTGCCCGCCAGAACGGCTGGAAGGTGATCGTGCTGACCCGGGCCAGCTGCCCGGCCGCGCTGGTCAGCACCGACAAGTACTGCGACCTCTGGCGGAACAATGCGCTTCGGCGAATCAAGAAGATCAGGCCGGGGCTGGTGCTGGTCGGGTCGGCCGCGAACGATCAGGCCTACTCGGTGCTTCGCTACGGCCACAAACTAAGCCGCCATGCGAGCGAGAGTCGGCTGGTCGCCGGCATGGTCCGGACCCTGCGCTTCCTGAAACGGTGGTCGAAGCGGACGGTCCTGATCCGCGACCAGGCGGTGGCCCCTTTTGATGTGACGGCATGCCTGCGCAAGAACTTCGACCGGTCAAAGCGGTGCGGCTTCCGCTCGACCCGGACCAGGACCTGGTCGTATGACTTCAAGGCGGCCCGTCAGGTCGATGGCATCAGGGTGATCGACCCGCAGGAGTTCCTCTGCCCGGGCGGTTGGTGCCGACCGCTGGCCGGCCGGTACCTGATCTATCGCAACGACAGCCACCTCGCAGCCACCTTCACCCGCCGCCAGCACAGCTGGCTCGGCCGCAAGCTGGGCGACCCCTGGCATGAAGCTCCGCAGAGAGAAACCCAAAAGTCGGAGCGCCAGAGGCAACCGGCCGTCGACTTCCCCAACCCCGTCGTCCAGACCCTCTGGTCAGGCGCCACCAACGAAGAGCCAACCCCCGAAGAGAACCAGCCCGCCGAATCACCGGGTAGCTAGCGGAGGGGGAGGGATTCGAACCCTCGAGACGCCGTAAGACGCCTGCTGGTTTTCAAGACCAGTGCATTCAACCGCTCTGCCACCCCTCCGTGGCCTCGGTGAGGCTTTTCGATTCTGACAGGCCGGGCTAGAAGACGAGGAGGAGGGCGCCGATCACGAGGAGAAGGACGAGGATGATGACGGTCGCCTGGATCATCGGACCGGACATCAGGACATTGGGGGTGCCCTCGGCATCGTTGCTCACGCCGAGTTCCTCCATTTCCTGACGAATTTCCTCCTCGGTCTCCACATCTCCCATTCTGCTCATGCCCCGATTATCCCACGAAATACACGGTCGGGAAACGGATTTCGGGTGATTGCGTGTCAGGATGGGTCGGTGCGTCGTCTGCTCATTCTTGCCTGCGCGGTCGTCTTTCTTGATGTCACCTTCTTCTCGGTTCTGACACCGCTGCTTCCGAGCTATCAGGACGACCACCACCTTTCCGACGGTGCGGCCGGCGTTCTCGCCGGGAGCTTCGCTGCCGGGGCGATGGTCTTCGCCATTCCGGCCGGCTGGCTGGTCGCCCGGATCGGAGCCCGGCCGACGGTGGTGAGCGGGCTGGTCGCGATCGGCATCTGCAGCCCCCTTTTCGGCGTTGCCGAGAACATCGTGCTTCTCGACCTGCTCCGTTTCCTCCAAGGCGGTGCCGGAGCTCTGATGTGGGCCGGGGCGATTTCCTGGGTGGTTGTCTCGGCGCCTGCCGCCCGGCGGGGAGAGATGCTGGGAATCGTGATCGCCGCCGCGGTGGCCGGCGAGCTGCTCGGTGCACCACTCGGAGCGGTCGCCCACGCGATCGGGACCGAGATCGTTTTTGGCACGGTCCTGATCGCAGCGGCGGTCCTGATCGTGCTCGCGCTCGGCATCCCCGGCGCAACCGACGTCGAATCCCAGTCGCTTTCGGATGCCTGGCAACGGGTCCGACGGTCGGACGTTCCGACCGGGGTGCTGATGCTGGCTGGACCCTCGGTCGCGTTCGGACTCGCGGTCGTGGTCGGTCCCCTCCACATGGATGACCTCGGCGCTTCACCGTTCCTCATCGCCGCCGCCTTCGCAGCCGGGTCGATCGTCGAGGTGATCGTCGGACCAGTAATCGGCCGGATCAGCGACCGGGTGGGGCGGACCCTGCCCTACCTGGTCGGGGTCGGCACCATGACTCTGGCGGTGGTCGGCCTCGGAGCGTTCGGCCTGCTTCCCCTGATGTTCGGGGCGGTGATGCTGCTCGCTTTCGGAGCTGGCATCGCCTTCACGCCGGCCAGCACCCTGGTGACCGACCACGCGAGCGCGGCCGGGGTAAACCAGGGCTACGCCTCCGGTGCCTCCAACCTGGCCTGGGGTGGCGGTCAGATGCTGGGGGCGGTCGGCGGCGGTGCGCTGGCCGGTGCTGCCGGATACCTTCTGCCCTGTCTGGTCACCGCGGGCCTGCTGGTCGCGGTGGGAATCCTGGCTCGCTCTCTCGGCATCGGACCGCCGTTGATCGCGGGTGAAAGCGCAGAAGGGGCGGCGGATGGTCGGTGAAAATTACGACGCAAGGCGACTCGGAACTTCGGCACGGTCCTGGTCGAACTGGTCCGGCCATCAGCGTTGCCAGCCGCGCGACTTCGTCAAGGTCAGCGGTGTCGGTGAGCTTTCCGAAGTAGTCGGACGGGCCGGAGCGGAGGGCCGGCAGATAACGACGGTCGGTTCCGGACACTCATTCACCGCCGCCGCGCTGGGCGATGACCTGCTGCTCGACATCACCGCGATTGCCGGCGTGATCTCGGTCGACCGCAGCTCCGGCCTGGTCGAGGTCGGGGCGGGGACGATCCTCGCCGACCTTAACCGCGAGCTCGACCGGCTCGGTCTGGCGATGCCGAACCTCGGGGATATCGACCGGCAGACCATCGCTGGCGCGGTCTCGACCGGGACCCATGGCACGGGCCGGGCCCTGCCCAACATCTCGGCCCAGATCGAACGGGTCAAGCTGATGGGGGCCGATGGTCAGGTCCGCGAGTTTGGCTCCGGGAGTGTCGAGCTTCTGGCCAGCCGGGTTGCGATCGGCTCGCTGGGGGTGCTGGTCTCGGTCACCCTGAGGACGGTGCCCGCCTTCAACCTGCACCGCCTCGACTTGCCGATGGACCTCGATGAGGTTCTGGCCGACTTCGACCGGATCACCGAGGAGAACGAGCACTTCGAGTTCTTCGTCTTCCCCTACACGCGGACCGCCCTCACCCTGAAGCGCAACCGGACCGACCGGCCACTGGCTCCCCGCTCGGCCGCCGACCGCTTCCTCGGGGATGTGGTGCTCGAGAACGGCCTCGGCGACCTGGCGCTCCGGGCCGCAGGGAAGTTCCGTGCGGCGATCCCGAGGATGGCCCGCCACTCGACCCGGTTCATGTCCCAGTCCGAGCAGATCGACCGCTCGCACCGGGTCTTCGCCAACTACCGGACCATCCGCTTCAACGAGATGGAGTACGCGCTGCCGGCCGAAGCGGGTCCGCAGGCGCTGGAGCGGGTTCTTGCCATGATCGAAGGCGAGTCCATTCCGCTGCCGATGCCGATCGAGTGCCGGATCTCAGCCGGGGACGACGCCCTGATCAGCCAGGCCCACGAACGGCCGACCGTCTACATCGCGGTGCACCAGCACCAGACGATGGAGTTCGAGCCCTACTTCCGCGAGATCGAAAGAATCTTCCGTGAGGTGGACGGCCGGCCGCATTGGGGCAAGCTCCACTACCGGACCGCCGAGGACCTCGCCCCGAGCTTCCCGCGCTGGAATGAATTTCAGGTGATTCGTGACCGTCTCGACCCGGAACGGACCTTCAGCAACGCCTATGTGAGGGAAGTGCTCGGACCGTAGCGGACCCGAAGGTCCGTTTAGCTGGTACTATCTGGACCGGTGAGTCCGGTTAGCAATGCAGATATCGAAGGTCAGTCCGGGGAAGGGCGCGAGCGCCCCAACCCGATGCGCAGCCTGTTGATCCTCGGTGTCGCCGCGCTCTCCTTTGCGCTGGCCCAGACCACGCTGGTCCCGGCCCTGGCCCAACTGGCCGAAGAGTTCAACACCGACGCGACCGGCATCGCCTGGGTCCTGACCGGGTACCTGATCTCGGCCGCAGTGTTCACCCCGATCTTCGGGCGACTCGGAGACATGTTCGGCAAACGCCGGCTGCTCGTCATCGCCCTCCTAATCTTCGCCGCCGGCTCCACGTTCTCGGCCCTCGGAGACAGCGTGACCGCGATTGTCGCGGGCCGCATCCTCCAGGGCGTCGGCGGCGGGGTCTTCCCGCTCTGTTTCGGAATCATCCGGGACGAGTTTCCGGCCGACCGGGTCTCTACCTCGATCGGCCTCATCTCCGCGACCGCCGGTATCGGTGGCGGTCTCGGCCTGATCATCGGAGGTCTGATCCTCGATCACACCTCCTACCACTGGATCTTCTGGCTCGGCGCGGCCACCGCCGTGCTTGCGGCGCTCGCCGCAATCCTTTGGGTTCCTGAATCCCCCAACCGGATACCGGCCAAGGTCGACATCCGTGGGGCGGCCGTCCTCGCGGTCGGCCTGTCGATCCCGATGTACGCGATCTCGATGGCAAACGACTGGGGTTGGGCTGATGTCCAGACCATCGGCCTGATTCTCGGGGGGCTCGCGATCCTCGCCTTCTGGGTCTGGCTCGAAGGCCGCACCGACGAGCCGCTGGCCGACGTGACCCTGCTGCGGAAGCCGACCGTGGCGATGACCAACGTCGCCACCCTGCTGATCGGCTTCGGCATGTTCGGCTCCTTCATCCTGATCCCGCAGCTCGTCGAAGCCCCCGAAACGACCGGTTACGGCTTCGGACTGACCGCCACCCAGGCGGGTCTCGTCATGTTGCCTGGCGCCCTGACCATGCTCTTCGCCGGACCGATGTCCGGGCGGCTCGGTTCCCGGTTCGGCAACAAGTTCCCGATGACGGTCGGCGGGATCATCAGCGGCGTCGGCCTGCTCGGCCTCGGCCTCGACCACGGCACGATCCTTCACATCGTGATCTGGAACGTGATCGGATCGATCGGCATCGGCCTCGCCTTCGCGGCCATGCCGAACCTGATCATGGGTGCTGTGCCGATGGCCCAGACCGGCGAGGCGACCGGTATCAACGCCCTGATCCGCTCGGTTGGTTCTTCGCTCGGCTCGCAGGTGACGGCTTCGATTCTAACCGCGACCGTAGTGGGCGCGGCTGTCCTGCCGACCGACCAGGGCTTCGAGACCGCCTACCTGGTCTGCGCCGGAATGTCGATCTTTGCCGGGCTGATGGCGATGCTGATCCCCGGTGCGGGCCGCACCCACCTTCCCGCCGGAGAAGAGATCGGCGCCGCCTCGATCCTCCCCGACCCGGCCCAGGCTGCCGACCGATGAGCGTCACCCGGACATCCGAAAGCGTCCGGGAGACCAGCACAGAGTCACCTCGCCGGGCCGACGCGGTCCGTAACCGCGAAAAGGTGATCGCTGCCGCCGAGCAGGTCTTCGCCGAACACGGAATAGAGGCGGGCATTCCAGAGATCGCGGAACGCGCCGGGGTCGGCAAGGGCACCGTCTACCGGAACTTCGAAAGCAAGAACGACCTGATCGCGGCGATCCTCGCGCGGCGCATGGCGCGCTTTGACGAAGACATCCTCGAAGCGATCGAGAGCGACGACCCCGGGGCTGCCTTCCGCGAGGTCCTGCACAAAGCTGCGGCCCGGGCCAGCGACCTCAGCTTCCCGGCCAGCATCTACTGGAACGGGCATACCCCCGAGCTCGACCGGATCAAGGACCAGGTGACCAGTCACATGGCGACGCTGATCGACCGGGGCAAGCAGGCCGGAGCGATTCGCAAGGACGCGAAGGTCGAGGAGGTCTGGGTCCAGTTCAGCGGCATCATGCGGGGCCTCGGCGACGCCGGCGAGAAAGAGGCCAAAGTCTGGCGGCGCCACGCCGACCTCGTGGCCGACGCTTTTCAGGCTCCGGGCAGCTGAGGCGACGCCCTAGAGGAAGGTTTCGCCCTCACCGCGGTAGGTGGGGACTTCGTCGACGATCTCGTTGCCTTCGATAAGGAGGAGGGAGTCGAATCGTTCGCAAAGCTCTCCCGCTTTGGCGTGGCGGAGGTAGACGTTGTCGCCGAGCTTGAGCTGGTCGGCGGCGGCTCCGGTCAGCGGGGTCTGGACCTCGCCGGCGCCTTCTTCCTTCTCGAACTCGAGACCCTCGGGCAGCCAGGGCTTCGGCAGGCGGCCCTCGTCGATCGGACCGGAGGCGAGATAGCCACCGCCCAGCGCGGTGACCACACCGGCTCCCGGTCGCCGGACCACCGGCAGGGCGAAGCCCGCGGCCGGCCGCAGGTCGAGACTTTCGTAGCTGTCGAACTGGCCGGGGGCAAAGAATCCGGAACCGGCGGTCACTTCGGTCACCGCCTCCTCGGCCGAGGTCGATGCGAGCGACCCGGTGCCACCTCCGTTGACGATCTCGATCGGGGCGATCTCGCTGACTTTGGCCACAACCTCGGCTCTGCGCTCGGCGATCTCGGCGCGCGATTTCTTCTTCATCCAGCGGATCATCCGGGTACGCAGCGGTCGGCCCGGAACTTGGTCGCCGACTCCGGCGATCTGGCCTTCGTAGGCCATCAAGGCCACGAGTTCCAGCTTCTCCCGGCGGTTGATTTCCTCGGCCAGAGCCACCGCCTGTTCGGGTGAATGGACGGGAGAGCGGCGAGGGCCGGCCTGGATCCGGTCGCGGAAGGCCCACCAACCGGCGTCGAGATCGAGGCAGAGTCTGACCGGCGCGGCCTGGCTGCCGAGTACCGACTCGATCAGGTCGAGGTGTTCGACCGAATCGACCATCACGATCGGCGCAAGCCCGGGACTCGCCACCGAACGGAGCGCCAGCTCGGCCAGCGCTCCGAGGTCGGTCGTGGGGTAGGCGAGCAGCAGATCGTCGAAGCCGCGCTCGGCCAGCCAGAGGGTCTCCGGCAGGGTGAAGCTCATCAGGCCCCGGAACCGCTCGTCCCGGTCCAGGATCTGCTCGATCAGGGGCCGGCAACGCAGCGACTTGGTCGCCACCCGGATGTGCTTCTCCCCGGAGAGCTGGAGCATTGAGTCGGCGTTGGCCCACATCGAGTCCAGGTCGACGAAGGCGAAGGGCGCTTCGACCTCACTGAAAATCTCTTCCATTTCCGCGTGGGTGCGGCCAGACGGCTGATCCATCAGTCAGAGGCTAAAGCTGCGATCGGCACTTTGGACGGACGGGTCGTCAAACCGCGCTTCCGCGACTTCAATGCGCGCGGTCCGGGCACAGGCGGGGGAAAGCGACTGCAAGTTCCGGCAACTCATACAATTCCCCGGCCCGGAGAGGTGGCCGAGTGGCTGAAGGCGCTCCCCTGCTAAGGGAGTATGCGGTTTATAGCCGTATCGAGGGTTCGAATCCCTCCCTCTCCGTTAGGACACCAGCACGTCGTCCGGACTCCGTCGGGTGGCGATACCGAGTCTTTCCTTCCCAGCGGGTGTTCTGATCGGAGTAGCCTGCCTTAATCGTCCCACCCTCCCTGACTTTCTGGCACGCCTGTCTGCGGCCTCCGGTCCGGGAACCAAGGAGAAACTTCATGCGTCGACAGAGCGCCTTCCTGGCGTTGATCATCTTGAGTCTTCTCGGTCTGGCCGCCGCGCCAGCCGCGAACTCGGCCCCTCGTGACTACTCGCAGACCGCGCGCAACATCATTCCCTCCGGCCAGAAGGGGACGCTGCCGATCGACAGCACCCAGGCCCTTATGTATGACGCGCTGACCCCGCTGTTCAACAAGGTCACGAACGCCGACATCAACAAGTACTTCAAGTCGGAGAAGCTCGGCACCAGTGCCGATGGTCCCTACACCGAAGAGGTCGTGCCGAAAGCCGGCGTGACGATCAAGCGGGACAAGTACGGCGTTCCCCACGTCATCGCCACCACCTATGACGGTGGGATCTGGGCGGCCGGCTGGATTGCCGCCCAGGACCGCGGACTGCTGCTGCAGCAGGCCCGCAACAACGCCCGCGTCGCCGCGATCGACGTGCCGGGTCTGAGTGCCATCGGGCTAGTTTCGAGCCTCCAGAATTTCCAGCCCAGCGCCGAAACCGAGGCGGTCGTCGCGAAGCAGACCAAGGCCCTCCAGGCAAAGGGCAAGGAAGGCCGCGCCGTCCTCCGCGACATCGATACCTACATCAGCGGCATCAACGACTACCTCGACGCGAACAGCCCGGCTACCCCGGACTGGACCCGCAACGACGTCTACGCGGTCAACGCTCTGAAGAACCAGTTCCTCGGGGTCGGTGGCGGTGACGAAGCCCGTCGTTCGCAGTTCCTCGGCGGCCTGATCAAACGCCTCGGCGCAAAGAAGGGCTGGAAGGTCTTCAACGACCTGCGCCAGCAGAAAAACGAAGAGAGCCCGACCTCGATCGACGGCCGCTTCCCCTACGAGCCGGTGCCGTCGAAGAAGTCCGGCAGCGTGATTCTCGACCCGGGCAGCTACACCCGCGTCAACCCGGTCCAGGGTGGCGAGCCGCTCAGTGCCCCTCAGCCCCACGCCCAGGCATCGAACACGCTGATGATCACCAAGGGCAAGTCGGCCACCGGCCGTCCGCTGATGGTCGGCGGACCGCAGATCGGCTACTTCGCCCCGGGACTGACCTACGAGATCGACATGAACGCCCCCGGCCTGACCTGGCGCGGTGCGACCTCGGCCCCGTTCCCCGGCTACCTGCTGATCGGCCGCGGCCAGGACTTCGCGACGACGCTGACTTCGGCCAGCGGCGACGTGATCGATCAGTTCGCCGAGACCCTCTGCGGCGGCAGCCAGACCAAGTACCTCTACAAGGGCAAGTGCCGTGATATGGGCATCTTCAACGCCGGCACCCTGAACGGCGACCCGGTCGTCTTCAACACCACGGTCCACGGGCCGGTCGTCGGCTACGGCAAGGTCAAGGGCAAGACGGTCGCGATCAGCTCGAAGCGGTCCAGCTACGGCAAGGACGTGCTCGATTTGATGTTCAACCGGCGCCTCTCGAACGGATCGGTCAAGGGACCGCAGTCCTTCTACGAGGCGGCTTCGAAGACCCCGCAGACCTTCAACTCGTTCTACATCGACAACAAGAACGTCGCGCTCTACACCAGCGGCCTGCTGCCGATGCGGGACAAGCGGGTCGACCCCGGGCTTCTGACCAAGGGCACCGGCCAGTACGAGTGGAAGGGCTTCCTCTCGAAGAAGGGCCACCCGCACGGCAAGAACCCGAAGTCAGGCCTGATGGTCAACTGGAACAACTCGGTCGCGCGCGGCTTCGGCTCGGCTGATGACGAGTGGGGCCGGGCCGGCTCGGTCCAGCGCGTGGACATGCTGACCCGCATGCTCCACCGCAACAAGAAGAAGGGCAAATGGACCATGGCCTCGGTCGTCTCGGCGATGAACGCCGGTGCCACCCAGGACGTCCGGGCGATCTTCACCGTGCCGCTCCTGGCCAAGCTGCTGAAGGGCTCGAAGGCCCCCAGCGCCCAGGCGAAGCAGATGCTGAACCAGATGGTCGCCTGGAACAAGGCGAACGGCAGCCGGCTGGACCGTGACCTCGACGGCAAGATCGATGCGGCCGGCGCCGCGTCGCTCGACGCTGCCTGGCCGAAGATCGCTGACGCGTTCATGGGGCCGGTCCTGGGACCGCAACTCGAGGAACTGGCCTCGCTCTTCTCGCGGTTCGACCTGCCGCCGGGCGGGCAGTACGCCGGCTGGTACCAGTACTTCGACAAGGACATCCGGGCCCTGCTCGGCCAGAAGGTCAAGAGCCCGTTCAAGGTCAGGTACTGCGGCAAGGGCAAGAAGGCCGCCTGCCAGAAGGCGGTCTGGGCGGCAATCGCCGCGGCCGGTGCCGAACTGGAAGTGAGCCAGGGATCGGCCAATCCGGCCGACTGGCGCGCCGACGCGAATCGCGAGCGGATCAAGTGGGGTCCGGCTCCCTTGGTCGAGATGCGCTACACCAACCGGCCCTCCGGCATCCAGCAGGTGATCTCCTTCAAGGGTCACCGCTAGCCTCCGGCCGGCCGCGAGGCCGACGGAGCCCAGAGAGGAAAAAGCCCGCCCCGTCGTGGGG
>JAEZIQ010000027.1 GCA_023436605.1 Actinomycetes bacterium | reverse complement strand
CTCTGGAGGCGTGCTTCGGCCTGGGCCGCCTTGTCGTTGGCGGCGGCGATTGCGGCGGCCGCCTTCTGGAGAGCCTCGTCGAGCGCACCCTTGCCGGATTCGACTTCGCGCGTGATCGCGGTCAGCTCGGTCTTCGCGTCGGCGTTGCTGGAGGCCTTCGCTGCCTCGATCGCCGTCCTGGCCTTTGCTTCGCTTTCGGTGATCTGCTTTTCGAGGATGTCGAGAGGATCGGTTGGCTCGGGCTCCGGAGGTGCCGGTGGCGGCGGAACGTCGATCGCCTTCTTCCCGGCCTCAGGCTCCGCCGGCTTCCCGGTCGCCGAAGGTGTGCGGTCAGTCGCGGTGCCTGCCGACGGCTTGGAGGCCGCGGCCGAAGGGGTCGGCGCCGTGGCCGAGGGAGTAGAAGCGGTGGCAGACGGGGTTGGTGCCGTGGCCGAAGGAGTAGAAGCGGTGGCAGACGGGGTGGGTGCCGTGGCCGAAGGTGTGGGGGCTTTCGGAGCCGCGGCCGGCGGGAGGGTATGGGGCTGAGTCTCGGGCTCGTCGGCCGGCGCATCGGCGGAAGTCGCCTCCTCCTTCTCCTGGCGCTTGCGTTCCTTCTCGGCCTTTTTCGCTGCCTTCTTTTCGGCTCGGCTCAGCTTCGGCTGCTCCGCGGGTGGCGGGACCGCGTGCTCGGCGGTGTGTTCGACCGACTCCGGCAGCGAATGCTCGGCCGTGTACTCACCGGTCGCCGGGTAATCGTGCTCGGCCGACTCGGGCAGGGAATGCTCGGCCGTGTACTCACCGGTCTCACCAGCTGCGGGGACCGCGTGCTCGGCGGTGTACTCACTGGTGGCCGGATAACGATGCTCACCGGTCGGCAACCGATGCTCGCCGGTGATCGGAAAATCCTTCTCGGTCGCCGAGGGCCCTTCGGGCTCGTTGCCGGCGATCAGTTCCTTCAGCTCGTTTTCGACTTCGGCCACTTCGGCCGAACCGCGAGCCAGCAGATCGTCGTCCCAGCTGTTCTGGACGTACATCCCGAGAACCAGTTCCCCGAGCGCCTCGCGACGGTCGAGATGAAGCTCCTCGAGCTGCCTCTGCTTCTTCTTCAGGGCACCCTTCCTCATCAGTTCTCCCCATCATTACGTAAGTCGCCGCCGGAAACGCGTCCGCCTGCGCAATTTGCAGAATTCGTAAGTGCCGTATTCGTATCTTCGGCGAGTAGGTCGCCGTAGGCAAGTGCGACCCGATCAGCCATGCGCCGGGCCGAAAGAGCCTCGGCCCGCAACCGTCCATCGGTCCTCGGGTCCGGCTCCCGGACGAGGGCCGAGGCGAAATCCGACCAGACCTCTGGCTCGAACTCGAAACAGAGGCTCCGGTCCAGGCCCCGCAACGCATGCGGGGCGATCCCGACCGGAGTCGAAAGGACGGGTACGTCGCAGGCCAGCGCTTCGAGGCAGGCCAGGCCGAAACCCTCGTACTCGGAAGTGACCAGGACGGCGTTTGCGGCGTTCATCCAGAACGGCATCTGGTCGGGTTCGATGCCGCCGCCGGTGAGCAGCGTCGCGCCGGCCCGGCTGGCGACCTCGCGGGCCCGGTCGGCGCGCTTCTCGGGGCGGTCGGGGTCGGCCGGAAAGAAAAGAAACGGTTGATCCGGGTCGAGGCCCAGGTAACGGCGGGCCTCCCGGCGATCGATCGGAGCGAACCGCGAAAGGTCGGCACCACAGGGCAACACGGCGGTGCGGCCTTCCGGCCGGGGCAGTCCGGGTCGGCCGGCCTCTTCCTCGAACAGCGCTTTCGACGCACCGGCCACCAGCTGGATCCGGCGGGTCAGGACCCGCGACATTCGCCCCACGATGCGGTGCCTAACGTCGGTGCCATGAAAGGTGACCACCAGAGGGTCAGCACCTGCCAGCTGCGCACACCACCCGGCCAGACCGTAGTGGGCGTGGATCAGGTCGTAATCGGTCTGCTTGAGGATCCGGCGGATCTTCCTGGTTGCCGGGAGATACTGGTCCTTGCCTGGCCGGAAGCTGAACAGGTCGACATCGAGACCGCCTTCCCGCAATGCTTCGACCTGGTCGATGACCCAGCGTCCGCGCTGGGGCGTCGCCGGATCGGCACCGAAGTTCATGACAACCAGTACCCGCATCCGCGCAGGTTATCCCGCTGGCCTGCTGGCGACCTGATCCCGGGCCGGTGTCGCCCGGGATCCGTGCGGTTTCGTGATCTCCGGGTCAGGAAATTGTTGCCCCCTCGTCTTGTTCCGTAACCCCTTCTTGCTCACGATCGAAGGTGGAAAACACCAACTCGTCGGAGGAGGAAGAAATGCTCTACAGAGCGATGGGAAACGCGCACGCGCTGGCGGTATCGAAGGGTGAGCTGGTCCGCCGGGCAGCGGCGGAGAAGTCGGGTCAGGGAACGGTCGAGTACGTCGGCCTGATCCTGCTGGTCTCGCTGCTGATGCTCGGCATGGTCGCCGCGATGAAAGGCTTTTCGGGTCGACAGGGCACCGAGCTGGCCGAGCTCATCGTCGACAAGATCCAATCCGCGGTGGACAAGATCGCCTTCCGCTAGCCGGGGAACCCCCCCGGGTCGCCTGGCTCGTCGGGCCGGGCGACGGCATATGCCAATCGAACGGGTGATTTGGGGCGATAATGACCCAAATCAGCCCGTTCGACTTTCCTCAGACCGTTCCACATCCCATTGACGCGCGGGCTACGGTCTCGATCTGCGAAGCGATGGCCCGGCGATTCCTGGGTCAGCCCGGGAACGGGGTCCAACGGTCGGATTCGAAGGGAATTGAGTTCGACCGCATGACCTCGGCCGCGCGGGGGCCAATCTCCCCGGGATGCTCATGTGCCAGGCGGACGAGATCCCGGGGCGAGTGGCCGGGTCCGAGCACAATCGCGGCGAGCTGCTCGAGCAGCTCGACCTGATTGCGGGCGGGCGAGTGTCTGTTTTCGGCCGGAATCGCGGCCAGGGCCAGCGGTTCTCCCGCCGGGGCGAAGGATCCGAAGCGATTGACGAAGACGAGGCTGCGCTCGAAGCCGCCGAAGCCCAGCTCGGCGACGGCGGGTTCCGGATCGAAACGGGCCTCGAGTCGGCCGATCCAGTAGGGGATCTCGGCCCACGCAAGCTGGGTCAGCTGGGTGTCGGTTAGCCAGACAGCGGTCGCCCTGACCCTGGTTCCCGGGCTCGGGAAGATCGTCGCGGGCAGCGCGCCGTACAGAGCGAGTTCGGCCGATGCGCCGACGTCGAAATCATGGAGGTTGCCGGTCACCGCAAGCAGGGTCCGGTCCTCGGGCTCGGGGAAATGGGCGAACTTGCGCCAAAGACCCTCCGGAGAAGCGTTGGATCCGATCGCGAGCATCGGCGTGCGACCGGACCCCTGACCGGTGAACTCTTCGACGAGCGAGGCGCGGTCTGATTGACCGAGATCGGCCAGCAGACGGCCTTCGCCTTCGCTGAGGATGAATGAGCCGTCGGGCCTCGGCCAGGGGTAACCGGTCGCGATTTCGAACGATTCCTCGCTGAACTCGCGGGCCGGCATGTTTCCGGCCATGCCGACCCAGAGATCAAAAATCGCCGCCGGTTCGAGCAGTAGACGCTGGACGAGCTCCGGCTCGCGAAACTCCGGCCATGTCCAGGAAGCGTCTGGGTCCACGCGGGCATTATCCATCGGCCTCGGGTCACGTCTGGAAGACTCCGGGA
The DNA here is from genome assembly GCA_023436605.1 of Actinomycetes bacterium. Taxonomy (GTDB): domain Bacteria; phylum Actinomycetota; class Thermoleophilia; order Solirubrobacterales; family 70-9; genus 67-14. The sequence goes on along the minus strand of JAEZIQ010000027.1, from coordinate 2,596 downwards.
AATGCGCGATCCAGTCTCCCGCCGCGGCGGCCGTTCGGCCGCCGACCTACGCCCCGTAACCATCGAGCCCGGCTTCGTCGGAAGCGCCGACGGTTCTGCCCTCATTTCGTGTGGCGGCACCCGGGTGATCTGCACCGCTTCGATTCAGGATCGGGTTCCGAAATGGATGGAAGGCCGCGGGCGGGGTTGGGTCACCGCCGAGTACGCGATGTTGCCGGCCTCGACCGGTGAGCGCAAGCAGCGTGACATCAGCAAGGGCAAACAGGACGGCCGAGGGGTCGAGATCCAGCGGCTGATCGGACGCTCGCTCCGGGTCGGGATCGATTTCGAAGCGCTCGGCGAACGCAGTGTCTACGTGGATTGTGACGTGCTCGAAGCGGACGGTGGCACTCGTTGCGCATCGATTACCGGTGGTTGGGTCGCGCTGAGGCTCGCCCTCGACTCCCTGCTCGAAGCCGGCGAAATCGACCGCATGCCGCTGACTACTTCGGTCGCGGCGGTCAGCGTCGGCATGGTCGATGGCCAGCCGCTCTGCGACCTTGACTATCCGGAGGACTCCACCGCCGAAGTCGACGCGAACGTGGTCATGACCGGTGATGGCGGCTTGGTCGAAGTCCAGGCGACGGCCGAGCGGACGCCTCTTTCCCGTACTTCCCTCGACGAGATGCTGGCCCTGGCCGAAGCGGGGATCGAACGGCTGCGCGAGTTCCAGATGGCCGCGGTGGGTGAGTGAGCGTCGTGGGGAAAAGGAACCGGTTCTGATGATCCTCGCCAGTCGAAACGACCACAAGGTCCGGGAATTGGGGGAGATCCTTCCCGGTTCGGATCTGCGGGCCCTGCCCGACGAGGTCGAGCTTCCGCCCGAGACCGGCACGACCTTCGAGGAGAACGCATTGATCAAGGCCCGGGCGGCGCGGGAGGCGACCGGTGAGGTCGTGATCGCCGACGACTCGGGTCTCGAGGTTGACGAGCTTGACGGTCGTCCCGGCGTCTACTCGGCCCGGTACGCCGGCGAGGAAGCGACCGACGGCGAGAACCTGTCAAAGGTCCTGGCCGATCTGGCTGCGGCCAGCGGCGAGCCGGATGGCTCGGGAACCGGACGTTATGTCTGCGTGATCGCCCTGATCGATGATGCGGGCGAGCATCTCTTCCGCGGTACCTGCGAGGGCCGACTTATCCAGGACCCGCGGGGCGACGGCGGCTTCGGTTATGACCCGGCTTTCATTCCCGAAGCCACCGGCCCGGACGACACGCGGACCATGGCCGAGCTCTCACCCGAAGAGAAGAACGCGATTAGTCACCGCGGGGCGGCGGCGACGCTGCTCGCCCGGCATCTCGCGAACTAGTTCTCGCCAGTTTGCCGTGGCAGGAGGTTGACCGAGGCGGCGACACCGACCGCGGCGATGGTCGCCGCGTAGCCCGCGTAGCCGGCGATCGCGGTGATCACGGTCGCGATCACGCAGATCGCGACCACGGTAATCCAGGAGATCTGCCCAAGTGACATGGACGGTATGTTGCTACACCGTGGCGGATTTGAACAGCAAGACCGGCGATTCGGGTGAAACCACCCCGACCCACCCGGCTGCGCTCACCGAAGCGGCGGACCGGGTGCTTCAGAATCTGGCCGAACTGGAGCCCCAGCTGATCAACGCCGGAATCTTCGATCAGACGCTGAATCCGATCGCCCTGACCTCCGGCTCCGGGGAATGGCCAACCCAGGCATCGGCCCTCTTGAATGCCCTGGAGGCGGGTTCGGGAGACGAAGAACTTGATTCCGCCCACGTGGCTTCGACCGAAGGGGAAGTCTTCGTCGTGACCGAGTCCGGCCTCTCCCTGGTGGCCGTCACCAGCCGCTTCGTGCTCGCTTCCCTGACTTCCTATGACATGCGCATGTCATTACGCGACGCGGCCCGGTCCGCAGGCATGGCGGGAAGCACAAAACCCGATTCTGAAGCGGAAAAGCCGGGGTCAGGCGATGCTTAAACCGCATCGGGTGGTACTCGACAAGGTGAGTTCCTACTCGGAAGAAGCCGCTGCCTTCATGCGTCGTCGGCGCCACCATCGCCGCGAGTACGTCCGAATCCGCTTCCAGAGCGGAGCCGAGTCCGATCTTCCTTCCGGAGCCCCGGAATCGGATCGGATCGCCGACGCGGCGCGGCGCCTTATCGAACTTGGCTGAAATTTGCAGTCCGGCCAGATCGCCGAAGGTGGCAGAAACGGCGTCCGAATGCGGTGTTACGGTTCTCCCATTCCCTAAACCGAGGAGGATTACTGACGTGACCAAAGCAGAGTTTCTCGAGAAGGTCGCCGGTGACGAGCGCATCGGCAGCAAGAAGGCCGCGGCCGACGCCGTTGACGCCGTACTGGACGCGATCACCGACACCCTGACCGCGGGTGGCGAGGTCAACTTCACCGGCTTCGGCAAGTTCCACGTCGCCGAGCGCAGCGCCCGTCAGGGCGTGAACCCCCGCACCGGTGAGCGCATCACCATCCAGGGCGGCAAGGTTCCGCGCTTCTCAGCCGGATCTGCTCTGAAGAAGCAGGTCAAGGGCTGAGCCTCTTCATTGATCGGGCTGCGGCGCTCGTCGAAGAGCGC
>JAEZIQ010000157.1 GCA_023436605.1 Actinomycetes bacterium | reverse complement strand
CCACAGTCACTGCCTCGGGCGCTGCCTCGGCGTTACCCCTCGGGGGTCGGATCGATCTCCAGCACCGGTTGTTTCTCGTTCCCGAGCAGGTGCACGTACGTGTTATGCGTGAAGCTGGGTGAACTGTGCCCAAGATAGGCTTGGACCTGGCTGATGTTTGCGCCATTCGCGTAAAGAAGTGATCCGGCTGTATGACGCAGGGTGTGAAACCCGCCGATCTCGCCCAGACCTGCCCTTTCCGCGGCCTTTTTGAGGACCTGGCATCGCATGTGGTTGTCGGCGAGCATCGATCCATCCAAACGAGAAAACAGGAACCTCTCCCCCGTCCGCTCTTCTGCACGCTTACGGAGCCGTTCCCACAGGTTCTGGGAGATCCGGATGCTCCTCTCGGCTCGCTGTGTCTTGAGAGCTTGCACTCGGCCGTTTACGCCTGAGCGACGAATGTGAACCAGGCAATCTTGGGGGTCGATTCGTTCGGGAGTCAGGGCTGCGGCTTCTGACCATCGGATGCCGGTTACAGCGATCGTTTCGACCAGGAGCCGGTGCTCCTCTGGGATCTCTGCGACAAGACGGCTCAGATCTTCCTTGACGAGCACCCTGGTCTTTTTACGTGCGGTCGTATCAGACGGGATATCCAGGGACATCGATGGATCGATCATGAGCAGCCGCTTGTTGATCGCGTACCGGAAGACGCGGTGAACCGGCACGAAAACTCGACGTACCGTGGACGGGGCCAGTTTTCGCTTGGCTGCTCCCCGACCCGACAGGAGTCCGTTGACGATGTCCTGCAGATCGCCGGGAGAAATGTCCGCGAGCGTCCTCGTTCCGATCTTGGGGAAGATGTGGTTCTCCAGTTGGCGAAGGTAGTCGGTCTTGGTTCTGTCTCGAACCAGGGTGCGTTTGCCGACGTAGCTTTCGATCCACTCGCGAGCGAAGTCTTCGAAACGAACTCGTTTCGACATCTCTTGCACCGGGAGACTCTTTTCGTACTCGACCTGACCTTTGAGTCTCCTGGCCTGCTCGAAGGTTGGCACCGATTTGCTTCGGTAAGACCCCTCCCGATCTCTCCAGGTCACCTGGTAGGAGTTGCCCCGCTTGTAGACGCCCTTGACAGAGGTCTTCACCTTTTTGTTTCTACTCATTGCTTGTCCCTTCGTTGAGTGAATCGTCGATCCACGATTTCTTGGTCAGGGTCAGCGAGCCGTCTTTGACGTGACGGAGCCTCCCCTGGCTTGTGAGGTTGCGAATGCGCTTCTCAGAGCAGTTGCCGAGATACTCGGCGGCTTCCTTGACCCGGATGTACGGCTCATCTCCGCCCCCGAGGGTTCCTTGCCCCCGAAGCTCGTCGAGAAGCTGCTCGGTCACGCGATCAGCGACGGCCGAGACGAGAGCCTCGAAGAAGTCGGGTTGACTGGCCTGGGTAGCGTTCACACGACGGTGATAAACCGCCCGACCGGCCCGACGGCGGTTTTTCGTCCGTCATGTCGCAAATCTGATGTCGTGCCAACAATTTGCCAACGGCACGCACGGATACGTCCGGATATTGCCGGAACCCAAACCGGCGTTTTTGGCTTTCTAGAGGGCGAAACGGGACACAGCGGGGCATGCCGGGAAAGCAAAAATCGGCATCATAATCCGCGTGTCGGGGGTTCGAGTCCCTCCCCCGGTACTTCCTGAATCTCTGTTGGAAGAGATTCTTTTGCCGGGTCAGGTGGCTCGAACGAGATCCTCGAGGCGGTTGTAGGAGACCTGCATTCCGCTTTCCATACCGGTTTCGAGCATCGCGTCGCGGTGTTCGGGAAGGGCGTGACGAACGTGAACCGTCATCGTGGTGACGCCGTTGCCGTCTTCTTCGAGCGTGGTCGTGTTGACGGTGCCGGTGTCATCGATGTGGCCGCCCTTGGGTACCGGGGCGCCCTCGAAAACCTCGGTCAGGACAAGCCGGTTGGGGCGATCGATCTCAAGGTAGGTGCCATGGAAACCGACCTGGATGCCACCGTCACGCAACACGTTCCGCCAGTGGCCGCCAACCCGGAAATCGACTTCGCAGACCAGCCATTCCGAGGTTTCGAAACCCCACCACTGCTTGATCAGCTCGGGCGTGGTGTGGGCCTGGAAGATGAGCTCGGCCGGCGCGTCGAACTTGCGGGTGACGATGTACTCGCGATCGCCCTGCAGTTCGATGGTGGCGGAGCCGTGCCGGTTGGTGGCGGGAGTGTTCATTCCTGATCCTCCTGGGATTTGAGCCCGACGACCAGATCGTCGAGTCGGTCTAGTCGAATGTTCCAGGTGCGCTCGAACGAGCCCACCCAGTCGTGCACCGGACGTAGTGCCGCACCGTTGACGCGATACCAGCGCCGTTTGCCTTCCGCTCGCACGTGCACCAGATCGACGTCGCGCAGCACCCGCAGGTGCTTGGATGCCTGGGGTTGCCCGATATCGAGCTTCTCGACGAGTTCGGAGACCGTGACCTCACGCTCGCCGATCGCCTCGAGCAGATCTCGGCGACGGGGCTCAGCGAGAGCCGCAAACGCGTCTGTTGTCGTCGGGACTGGTGCCACAGCCATATCATATACCTATATAGGTATATGACTATCACGGACCCTGCCCCGCGTGTCGGGGTTCCGGGTCCCCCCTGACTTCGGTCGTTACTTCGTGACGATGATGCGCCGTTTTGCGGCTCTGGACCCGGCGTTCGAAGTGGTGACCTTGAAACTCAGGACCGTCGTGCCGCGTCGCTTCGGTTTGACCTTGACCTTGACCGCCCTTGTGGTTGCCGGGGGAATCGTGATGTTCCGCAAGGTCGTGGCCAACCCTCCTCGGCCCTTGACCTGGAGTCTCGCGCCCTTCACCGGCTGGTTGCCGGAGTTTGTGATCCGCACGCGGTAGACCGCTTTCCTGCCGATCCGAACCTTGGCCGGACCCCTGACCGTGAGCTTGCTGATCTTCGCGCGGTTCGGCACGTCGGGATCGGGGTCGGTCGTTGGCGGGGCCGCGAGCTCCGCATCGATCCCCGGCGTGTCCGACCCGGCGGTCACGGCGATCGGGGTCGCCGCTTCCAGGGTGGTGACATCTTCGTAGAACTCGGGCTGGAAGCCGTTCGGTGAATCGACGTCCGAGCAGCCGCCGTGATGATTGAACTTCACCCGGTGCTGGCCGGAGCCCAGGCCGACGATCGTGTAATTGCCGGAGGAATCCGTCCCGTCGGCGTCCTCCAGGTTGCCTTCGTCGTCGTAGGCCTGAACGCAGATCCCGGGCAGCGGCGTCCCGCTGTTGTCGGTCACGGTTCCCGAGATCGTGCCGCCGGGAGCCAGTTGAGCGTCGATCCCGGTCGTGTCGACGTCATCGGTGACCGAGACCGGGGTCGCCGTCTCGAGGTTCGGAGCGTTCTCGTAGAACTCGCCGAGCACGTTCGGCCCCCAATCACCGCAGCCCCGGAACTCGAGGCGGTACTGCCCGGTCGCGAGGCCACCAAACCTGTAGGTCCCGTCGCTGTTGGCGCTGCGACCCGATTTAAGCGTGCCGTTCGAATTGAAGAGCTTGACGCAGACACCATCCAGGGGATCACCGTTCTCGTCGGTGACCGTGCCCGATAGCGATCCGGTCGGAAAGTTCTGCCCGAGGTGACCGTGGATCTTCGTGGTCTCCTGGCCCGCCGTCACCTGAACCGGGGTCGCTTCCTCAAGGGTCTGTTTGTCTTCGTAGAACTCGAACATCGGAGTTCCGACCGGCGTCCAGATGTATTCGGCAGTTGGCTGGGCGCAACTGAAGTGGAATCCCACCCGGTACTCGCCGGTCGGGAGTCGATCGATCCGGTAGCTGCCGGAGTCGAGAAAGGACCTTGATCGTGCCGGCTCGCCCGCGGAGTCGTACACCGTCACCGAAAAGAGGCAGACCGACCCGGAAGGAGCTCCGTTATCGGCGGCCGCGAGCGTGCCGGAAATAATCCCTCCGGTCGCCAACTCGGCGTCGATACCGGTTGTTTCGGAGCCAACGTCCACATTGACCGGAGTGGCCTCCTCAAGAGTTGCCTCGTCGCCGTAGTACTCCTCGAGCAGATTCAGGTTGGAGGCGCATTGATAAAACCGGAGCCGGTGTTCGCCTGAGCCCAGTCCGACCACCCTGTACTTCCCTTCCGGGTCCGATCTGTCGTGGGCCACCCGCTCGCCGGTCGAGTCAAAGGCGTCGACGCAGATCTTCTCGAGCGGTCCGAGAGCGTCATTGCTGATCGTTCCCGAGATCGAGCCGCCGAGCGCCAACTGCGCGTCTATGTCACCCGTGTCCGTTCCCGCAGTGACCTGAACCGGAGCGGCGGCAGTGAGGGTCTCCTGGTCGTCGTAGAACTCGGGGGCCGCGTTCTTGCCGCATCCGCGGAACTGGACCCGGTACTCCCCGGTTGACAGACCGACGATTGCGTACTGCCCGTTCAGGTCGGTCTGGTCGGAGCCGACCTGGTTCCCGTCGACGTCATATGCCCTCGCGCAGGCCCCGCCCAGAGGGTTTCCTCCGGCGTCCGTTACCGTGCCGGAAATCGTGCCACCGGTCGCCAGCACGGCGTCAATTCCTTCCGCGTTCGCGCCTGAGGTGACCGAAACCGGCGTGGCCTCAGCCAGCGACCCTACGTTGTCGTAGAACTCGCTCAGCTTGGTGACGTTGTCGCAGCGAAGAAACTCGATCCGGTAGTCACCCGGGTCGAGATCAGCAATCTTGTATTCGCCCCTCCAGTTGGTCGAGGAGATCTTGACCTCTTCACCGCCAGCGTTGTACGCCTTGACGCAGACGTATTGAAGTGGCCCCCCGGAGTTGTCGGTGACGGTTCCCGTTATGGAACCGGTCCCTGCGGCACTCGCAGACGAACCAGAGAACCCGAGCAGGACCAGTCCCGAAAAGAGGACCAACAAGGACGCACGCAGGCCAGCACCCGGCCGACGGGCCGATGATGTTCGGTTCGCATCTCTGAACCTCATTTGGATCTCCCTATCCCGGTCGGGCTGACGGATAGGGACATACTACGACGACCTGGATCATTGGTGGAGAATCCCGGGAACTGAACAGCCGATTGAACTACGTATTGGGCGCCTGGATCATTCCGGCCGACCAACTAGTTCGACTGGCAGGCGTCCCGGTAAAGCGATGCCGGCACTTCGGCGGACTTGGCGTTCTTCCCGCAAACCTCGGATCGGTCCTTGGAGATCCAGAACTGTCCTTCTGCTTCGAAGACTGCGGTGACGGTGACCTCGGCTTCGCCGGATCCCACGTTCGGAAATGCGACCGCCCAGCCGTCCGCACAGCGGAATGAACCCTCGTCGTCGGGCAGGGTCGCCTTCCCGGTGCCGTTCATTTTCGACCAGGCGCTGAGCGCTTCCTGAATCGATTCCTGGTCACACTTCGCTGAACCGGTGGCGATTGCATCGCCGCCGTTCGGACTCGAGTTATCTTCGGAGTCTCCGTCGTCCGAGCAGCCGAAGAGAAGCACCGCCGACGCCAGCGCTGCGAGCGCAATCGCCAGGCCGGAACTCGCACGTTTTGAACCTGTCGCAGTAAACCGGACCGCCCTCATTGTCTTCCTACCTCCGCACGAAGATCCGCTTGGTGACGCGTTTTTTGCCAGCGTTCGAGGATTTCACATAAAAACTGAGATTCTTCTTGCCGCTCTTCCTCGGAATCAGGGTAATCGGGATGGTTTTCGTGGAACCGGCCGCGATTTTCCCGGCCGACTCCGACGAGTTGATTCCTCTCGCCCTCACTTTGACCTCGACATCGATGGCGGGCAGGCTTCCGGAGTTCTTCACCGTGACCCGGTACGTGACCCGTTTGCCCTTCCGGGTCTTCGCCGGTCCCTTGACGGAGACCTCATCGATGACCGCTTCGGATGGATCGGGGTTCGTCACAAGTTGGACGTCGACACCGGTCGTGATCGTGTCTTCTGCCACCGAGGCCCTTGAGTGGTACTCGGTCACGAAGGGATCCTCCGTGTTCAGGCAATCCCTGAACGTCAAGCTGTAGCTGTCGGCGGCCAGGTTTTTGACCGTGTACTTACCGTCGTCTGTATGCGCGACCTCACCGACGGGATAGGGGCCCCAGTAGCTGCCTCCGCGGAAGGCCTGGACGCAGACTCCACTCAATGGATTGCCGGATGTGTCGGTCACTGTCCCCGAGATCCCGCCGCTGGTACCGAACCTGGCGTCAATTCCCGTGGTCGTCATCCCTTCAGCTACAGACACGGTCGCCGCGGCCTCAAGGGTTCTCTGGTTGTCGTAGAACTCACTCGGCACTCCCGGGAGGAGGCAGTTCGCGGCCGCCGCACCGACACAGACGACGCCCGGGAAATGACCGAGCCTTGCCGCGCAGTCGATGATCTCCAACCGGTAGTCGCCGGCTACCAGGTTTCCGATCGTGTAGTCACCATTGGCGGCTGCCCGAACGAACCCCACCTGCGTCCCGCCTGAGTCATAGGCCGCCACGCACGGACCAGCGAGCAGGAGCGTTCCCTCGGTAGCGCCGCCCGACACGTTGCCCGAGATCGAACCGGTACCCGCGGCCCTGGTGGGACCTGCCGACAACACGAATGAAAGCAGCAGCAGAAGGAGGAGGAGCACGGCTGGTAGACACCAACGATGGCCGCGCATAAGCCGGATTCCCGTTCCGCTTGAGCTCATTCAGTCTGCTTCCAGTCGACGTCCAATCGTCTGCAGTCGCAGCATAAGCGAGTTTCTGTCTGTCTGCTGGGACTTTGCCCGCTGTTTCTCCCCGGAATTCGCGGGTATCAAGAGCGGTATGAGTTTTGGATTCTCGCTTTTTCTGATTGCGGTCGGTGCGATCCTCGCTTTTGCGGTGCACCTCCATGTGCGAGGGGTCGAACTGGATGTGGTCGGTTACATCCTGATGGCCGTGGGCGCGATCGGGCTCGTCTACTCGGCGATTCTCTACAACCGTCGCCGGAATCTCGTGGCCGAGGTGCCGCCGCCCCGCGACTACCCTCCGCGCTATTAGGCGAGGGGCCTCGAGCTAGAGCTGCTGCTGGCCCGTCGCGACCGTTTCCGCGAGCTCTTCCGGGACGACCGGGTAGCCGAAAAGTCGGCCGGAAACCCGGTCACAGTTGGTTTCACGGATCGCGCGATATTCGTCGAGGGTTTCGATTCCTTCGGCTATCACCGTGGCACCCAGGGCGTGGGCCAGGTCGACGATCGCGGTGAGGGTTTCGACCCTGAAGTCGGGCCCGGCCCCAGAGACGAAGCTGCGGTCGATCTTCAGGATGTCGACCGGCAGTTCTCGCAGTCGTGAGATCGAGCTGAAACCGGTCCCGAAGTCATCGATCGCGAGCTTGACGCCCAGCTCGGTTACGTGGCTGAGGCCTTGACCCAGATGGACGTTGTCGGCAAGTGCCGACTCAGTGATCTCGATCCCGAAGCGCTCCGGCTCCAGCCCGGCCTTCTCCAGCTGCTCGGCGATCACGAACGCGATGTCGGGCCGGGCGAGCTGGCTGGTCGAAACGTTCGCCCAGAAGGTGGCTGGCTGGTTCCCGGAGCGGTGCCAGGCTGCCGCTTCCTTCGCGACGTGGCCGACGGCCCAGGCGCCAAGGCTGTGGATCAGTCCGGATTCCTCGGCAATCGGGATGAACTCGACCGGAGAGACCTCGCCGAAGATCGAGTCGTGCCAGCGCGCCAGGGCCTCGACGTCGGTCAGCTTTCCGGTCTTCAGGTCATAGGCGGGCTGGAAGTGCATCGTGAGTTCCTCAGCTTCGAGTGATTCCCGCAGCCTGCTTTCCAGGGCGACCCGGCGCTGAAGTTCGGTGCGCAAGGTCTGGTCGAACCAGACCACGCGATCGCGTCCGGTTTCCTTGGCGCGGTAAAGGGTTACGTCGGCGTTGAGCAGGAGTCCCTCGGCCGAGGTACCCGGCGAGGACTCGGCAGCTCCGAGGCTGGCGGTGACGTGAAGCAGACGGTTCTGCAGGTTGATCGGTCGCCGCAGCTCGGAAAGGATCTGCTCGGCGATCATCGATGCGGTACGACGGTCGCGGTCAAAGAGGGCGATCACGAACTCGTCACCGCCGAACCGGGCGGTCAGGTCGACGTGGTCTCCGAACTGCTCAAGCCTTCGGCCAACTTCCCGCAGCAGCTGATCTCCCATCGCGTGGCCAAGCGAATCGTTGACCAACTTGAAGCGGTCCACGTCCAGAAAGAAGAGCGTGACTGCCGTTTGGGATCGGCAGGCCTCTTCGAGCTGGCGCATGAACTCGGTCCGGTTGAGGAGATCGGTGAGGGGATCGTGGGTTGCCTGGTGCTCCGCATCGGCCCGGGCCAGTTCCGCTGCGTTTCTTGCCACCCGTTCAGCCTCCAGCATGCGTTCCCGCTCGATCTCGACCAGATGGCGCCGGGTCACGTCCCTGAAGTAGACGGCGACGCCTTGGGGAATCGGATAGACCCTCGCTTCCACCCAGATGTCCAGCGGTTCGTAGTAGTCCTCGACCTCGGTCGGTCTTCGCTCCTCCATGGCGATCTTGTACTGGGTGAAGAAGCGCGAATCGACCGCCTCCGGGAACTCGTCCCAGAGGCTCCTGCCGAGCATCACTTCCCTCGGCCGGCCCAGAATGACTTCGGACTGGCGGTTCGCGTAGAGGACGGTCCAGTCCGTGCCCAATGCGATGTAGCCATCACTGATCGCTTCGAGCGTGTCGGTGACCACCGAAGATGCCTCCTGGTTCTCGGTCACATCCATCACCAGCCCCATGTAGAGGTCCGGATGCCCGTCAAACTCCGGTTTTACCTTCTCGCTGCGGACAATCAGGTGACGGATACGGTCGTCAAGATTGACGATCCGGTAGCGCACCTCCCCCAGGGCCCGATGATCGATCGCTTCCCTGGCAACCGCCCGATCCTCGGGGTGTACGACCTCGAGCCACAAGTCAAGCGACGGCACCGTTTCCGCGTCCACCCCGACGATCTCCTTCATCACCGGGTTCCAGTAGTTGAAATCGCTGTCGGGTTCCCAGACCCAGATCCCTACCTGCCCTACGGCTACGGCCCGCTCGAGGATCGCGGCAATCAGTTCGAGATCCAGTACTCCGCTGCTGTCCTGGGGCTCAGTCAGTTCCATCCCCACGGCTCACGTCCGTCGGCCGTATCCGATCAGGACGGAACCGCTCATTCTGATTCCGTCAGGCAGTTCTTCGGCCGCCGCATGGCCGAACTCAAGCGCTCGATCGCGGATCGAATCGCGAACTTCCGGTTCCATCCCTTCGAGAGCAATCGCCAGCGGGCCCGCCAGCTGGGGAATCAGATCGCACCACGCTTCGACCGAGTCGAAAGCTGCGGGGGCTTCAAACTTTTCCACCCCGACATCGAGCAGTCCTCCATCTTCAAGAACTCTCTTGAGAGTGTCAGGGTCATCGAGTTCGAAAGGACCGAGCACCTCCGGGGGAGGGAACGGCACCCCGAACTCTTCGGCCACCGAATCCAGGGTCAGGCTCAGCCAGGGGTTCTCCTGTCTCGGTCCCCAGGTCATCGCCGCGTACCTGTGTCCCGGCCGCAGAACCCGAACCGCCTCCCCTACAGCCGCCGCTTTGTCCTCGGCGAACATCAGGCCGTGGCGGATGATCACGGCGTCGAATGTCTCGTCCTCGACCGAAATGCTTTCCTGACTGCAGACCAGCGTGCTCACGTTGTTCAGTGCCTTTGAGCGGTTGGCTGCCGCCGCGACCATTCCAGGCGCATCGTCCGCAAATACCACTGACCCGGATGGACCAACCCGGGACGCTGCGGCCATTCCAGCCCCGCCCGGACCACAGGCAAGATCAAGCACCTCGCTCCCGGATCCGATTTCGGCGAGGTCGAGCATTCTCCGGGTGGGCTCGGCGAGGTGTCCGTCCACGAAATCCGCGTTCGATGCCCATGCTTCCGAGACGCTTTCCCACATATCGGACATGCTTCGAACCTAACCGATGTGAGCCCGCCGGATTGGAGGAAATCGAATCCGGATCGAGTCCTTTCCTCAGGCGTGGCTGCGATACCGGCGGTTTTTGGTGCGGTTGCCGCAGACTTCCATCCGGCACCAGGATCCGCTGCGGTTCTTCGAGGAATCGTAGAAGGCCCAGAGGCACTCGTCGGAGGCGCAGATCTTGAGCCGGCGCCACTGGTCCAGATCCTGGGCCTGGCCGACAATCCCAATCAATTGGCCGATCAGCTCGGAAACGTTCTCGACCGGCTTCACGCAGAGAGCGACAACACCTTCGTCGCTGACGTCGTAACCGGTGAGGTGTTCGTAGGAGAGCCGTCTCAGTTCGGCAATCGCCTGCCCGTCGCGTTCCCCATGCGCCTGCGCCACGAGCAGGCTGCGCAGGGTCCGGCGGAGGTCGAGCAGGTCGCGATGATCCTGCTCCGACACCTTGCTGCCCTCATCCAGCAGTCCCGCACCCAGCAGCCACTCCCGGGTCGCTTCGGGATCCCCGAGCAGTTCCATATCGGTCTCGTGGTCCTGGGTGTCGATCAACCCCTGTACCGCGATCAGCGGAGTCGGCGCAACCTTGTGCTCGATCAGTTCTGCGAGGAACTCGACGTTCATGTCCCAATCGTACTCCCGACTAACCAGTAAATCAACTTGACAGGTCACGCTAACCGGTGTAGCGTTTTTGCCAGTCACTTATTTACCCGACCCGAAAGGCAGCCATGTTCCCCTTCGCATCCATCTTCACCCGCAGCTACCAGCCCGACCTCTCGCCGCGGCGCGCGGTCCTCGACGAGGAATACGAGTGGGTCTTTGGCAACCGCGCCAGTCATGGAGAGAAGTCGAGCCGGGTTGACCTGGAACAGATCCGCAGCAGGCAGAACCGGGATCAGTGAGCCACCATGGGCCTCGTCGGCCTTCTGACGACGAGTAGAACTAACCGGCGAAGACGATCAGGACCACGACCGCGACGATCAGCAGGTCGGCGATGACCACCCACTTGATCCAGGGCGGAATCCGGTTCGGGGACGGCGCCGACTCGAGACCTGAATCGAGCGAAGACTCGGCCTGTTCGAACTCTTCGAACTCGCGCCTGAGGTCATCCGAAGATTCGGCCATCGGAGTTACTGGTCCGGATTCGCTCCGTCGGGGACGTCACCCATCTGCTTGATCCCGCCGACGTTGATGTCGAACTTGGCGTTTCCGTCATCGTCGACCGAAGTGATTGTGATCACCATGTCGTAGTGATTGCCGGCCTGATCCACCAGTTCGCAGGTCTCGGTCTCGTCCACTTCGGCCTTGAGGTCTTCCGGACAGTCGATCGAGGCCGGTTCCTCGCCAAACTCCCTGGTCAAAGTGCTCGACGCTTCCGACTCCAGGTTCGAGGCCGAAATCGTGTCATCCCCGGTCGACACCTCGGCCTCACAGGCCGTCAGCAGGAAGGCCGACCCGAGGATCGCAGCCAGGACGAGGAGACGACGGGAGGACGAGATCATTGGATCACTCTACTGTTGGCCGAGGCGGCCGAAACGATCAGCCGCGAATCGCCACTTTCATACGCGGTCCAGCGTTACAGCTAGGGTCAAAGCATGTTCGGGGAACCTCAAGGCACGGTGAGGCTGCTTGACGCAGAACCCTCGCTGGCCCGAGGGATCGAACGCCGGCGCCTCGACGAAGCGCGCGAGAGTCTGATCGCGGAGGTCCGCAAAGTCGAAGCTGGAACCTGGGAAGAAGCCCACCGCACCCCGGCCAGTCCCCTCTTTCTCGGTTACCTCATCCTCGAGGGCGGGTTCACCCGCGAAGTCATGCTTTCCGGCCGCCCCTCGCTTGAGCTGCTTGGCCCCGGAGACCTGATTCGTCCCTGGGTCGTTCCCCGGGCTCTCGAGCTCATGCTCGTGACCGATGAGTGGTCGTCGATCTCGACCGGGCATATCGCGATCATCAACGAGGATTTCCACCAGCAGGCACAAGCGTTCCCGAGCATCCTGACCGTATTGATGGACCGCGTTGTGGCCCGGGCCCGCTGGCTTGGTTTCCACCTCGCACTGGTCCAGCTGCCGAGGATCGACCACCGGCTCCTCCTGACATTCCGTTATCTGGCCGAGCGCTGGGGAGTGGAGAGTCCGCGCGGGGTCCGGATCCCGATCCGGCTCAGCCACCGGAACATTGCGGCGATGATCGGGGCACGACGCCCGAAGGTTTCATCGGCTCTGACCATGCTCGGCGAGAAAGGCCTGATCGAGCAGGACAAGGATGGAACCTGGACCTTCTACGCCCCGGAAATCGACGCCATGGCCCTACTCGCAGGTATCGACGACCCCCCGGAGAGGATCGGGGCCTGAGCTCCCGACCCTGCGTTTGTCGACCTGCGACCGGGGTAGGTTAGGGGCATGATTACCGGCCTCGATTTCATCGGTATCCCGACCACCGACCCGGACCGTTCCCGGGCTTTCTACGTCGAGACGCTCGGGCTCAAACCCGACGAAAATTCAGACTACGAGTTCTGGGTGGGCGACACCTGTTTTGGGATCTGGGAGCCGGCGAAGCAGGGCATGGAGTTCGCGCCATCCAAGAACGGGCACCTGGCGCTCCAGGTCGATGACATCGAAACGACCCGGGCCGACCTGACCGCCAAAGGGGTCGAGTTCCTCGGCGAAACCTTTGACACCGGAGTCTGTTTCATGGCCCTTTTCAGCGACCCGGACGGCAACGATTTGATGCTTCACCAGCGCTACGCGGCCCGCTGAACGAAGTTTTTCGGGTCAATTTCGACCCTCGACGCAACACCTGCGTACTTTGTTGTTTTTTTGGTGAAACGCGCTGTACCCGAGGTACAGTGCCAAAATGCTCCCCGTGAAACCCAGTTCTGAAGCGGCTTTCTGAACGAGCATCGGAATCTTTAGTGCTTCTTTAGGTTTTGGATACTGGACAGTTCACGATTCCCTGCATACGGTTTCTCCATTGATCAGGCACCACTGCACGGCCCTACAGCACAAGGGTTCCAGGGCAGCTACTCCGGAGGGGCACTCCTCCAGAAAGAGAGGCTGAGCGATGGAAAGCAAGGTTCCAACCAGGCGGGACATGAGGACTTCGAGCACCACATCGATTGCGGGCCTTACCGACGAAGCCGAACTCTGGGCGCGGCGTGACACTGACCCGCTGGCTCGCGAAGAGCTGGTCAACCGCTACCTCGCGTTTGCCAAGAGTGTGGCCGTCCGCTACCGCAGCCAGGCAGAGTCGCTCGACGACCTGGTCCAGGTCGCCAGTCTCGGACTGGTGAACGCCGTCACCCGTTTCGCCCCCGATCGAGGAGTCCCCGTCATCGCCTTCGCCTCTCCCACCATCACTGGCGAGCTGAAGCGGCACTTCCGCGACCGGACGTCGGCGATGCGACTGCCGCGCAGCCTTTATGACCGGATCGGCCAGATTGACATCGTGATCTCCGATCTCACCAGCCAGCTCAATCGCGAGCCCACCAGCGCCGAGATCGCTGCCGAGATGCGCTGCCCGGAAGAAGAAATCATCGAAGCTTTCGAGGCCGGCAGCAACCGTCACCCGATATCGCTCGACCAGGGTCCCGCCTCGATCGACGACGACGCCGGCTCACCGGCAGAGTGGCTCGGACGCGACGATTCGCGGTATGAGACAGCGGAAAGCCGGATCATGCTTCGCGCCGCGATGGAGGGCCTGAGTAGCGAGGAACGCATGGTGGTCAGCCTGCGTTTTCGCGACGAGCTCACCCAGTCCGAGATTGCCGAAAAGATCGGGCACTCGCAGATGCATGTCTCCCGCATGCTGCGTCGAATTCTTGACCGGATGGGCGATCGCCTTCCGGCCGCAGCCTGACCCCTCCCAACTCCCCCAAGACACGAACCGGTCGGCTCCCCCCTAGCCGGCCGGTTCTGTTGCAGGGGCTCCGAGACGGTCCTCGGGCCGGAACCCGATCTCGACCCGACCGTTGTCCACCGACCGGGCGAGAACCTTACCCAGCGCGGGCGCCAGCTTGAAGAGGTTGTGGCCGGCGATGAAGTAGGCATCGCCGGATTTCCAGATCGCCAGGCCGTCCGCTGCCCAGGGCAACTCGGTGATCCAGCGCTCGAAGGACACCGCGCCGCTCAGGTCGAGCCCGGGCATCGCTTTCTGAACGTAGGCCGAGGTTCTCCGGGTCAACTCGGCAAGCTGGGCGGGGCCGTCCTCGTTCGGATCGACATCGGTGCTCAGGGCCAGACCCACCGCATATTCGAGGTTGCCTCGAACCGGGGACCCGTAGGCCGCGCTCTCACCAAAAACTCCGGATGTGTCCTGGATACATGCCAGTTGGGCGGCCGCGACCCGCGAATCGACCAGAGGCAGCGTGAGCCTCATGTGGCCCTGTGGAGTCGACGGAATCGAGATCCCCGACGTCGCGGCCAGAGCTGCGGTTCCGGTCCCCGCCGCGACCACGACAGCATCAAACTGCCGCGGCCCGAACGTGGATACCACGTCCACCCCGCCGCCCTCTCGCGGAGTCACCGAGTCAACTCGCTCCGGAACCAGGTTGAGCCCGACCGAACCGATCAGGTTGGCGATCGTCAGGCGAGTCCGGATCGCTCCTGCCTCGACGTCGATCAACGCCGGCCCTTCGAAATCAGCCAGGATCGGCAGAGCCTCCCTGACCTGGGCCGGCGTGAGCTCGCGAACGTCAAGAGCCGGGTCCTCGGCGGATCTTCGCAACCGCTTCACCCCGGCTTCGCCGATCACCATGGCGCCGTCCCGCGAAATCAGCCGGGCGCCGAACTCACGCTCCCACTCGCCCCAATCGCGTCGGGCCTGAACGGCCAGGGCCACCTGGCGAGGGTCCTCGTGGGCGTGGCGGAAGATTCTCGACTCGCCGGCCGACTGTCCTCCGCCGGGGGCGCCCTCCTCGAAAACGAGGCAGGCATAACCGAGACGCTCGAGCGCCCAGGCCGTGGCCAGACCGACCACTCCCGCTCCGATTACGGCGACGCGTATTGCCATCTGGGGGCAAACCTACCCGCGCAACGCCAGCGGGAACCCAATAGCCCGGCGAAAGCCGGGGATTGGGCAATCTGGACCAGGGCCAAACGGTTATCCGTCCGGATCAGCCGCCCAGCGGCGAAGGCGGGATCCGGGTCTCTCCCTCGATCCCGTCGATGACCAGGCCGACCTCGTCTTCGTAGCACCAGGACCAGTCTTCGCCCGGTTCCAACGACCGGATCAGCGGGTGTCCGGTCGACTTGAAGTGACCAGTCGCGTGCCGCCCGGGAGAGCTGTCACAGCAGCCGACGTGACCGCAGCTGAGACAGATCCTCAGGTGAACCCACTTGCTGCCTTCCGCCAGGCACTCTTCGCATCCGTCAACCGACTCCGGCAGGCGGTTGATCCTGACCTCTCCGAGGTGACTGCATGCTTCGCTCATGGGTAGATCATTCCACCCGCGTCAAGGCTCGATGATCGGAAACCAGAGATCGAAGTCGTCGAGGTGTTCGCCGATCTGTCGGAAGAGCTCGAGGCCCGGGCCGTCCGCCAGTTCGCCTGCCGCGATCGCCTCATCGAGCTTGATCTCCTGGGCAACCAGCCGGTTGAGCAAATCGCGGGTGATGGTCAGCACCGGCGCCGCAGGGTCCCGGTCAACCAGGGAGTGGCTGAGGGTGCCGTTCGAGATACGCAACACGGCTTTCTCGCCGGTGTCGGGAAGGTCCAGGTTGAGGTCGAGCTCCAGATCGGCGGCTTTTACGCCATGGAGCTTGATCGCGTAGAAATTGAAGATCATCGGCAGGGTCATCGCCTTGACCGCGTCGACGCTCGCGGTGCTGCCGATCGGGTAACTCGGGGTGCCGTGGCGGAGTTCCTGGGCGCCCATCAGGTAGGCGTTTCGCCAGGTGCTCGATTCGGACTGGTACCCGAGTTGTTCGAAGGCATCGGCCTGCAGTTCGCGGGCCTCACGGTTGGAAGGATCGGCAAAGACCACATGACCGACGACCTCAGCCACCCAGCGGTACTCACCCTTGTCGAAGGACTCACGCGCCTTAGCGATCACGTTCTCGGCTCCGCCCATGAACTCGACGTAGCGTTTGCCCGACTCGACCGGAACCAGCGGGTTGAGGTTGGCCGGGTTGGCGTCGTACCAGCCCAGGTATCGGGTGTAGGTCGCCTTGACGTTATGACTGATCGTGCCGTAATAGGGGCGGACGTGCCAATGCCGGCCCAGCGAGTCCGGGAACT
This sequence comes from Actinomycetes bacterium, assembly GCA_023436605.1. Lineage (GTDB taxonomy): Bacteria > Actinomycetota > Thermoleophilia > Solirubrobacterales > 70-9 > 67-14. The sequence goes on along the minus strand of JAEZIQ010000157.1, from coordinate 5,830 downwards.
CGACCTCTTCGGCGATTTCGCGCGGGGTCAGACCGTGGTTTGCCAGGCGCAGCGTTTCGTCGTGGATGTAGCGGTAGGCGTCGCGGGCCTTTTCGAGCATCTCCCGCACCCGCGCGCCGCCCCAGACCGGCCAGTGATGCATCGCGTACATGACGTCGGTGTCCTCGGCCCAGCGGTCGATCGTGTCGTTCAGGTACATCGACCAGGCCAGCGGATCCCGCACCACCGCTCCGCGGATCGGGTAGGTGTTGTGCATTGTGTGGGTGCAGTTCTCGGCTGCGGTCAGGGCCCGGAGCTGCGGGATGTACCAATGCATCTCGGCCGGCGCCTCGGTGTCCGGGGTCATCATGAACTCGAAGGTCAGGCCGTCGATCTCGCGGGTCTCGCCCGTCGTGGAGATCAGGTCGGTCGGGGGAATCAGGGTGATGGTCCCCAGCGAAGTGCCGATCCCGAGTCCGCAACCGACCGTACCCTGGGCGTCCGGCGGCAGCAGGATGCCGAACTGGTACATCGCCCGCCTGGTCATCACGTTGCCGGCCGCCACGTTCTCCGAAACCGCGGCCTCGAGAAACCCTTCCGGAGCAATGATCGGCACCTTGCCCGAATCGACGTCTTCCTGGCTGACCACGCCCCGGACGCCGCCGAAATGGTCGACGTGGCTGTGTGAGTGGATGACCGCGATCACCTCTCGATCACCCCGGTGCTCGCGGTAAAGCTTCAGGGCGGCCGCCGCAACTTCGGTCGAGATCAGCGGGTCGACCACGATTACCCCGGTGTCACCTTCGATGAAGGTGATGTTCGAGATGTCGAAGTTGCGCACCTGATAGATCCGGTCGCTGACCTCGTAGAGACCGCCTTCGGAGTAGAGGCGGGCCTGACGCCAGAGGCTCGGGTTGACCGTTTCTGGCTGTTCGGCGTCACCGGCGGCAAAGGCAAGTCGGGCGGGATCGAAGACGAACTCGCCCTCTTCACTGAGGATCTGACCTTCCGGCGGTCGTGCGATCAGTCCCCGCGACGCTTCTTCGAATGACTTCTCGTCCTCGAAGTCGAGACAGCGGACGCTGTGGATATGGGCCGCCCGGGTGAACTCGGTGGCTTCCTTGCGCTCGATGCTCATTGACTCTCCTCGCTGCTCGCGGTCGTGATGGTCACCGCGGCAGTCACCACGGTTTCCGGCCCGAGCCCCTCGATTTGTTGATCCATGTCAGCTTTGCTGATTCTACCGGCGCTGGGGCCCATGTTCACGAGATCGCGGATCGATTCGGGTGAGAGCCTCATCCCCCATTCGAGATCGCGGCTCTCGACGCCTTCGGCCAGCCGCCCGAGCGAGCGGTCCAGTCGCTCCCCCTTGTCGGGATCGACCGAGATCATTCCGAAACCTTCGATCAGTTCCCCGAGGTGGCCGGGCTGCGGCGTGACCACAACCAGCTTCCCTCCAGGGGAAAGTATCCGCTCCATCTCCTCCCCGTTTCGCGGCGAAAAGATGTTCAGCATCAGGTCGGCCGCATGGTCCCGGATCGGAATCCCGTCCCAGATGTCGGCCACGATGGCGGTCGCCCGCTCGTGGCCCTTTGCGACCTTCCGGGCGGCGAACTTCGAGTTGTCGACCCCGATTCCGATCCGGCCGGGTAGCGCTTCGAGCACCGCGGCGAGGTAAAAGCCGGTACCAGCGCCGAGATCGACCACCGCCCCGCGTGCTCCCTCGCCATCGTCAACCGGACCCGTTTCCACCGCCGCCGCGGCCACTTCGACCAGGGTGTCGACCAGAGGCTGGTAGTGGCCGGCCCCCAGGAAACGCTCCCGCGCGGCGATCATCTCGGCCGAGTCGGCGGTGTGAGTGCCGGAATCACGGCCCAGCAGGCTGACGTATCCCTGTCGCGCGATGTTCTGCGTGTGCCCCTTCGAGCAGATCAGCGACCCGCCGTTCTCTCGCAGTTCTCCCCCGCAATGAGGGCAGGTCAACAGTTCAACGGCAGCCTTGTCCACCCGGCGCACTCTAAAGCCGCAACCGACCTAGCCCGGGTCCGCCTCCGGATTGAGGTTACGGGGGCTACCTGCGGGAGAACTTCAATCTCGCAGCCCGAAGCCAATACTTCACTTTGTATAGTGGAAGGGATGCCCACCTTCCGGAGATTGCTGGGATTTCTTCGGCCCCACCGTCGCGAACTGTGGGGCTCGATGGTCTTTGCCTGGATGGCGATGGGAATGACGGTGCTGATCCCCTGGCTGGTCGGTCAGGCCGTGAACGCGGTCCAGGAGAGCGAAACCGGACAGCTCTTCTGGTTCATCGGGGCGATCCTGCTCGCCGCCGTTCTCCGGCTCGGACTGACCGTGATCAGGCGCATCGTCGCCGGACGGGTCTCGCTCGCGGTCGAGTTCGACCTCCGACAGGAGGTCTACGCGCACCTGATGACCCTCGAGCTCGGGTTCTTCGACCGCAACCAGACCGGGCAGCTGATGAGCCGGGCGACGGTCGACCTTCAGGCGATCCGTTTCTTCCTCGGCTACGGACTGATCTTTTTCAGCCAAAGCCTCTTGACTGTGCTGCTGGCCGGGGTCGTGATGTTCGTGATCAACCCCTGGCTCGCTCTGATCGCCCTCGCCCCCGCTCCGCTGATGGTCTTCACCGCGCTGCGCTACACCCGTCAGTCGCGGCCGGCGATGCAGGAAGTCCAGCAGCGCGTGGCCGAACTGACCGCCCAGGCCGAGGAGAGCGTGGCCGGGATTCGGGTGGTCAAGGCCTTCGCCCGGGAAGACCATCAGTTCGAGCGGTTCCAGGGAGCGGTCGACCGGCTCTTCGACCAGAGCATCCGCTCGACCCGGATCCAGGCTTTCTTCACCCCGCTGATCGGTTTCCTGCCCCAGGTCGGAACCGCCCTCGTGCTGCTGGTCGGCGGCCACGCAGTCCTCAACGGCACCATCGACCTCGGTCAGTTCACCGCCTTCTACGTCTACATGCTGATGCTGGCCGGCCCGCTTCGCACCGTGGGAATGGCGCTCGGCATGGGACAGCGGGCGATCGCTGCCGGCAACCGCCTTTTCGAGGTGCTCGACCGCGAACCCCGGCTCAGTTCGAAGCCCGACGCGAAACCGCTCCCCGAGGGCGGCGGTGCGGTCAACTTCGATTCGGTCTCACTCAGCTATGGGCCCGAAGCTCCTGCCGCCCTCGAGCAGATCGACCTCGAGGTGCCGGCCGGGACGCGGCTCGCCCTGGTCGGCCCTTCGGGTTCTGGCAAGACCAGCCTCGCGGCGCTGCTCGCCCGCCTCTATGACCCGACCGAGGGTGCGGTCTCGATCGACGGGGCCGACCTGCGGGACGTCGACATTCCCTCACTTCGGCACCAGATCGCCTACGTCTCCGATGACAGCTTCCTGTTCAGCGACACGATCGCAAGCAACATCGCCTACGCCCGTGCCGACGCGAGCCAGGAGGAGATCGAACGGGCCGCCCGCCTGGCCCAGGCATCCGGGTTCATCGAAGCTCTGCCGGACGGCTACGAGACCGTGGTCGGGGAGCGCGGCCTCACACTTTCCGGCGGGCAGCGCCAGCGGGTGGCGATCGCCCGGGCCCTGCTGGCCGACCCCCGGATCCTGATCCTCGATGACGCCACTTCATCGCTCGACGCGACGACTGAGCAGCAGATCCGGTCGGGGCTGGCCGAAGTGATGGCCGGACGCACGACCTTCGTGATCGGCCACCGGCTATCGACCATCTCACTGGCCGACGAGGTCGTTCTGATGGACGGGGGACGCATCCTCGACCGGGGTACCGTCGAGGAACTGACCGACCGCTCGCCCCTGTTCCGGGAACTCACCGGCGGCTCCGGAGAAGACCCGCTCTTCGTGCCCGATGACGAAGAGGTCCTGGCATGAAACGGCGGGGAACGGACATCGGTACCAGGCCGGCCGAACACCGTGAGATCGTCGCCGGACGAGGCCGCAAGATCCGCTGGACCCTCGGACTGCTGAAGCCCTACCGGACCCGGATCATCTTCATGGCCATCGCCGTGCTCGTCTCTACCGCGAGCGCCCTGGCTCCCCCGTATCTGGCCGGCCGTGCGGTCGACGCAGGGATAGAGGCCGGGGACATCTCCGCCCTCAACCTGACCGTCGCACTCTTTGTGATCGCGCTGATCCTCAACGCCGTCACCTCGTGGCTTCAGACCTGGCTGGTCGGCTGGGTGGGAATCCGGGTCCTGCAGGACCTGCGCGAACAGGTCTTCAAGCACATCCAGCGCATGTCGATCGGCTTCTTCAACCGCAACCGGCCCGGCGCGCTGATCTCCCGGATGACCAATGACATCGAAGCCCTGAATCAGCTGATCAGCGAAGGCATCGTCACCCTTTTCGCGAACCTGCTGACTCTGATCGGCGTGGTCGCGATCATGCTGCTGCTCGACTGGCGGCTCGCCCTGGTGACTTTCGCGGTGCTGCCGCTACTGCTGTTCACCAGCCTGGTCTTTCGCCGGTACTCCGCCGGGGCCTTCCGCGAAACCCGGGAGCGGATCGCCCAGGTCACCTCACACCTGCAGGAGACGCTGAGCGGCGTCCGGGTGGTCCGCGCCTTCGGCCAGGAAGAGCGGCACATCACCCGCATGACCGAACTCAACGAGGCCAACCGCAAGGCCAACATGGCGACCGTCTACCTGAACGCGAGTTACTTTCCGGCGACCGAAATGCTGACCGCGATCGGCACCGCGGCAATCCTCGCATTCGGCGGGTGGCAAGTGGTCGAGGGAAACATCATGGTCGGTGTCGTCGTCTCCTTCATCGGCTATCTGCAGCTCTTCTTCGATCCGATCCAGCAGCTGGCCCAGCTCTACGCGACCTACCAGCAGGGCATGGCTGCCCTCGACAAGATCTTCACCCTGCTCGACACCGAAGCGGAGATCGTCGATTCACCGGAGGCCATCGATCCGCCGCCTTTGGCGGGCCGGATCACCTTCGACCGGGTGTCCTTCAGCTATGACGACCCCACGGTGCGGGCCGAGTCGGGCGAGGAACCGGAACCGGTGCCGAAACCTCCCCGCTGGGCGGTCGAGGACATCAATTTCGAGATCGAGCCAGGCGAGACGGTTGCGCTGGTCGGCAGCACCGGCGCCGGCAAGTCGACCCTGGCCAAGCTGATCACGAGGTTCCATGATCCCCAGCAGGGCCGGATCCTGATCGACGGCCGGCCCCTTTCCGACTACAGGCAACGGGCCCTGAGGAGCCAGATGGGCATCGTTCCCCAGGAAGGATTCCTGTTCTCCGGCTCAATCGCCGAGAACATCGCCTTCGGCCGCCCCGACGCGAACATCTGCGACATCGCGGAAGCAGCCGAAGAAGTCGGCGCTACACCGTTCATCGAACGCTTGAGCGACGGACTCGAGACCGAGGTAGGTGAGCGCGGGGTCCAGCTTTCATCCGGACAGCGACAGCTGATCGCCTTCGCCCGGGTGATCCTCGCCGAGCCTCGCATCCTGATCCTCGACGAGGCCACTTCCGCGGTGGACACCCGAACCGAAAAAGTGATCGAGAAAGCCCTCGACGAAGTGCTCGAAGGCCGAACCGCGGTGGTGATCGCCCACCGCCTTTCGACGATCCGCCGGGCCGACCGGATCATCGTGCTCTATCAGGGCCGGATCGTCGAATCAGGCAGTCACGACGAGCTGATCGCCGCCGACGGTCGCTACGCCGGGCTCTACAGCAGCTGGACCGGTTAGCCCGGACCGATTCCGCCCGAACTCGAACCACCCGAACTGCCGCTTGATCCGCCGGTGTCGGGCGGGGTCGGCGCGACGCCGCCGCCAGTGGTCGGCGGTGCGGTCGTGGTCGGCGGCGTGTAGGT
>JAEZIQ010000136.1 GCA_023436605.1 Actinomycetes bacterium | reverse complement strand
CGCAGATCGCGTACGACCGCTGAGCGGGTCGATCAGGCTTCGAGTCCGGCCAGATACTCCTCGGGTCCCTTCGCGACGGCAACCGGGTCCATCCACACGACTTCCCAAAGGTGACCGTCGAGGTCATGGAAGCTCCGCTGGTACATGAATCCGTAATCCTGGGAGGGGCGGGCCGGCGTGGCACCGGCCGAGAGAGCGGCGTCGGCGAAGGCGTCGACGGCTTCCCGGTCTTCGGCGCTGATCGCAACGGTCAGGCCGGTCTGCTGATTGGCGTCGGCGATCGGCCGGGCGATGAATTCCGCGAACCGTTCGCGTTCGAGCAGCATCACGTAGGCCTGGTCGCTGACCACCATGCAGGCCGCCTGATCGTCAGAGAACTTCTCATCGAATTCGAAGCCGAGCCCGTCGAAGAACTCACGGCTGGCGGCGAGGTCGGCGACGGGGAGGTTGAGAAACAGCAAACGGGACATTCTTGCTCCTTGGTTGAAGGGTGTTTGGAGCTGGGACGGTCCGGGCCCTTGAAACTCATCGGTGGGTGAATACGATTTCGCCAATGACGGTTTCGACATCCGCGGGACAAACGACGATCGAACAGGACCTGGGGCGGCTGCGACCGGCCCTGCTGGGTTATTGCTACCGCATGCTCGGCTCAGGTTTCGAGGCCGAGGATGCGACCCAGGAGACCATGGTCCGGGCCTGGGCGAAGTCGGACACGCTGGCCGAGCCGGCCGCCCTGAAAGCGTGGCTGTTCCGGATCGCGACCAACGTCTGTCTCGACCAGATCGACAGCCGGGGACGCCGCGCCAGGCCCGTTGACCTGAGCGATCCCGGCACCGCCGAGTCCCCGACCGGAGTGCACCTGCCCGAATCGACCTGGGTCCTGCCGATCGCCGATGGTCAGTTGATCGACCCCGAGGCCGGGCCGGCCCAACAGGCCGCCGACCGGGAAGCCCTGAGGCTCGCCTTCGTCGCGGCGCTCCAGCACCTGCCGGCCAGGCAGCGAGTCGTCCTGGTCCTGAGGGAAGTGCTCAAATGGAGCGCCAGCGAGGTAGCGGAACTGCTCGAGACTTCGGTCGCTTCGGTCAACAGCGCCCTCCAGCGGGCCCGGGCCACCCTCGACGAGCTGGCCCTCGAGGACGACCAGGCCCCGGCCCGGCCGAGCGCCGAGGACGAGCGCAAACTTCTCGAGCAGTACCTCGATGCCTTTGCCGAGTACGACATCGACCGGATCGTCGCCCTGCTCCGCTACGACGTCGTCTTCGACATGCCGCCGCTGCCGCTCTGGCTCCGGAACCGGGACGACGTCGGTCGCTTCATGCTCGGTCCCGGGGGAGCCTGCCGCGGTTCGAAGCTGATCGCGCTCACAGCCAACGGTTACCCCGCCTACGCGGGATACAAGCCGGACCCGGAGACGGGACTCTGGACTCCGTGGTCGCTGACCCTGCTCGAGTTCTCTGCCGGTGGCGACGGCGACGCCACGATCAGCGGGGTCCACAACTTCCTCCAGCCTTTCCTGCCCCGCCTCTTCGACTCGTTCGGGCTGCCCGGCGAGCTCGGTGGCAGCGATCCGGTCATCCAGACCCGCTCCTGACCCGACCTGAAATCCCGAAAAGCATCCCGTCACCTGCCCGGCCGGGGTATGGTCGGAAGACATCATCCAAACGCCGAAAGAAACTGGAGGCCGTGATGAGTGAGACGCTCAAAGGAGCTTGCCTTTGTGGCGGAGTGGAGTACGAGGTCACAGATCCGCAGTCGCTTGGCTATTGCCACTGCACCCGGTGCCAGAGATGGACCGGTGAGAGCCTGGCCGGGGTGGTCGTGGCCAGAGAGAACTTCACCATTACCAAGGGAGAAGATCTCGTGAAGACTTACGAGAGCGAGTTCGCTCCCCGTAACTTCTGCAGCAACTGCGGATCGAGCATCTATGACGACCTGGGCGAGAACTTTTTCGTCGCCGCGGGTCTGATGAGGGAACTCGACATGGAGCCGAGCTTTCATCTGCAGGTGGCCTACAAGGCGCCCTGGCACACGATCGGGGGTGACGCGCCGCAGTTCGCGGAGAATCCGCCTGGCTGACCGCCCCGATCGAAACCGGGGTCAGCGCGCGTGGACCGTGGAGTCCCTGGCCGCCGGCTGGAGTCGCAGCTGATCGATCGACACTGGCGCGGTGCTGCGCAGGCGGAGCTTCCGGGTACCGGCGTTCAGCCTGGCCTTGCCGAGCTTGATCTCGATGGCCTGCGGTGCGGGGCGACGGGTCTTCCGGGAGACCTTCCTGCCATCCGGCCTGAGCCAGGTGAGCGGGGGAGAGTCGGGCCCGGCCATGACCCGTGTCCAGAGCAGGTAAGTGCCGGTTTTCGGGACTTCGAACGGAATTGCGCGCAGGGCGGAATTCGGTCCGGACGGAGTCAGGGTCATTCCGGCATAGCCGAAGAACTGGCGCTCTTCCAGCCGGGTGGCCGAAGCTGAGGGTGCCAGGGCCGACTCGGTCTGAACGGCGATCGTGCGGTCGCCCCCGGGCGCGGCGACGTCGGTCGCGAGCGAAACCGGCTTGCGGAAGTTCGGGGTCCCGTCCGGGTTCCAGCCGAAACGCTGGATCCGGGTGGTGCGAAGACCACCGGTGAAGCATCCGCGAATGTCCTCGGTCGCGTGGTAGACCATCCAGCTTTCCCGCCCGTTGGGCGAGGTGAAGAATGACCCGTGGCCGGGGCCGAAGACGCCGCGCTCGGGGTCGCCGGCGAATACGGCTCCGGCGACCTTGGCCGTGGACCAGACGGCGGGGTCCATGAGGTCGGCCTTCAGGGGAACCGAGAGGCGACCCATCGCGTACTGACCGGATCCGCACCAGCTGCCCGAATAGATCAGGTGGAGCCGCTTGCCTCTAATCAGGATTTCCGGTCCTTCGTTGATCGGGGCCACGACTTTCTCCCAGGACTCCGTCGGTTCCGACACGACGGTGGGCTCGCCCTGGACCGTCCATGGGTTCGACATCTTCATGACCAGAATCGAGGTCGGGTTCCACGAGGTTCCGCCGGCGTAGAAGAGGTAGAGCTGACCGTTCAGGTAGCCGACCGTGGCGTCGATCGCGTAGGGCTCGGGCACCATCAACCGGCCCTTGAACCGGTAGGGGCCGGCCGGACTCTTCGACTTGCTTTCGAGTACATACATGCGGTGGGTGTCGGCCCCGAGCACGCTGTCCGGGCCGGTCGCGCTGTAGTAGACGTACCAGCGCCAGCCGTTCGGGCCCTTGACCCGGTGGATCTCCGGAGCCCAGACCCCGAGGCTGCGCTCGGCCGGTTCGGTCGTACCTTCCGGCGGCCAAAGGTTCACTGGCGTGGCCGAAGCCAGTCCGGCAACGACCTTGGCGCTGCGGACCTCGACGTGACCCGCGGTGGTGTAGGTCAGCCAGTACTTGCCGTCGGCGCGAAACATCCAGGGATCAGGCGAATCGTTGCCCGTGGCGCTCTCGGGGAGGACCGGGTTCCGGAACGAGGATTGCGACGCGCCGGCGGGAACTGCCGACATGAAGGCGGTGAGTACCGCGAGGAAACCGATTGCCAGAAGGCGCCGCTCGATCATCCCGCGCACCGTATCAAGTGGTCCAACCTGTGTTGGGAATGCACGCTATCGTGACGTCTGGAACGGACCCCGAGGAGGAGATTCACTTGGCGCATGTCTACCGGCTGGCCCTGGCCTGCCTTTCCATCAGTCTGGGAGCGCTGGCGATTTTCGGTGCGAGCTCCGCAAGCGCAGCCTGTGAAGCGATCGGAGGAACGATCGGTGAGGAAGAACCTCCGCCCGTCGCCGACCGGGCCGGATCCCCGGAAGATGTGGGACCGGGCGTCAAGGGCGCGAACCCCACCGTCAACGGTCTCCCCGAGCGGGTCGATCTGAAGTCCTCTCAACACTCGAGCAACCGCAATTACTACTTCGCGCTGCGGGACGGCGAGCTCTTCGTCAAGCCGAACTTCGAGCGCACCGGCAAACGCGGCGCCTGGGAGAAGGTCAAGGTTCCGGCCTGTCTGGACGGGGACATCAAGTCAATCGCCGCCGATGACGACGAGCTGATCGCGATCAACTCGGAGAACACGATCTTCGGGATGGACCAGGCACTTTCGAAGCCATCCCGTTTCAACTGGGCTTCCCGCTGGGGGATCCCCTTCTGGCATGGCCCCGGATTCACGGTGCCGGAAGATTCCCCGGCCTGGACCTGGAGCGTGATCTCCCCGCGCGAATCCCAGTACTGGGTTGACCCGGCCGGCAACCGCCACGAAGTCGGTGAAGGCAAGGTCTCCCACATCTTCAGTCTGGCCAGTGACCGCCAGCGGATCACCATGAACGACCCCTGGCTGCCGATTGACCGCAGCTACGAGGTCTGCACCCCCCGCCGCGGAGCCCTCAAGATCCAGAACCTCAGTGCCAGCGGTTCGGTTCTGTTCGTGGTCGACCGGTTCGGCGACCTCTACACGCGCCTCTGGGACTTCGACATCGCCGGGCTGGACAACCTTTTCTTCCAGTACTCCTACGAGGACCAGACCGGTCTGGCCGATCCGGTGATTCAGCTGCCGGGTGCCCACTGGGTGCAGCAGCCTAAGATCCCGGGCCGGATTACCGACCGGATCAGCATCACCACCGTGGGCCGCGGCACCGAGCACCGGACCCTGAGGGTCGAGGGCTGGGATGAGTCGGGCAGGTTCGGCTTCTGGGAGAAGGATCTCTACGAACTCGAATCGCCGAAGGCCTGGAAGTTCGTTTCCACTCCGAAAGCCAGCCAGCTCGGCCGGAAGATCGCGAATCCGGCCGGGGACGCCAGTGCCCGAGCTTCGGGTCAGACCGAAGACGCCCGCTACGTATTGACTGAGGGTGGGTTCTCCGGTGAGATTCCCGACTTCAACCTCCACTGCAACCGCTCGGTCCTCAGGATCAACCTGCCTGACGGCAAACTGCTGGACCTCGACCTCCACCTCGACGACCAGATCCGGGCCCTGGTCCGGGCCCGTGGGCTCGACGATCAGCCACGACAGGTCGCCGGAACGATCGAAGTCACGGACGAGGCCCGGGAGATCGCCGCGGAGAACCCGGCCGCCGCGGACTTCATCCAGAGCCATTTCGGAGAGGCGAAGTTCACTCCGGCTCTGCTTAATGCGACCACGAGCGAGATCGAGGTTCCTTCACTGGGCTGGAAGTTCGCCCGACAGGACCCGCCGGCCGGCGGGGTCTGCGTGGTCGACCCGGCGTTCCGCAACCTGGGGGTGAGCGCGGTCGGGCGGGGACTGAAGTTCGATTTCGAGACCACGACCGAAAGTCCGGCCCTGGTCGAAGTGAGCCGGGTCGCCAGGGGTGGAAAGGTGATCGCAAGCAAGGTAGAACGCCGCCTGGTGCGGACCGGTTCCTTCAAGTGGAAGGACAACCGGAAGAAGAAGGCCGACGGGATCTATGTCGTGCGCGTTTCCAGCTTCGGCCGTGGTGGCCGCAAGGAAACCCGCAGTTTCGCCTTCCGGCGGAAGGGCGGCAAGTACAAGGCCCTCAAGGATTTCGCCAAGCCTCGCGACTGCGAGCTCCTGCGGGACTTCAGCCTCGCCGGACCCGTCTTCGGCAAGGGCCAGCGCAAGCAGGCGCTCGGGATCACGCTCGGTACCGCTGAGGAAGCCCAGGTCGAACTGGTAATCAGGCAGAAAGGCCAGGTCAAAAGGCGTCTCGGACTCGGCAAGGTCGGGCCGGCCCGCCTGCGGGGCGTTGACCTCAAGGCGAAAGGCCTGAAGCCCGGCAGCTACCGGATCGAAGCAACTGCCCGCGCCGGGGACGGCCGGACCGAGAGCGTGTCTCTGGGGGCGATCAGGCTTTGAGTGCCACGCTTGCGGCATTCGCCGCGATGGTCGGTGTCGTGCCGGACTTCGTTCGCGAGGCCCAGTCGATCCTGCGGGACGGGAGCACCTTCCAGTGGGTGACCGTCTTCATGCTCGGCATGGTCATCTACGTCTACTCGGTCGAAGTCGAGCGGCGGCGCTGGGACATCATCCTCGCCGGTCTCGCCTTCCTGATGATGGATTTTTTCAACGAACTGGTGAACTCGGCGATCTTTCACGCCACCGACCGGGCGCCGCTCTGGACGGTCACGGGAGACACCAGCTACCTGATCCTGATCGGACTCTCGATCGAGATCGTCTTTCTGTTCGCGATCACCGGCGTCGCCTTCGTCAAGCAGCTTCCGCCGCGGGAAACGAAGATCCTGGGGCTGCCAAATCGACCCGTGCTGATCCTCGGTTTTTCGCTGCTTTGCGTGATCGTCGAACTCTTTCTGGTCTCGACCGGATACTTCCACTGGGACTACTGGTGGTGGAACGAGCCCTTCATCCCGCTCATCGTCATCTTCGGCTACGGCACATTTTTCGCCGTAGCGGCCTGGGTCTTCGACATGGGTAGGGACCATCGTCGCCAGATCCGGGTGGTCGGCTCCATGGCTGCGGTGAACGTCGTTCTGGGTGTCGCACTGGGCATCTCCGGCTGGCTCTGACGTTCAGTTAGCTCAGACGCCGTGGTCGTCTGTAGTTTCTTTGCGAACAGGGAGGGACCCGGCTGGGGCGGGTCCTTCAGAGAACCCCAGCAGGAAAGAAAGTCAAATGAATTGCTCAGAGTTCGGCGTCGAAGCCGCAAAGCTTCGTGCGCGAAAAGGCGTTGCAACCGTGGTCTTGGCCATTGTTGCTGGCCTCGCCCTCTTCGGAGCGGCCCCGGCGGCGGCCGCCACCCTCCAGGTTTCAACCACCGGTACCAACAGTGGCAACTGTGTCGAGAGTGAGTGCCTCACCGTCGCTTACGCCGTCGGCCAGGCGAACGGCGGCGACACCATCTCGATCGGTGCCGGCACCTTCACCGGCACCTTCACCGTCGCCAAGCAACTGACCATCGAAGGCCAGGGAGAGAGCACCGTCCTTCAGGCGGCCAGCGGCAACCTCGCGGTCTTCAATGCCGGCAGTGACTCCAGCGAGCTGAAGAATCTGGCGCTTGTCGGCACCGGTGCCGCGAGCGCGATCCGGACCGACGCCACCGTCAGCGGCGTCAAGGTCACCGACGTCGAGGTCACCGGATTCACCAGCTACGCGGTCGCGATCCACAACAACGGTGTGATTGCCGACTGGGTGATCAACGGTCTCAACTCCCACGACAACGGCCACGGCATGCGGGTCCGGGGCCAGGCCCAGAACCTGACCATCACGAACAGTCACTTTGACGACAACACGAGCCACGGCTTTTTCGTCGCCGAGAACGGCGGCACGCTCGACAACCTCTCGATCGTCGACTCGACCTTCAACGGCAACGGCGACAAGGCGATCTACCTCGAGCGGGGAACCAACGTCTCGCTAGAAGGCATCGAAGCCAGGAACACTGGTGGGGGCACCCACGCGAGCCCCCACGCGGTCGAGTTCAACCTCAAGTTCGGCGCCACGGCCGGTCCGGTCACGGTGACCAACTCGGTCGTCGACGGTTCGGTCGGCGGTGGCATCGTCCTGCGGGGCGGCGTCGAGTCACCGACCCTTGCCGGTGCGACCATCACCGACAACGATGTCTCGAACGCCGTGGTCGGCCTCGGCCTCGAGCACAAGGTCGATCTCGGCAACGTGACCGTCTCCGGGAACCTCTTCGAGAACAACACGGTCGGTCTGGCCAACAGCGTCGAGACCGGCATCCTCGTTCTCGCTGACAACAACGAATTCATCGGCAACGCCGAAGCTGATATCGACGGCACCGGCGTCACGACGATCCTGCCGAAGGTGACCGCGCCGACCATCGCCGGCAGCGGCACCGTCGGTGAGGAGATCACGTGCACGCCCGGTACGGCCAGCGGTTACCCCGAGCCTGCGGTAACCACCGAGATGCTGCTCGACGGCGCGGTGATCCCGGGGGCCGCCCAGTCCTACACCCCGGTCGACGGTGACGAGGGCAAGCAGGTCAGCTGCCGCTCGACCGCCGAGAACGTCGGTGGCAGCGACAGCAAGCTGAGTGCTGACGTCACCGTCGTCGCGAAGCCGAACCCGCCGAAGCCGCTGCCGCCAAAGATCGAACCGGTCAAGCAGCAGATCACGGTTCCCAACGACGGCAAGGTCGTCGCGATGACCATCAAGTGCCCCGAGGGGACCTGCACGGTCAACGCGCCAAAGAAGGTCAAGGTCAGGATTGGCGGCAAGGTCTACTTCGCCTCCGTCAAGGTCCAGCAGCGGGTCGGCGAAGGCAAGTCGGCCAAGGTCAGGCTCGTCCTGCCGAAGCGCGCCCGTCAGGCCCTCAAGGGTCGCAAGACGAGCACCAAGCTCAAGGTCACCGTCGTCTCGACCGACGGAACCAAGCGGACCGTCACCCAGACGGTCAAGCTCAAGGGCAAGAAGCGGCGCTAAGCCGCGGCCCGTCCAAAGGCAAGCGGGGGGCCGATC
>JAEZIQ010000011.1 GCA_023436605.1 Actinomycetes bacterium | reverse complement strand
CGGGGGGGGCCCGCATGATGTGGCGGTTGCCGCCCGCGGCGGGGCGGGCCACGCCGGCCAGAAAACCGTGTTCGGCCAACATGCCGCGGAGCTCTACCGCCGCTTCGGCGATCCGGGCCGGTGGCACGCAGACGTCCTCGATGATCAGGGCGGTGCCGGGCAGGCGCATCTTGCCGATCAGCCCGTGGAGACCCTCGCGAACCTTCCAGTTTGTTTCGATCGTCTCTTCGTCCCGGCCGAAACTGGCTGGCAGGATCAGTTTCTCCTCGTCGACGATTTTCAGCGCGTTCGCCTCCTGGGCGTCGAGGCTGGCCTCGTCCGGACCGCCGAACTCGACCAGTAGCGCAGCCGATTCGGGGTCGATCTCACGGAAGTACTCGGGGGCGCCCGGCATGTTCCAGCCGGCGGTGATCAGGGCGGGGGCGACCATCAGCTCGACCGCTGTCGCCCCGGCGGCGACCAGCTCGGGAACCGGTTCGACCGCCGTCTGAATGTCCGGGAAGTGCAGCCATGCCGTCGTGGTCACCACCGGCAGCTCGACCGTCTCGAAGGTGACGCTGGCGACGAAGGCGAGGGTGCCTTCCGAGCCGATGATCAGGCGACGGAATATCTCCAGCGGAGTCTCGCCGTCGAGGAAAGCACAGAGCCGGTAGCCGGTCGTGTTCTTGATCTCGAACTTGTGGCGGATCCGTTCGGTGAAGGCAGGGTCGGCGAGGATCTCCTCACGGATCTTCATCAGGCCCGCGGCCAGTTCCGGTTCGCTGGCCGCAAACTCCTCCTCGGCTCCCTCGGCCTCGGTGTTGATCAGGGTGCCGGAAGGCAGGACGAAAGTCATGCCGGTGACCGTCTGGTACGAGTCATAGGTGACCCCGCAGCGCATGCCCCCGGAGTTGTTGTTGACCACTCCGCCCACCGTGGCGATGTCGGTCGAGGCAGGGTCGGGGCCGAGCTTGCGGCCGTAGGGGGCGAGCACCTTGTTGGCGTGGCCGAGGATCGTGCCGGGACCGATCCGGGCCCGGAGGCCGTCATCGAGAACTTCGACCCCTCTGAAGTGTTTGCGCACGTCGACCAGGATGCCCTCGGTCTGACCCTGGCCGTTCAGGCTGGTGCCGCCGGAACGGAAGGTGACCGGGATTCCCTCTTCACGACCGAACCTGAGGACGGCGGCGACATCGTCGGCGTCATGAGCCATCACCACCGCCTTCGGCAGCATCCGGTAAGGGCTGGCGTCGGAGGCGTAGCGAACGAGATCCGTGGCCCGACCCAGCAGCTTCTCCTCGCCGAGCAGGGCGACCAGCTTCGACCGTAGAGGTTCGGGTGTGCCGCCGGCGACCCAATCGGGGGCCCGGTCGACGGCCGGTTCGCTCGCCTCCGGCGTGATCTTCAGAACATCCGGTTCGAGCAGTGGCATTCTGGCTCCTTGATCGTGGTCTAGAAGAGCGACATGCCCGGCTGGACCGGGACCTCGACCAGTCGGGGTTTGGGATCGGAGATCGCTTCCCGCAGTGCCGCCTCGACTTCTTCAGCGCTCGCGACGGTCCTGCTTTCGATGCCGTAACCCTCGGCGATCTTCGCGGTTTCCAGGGCCGGCAGGTCCAGGCCGGGAGCGTCGGAAACGTTCTCGACCTCGGCGAACCACTTGAGGATTCCGTACTCCTCGTTGCGGAGGATCAGGAAGGTGGCCGGGATGTCATAGGCAGCCGCGGTCCAGAAAGCGGTCACCGCATACTGGACCGAACCTTCGCCGAGCACGCAGACCACCGGACGATCTTCGGCGTACTGGATGCCGACCGCGGCCGAAAGGCCGAAGCCGAGCCCACCGCCGGCACCGAAGAAGTAGCTGTTCGGCTTCGAGATCCGGAGCTGGTTGCGCAGGGCCAGGGTCGAGGTGGGGGCTTCGAGGACGATCACCGAGTCTTCGGGCAGCACCTCGTTCAGCGTGTTCATCACCACCGAGGAAGTGAGGGGATCGGTTTCCTCGAGTCGGGTCGGGCCGGGCCACGGCTCGATCGCCGGACGGTCGGTGCCGTCGAGTGCCTCGTTCAGGGCGGCGAGGCTGAGCTTGACATCGGCGACGATCGCGTCGCCCATCGGGGCGCGAGCGGCCTCGTCCGGATCCGACGTGAGCTGGATCAGCTTCGTGTTCTCGCCGAGGAAGGCTCCGGGCAGGTAGGGGTAGTAGGGAAAGACCGAGGAGCCCACGACCAGCACGAGGTCGTGATCCTTGAGGGTTTCTCCGATTGGCTGGATCGCCGGCGGCAGGACGCCGCGCCAGTGGGGGTGGCTTTCTGGAAAGCCGATGCGGCCGCCGCCGGTTGCGGGCGAGGCCCAGACCGGAAGGTTCTGTCCCTCGGCCAGTGCCACCGCCTCGTCCCAGGCGTCGGCGGCGTCGATGTCGGGTCCGGCAACCAACACCGGATTCCTGGCTTCCTTCAGGCGTCCGGCGAGATCGGCGATCGCGGCAGGATCGGCAACGGCCCGACCCGAAACTGCGCGGTCGATCACCTGCTGCGCCTCGGCCGCATCCATCTCGACGTCCCAGTCATCCATCGGGATCGAGACCATGACCGGACCCATCGGGGGCAGGGTCGCGAGGTGAACCGCATGGGCGAGAGCGAGCGGCACGTCCTCGGCCCGGGCCGGTTCATAGGAGTACTTGACGAACGGATCCGGGACGCGGATCGCGTCGCGGTTGGTCAGGTTCGCCTGCATCGTGATCTGGGCCCGCACCTGCTGGCCGACGGTGACGACCACCGGCGAGTGATTGGCCTGGGCATTGAAGAGCGCGCCGACCGCGTTGCCGAGTCCGGGAGCGGTGTGCAGATTGACCAGGGTTGGCTTGCGGGTCACCTGGGCGTGGCCGTCGGCCATGCCCACGACCGCGGCTTCCTGCAGGCCCAGCACGTACTTGAAGTCATCGGGGTAATCCGCCAGCATCGGCAGCTCGGTCGAGCCCGGATTGCCGAAGATCGTGGTCATTCCCAGCTTGCGGAAGAGATCGAAAGTGACTTCGCGAACGGTAGGCATGGCGGCAGCCTATCGGTCATTCGTATGTGAACGAACGAGTACGGGATCGGGGGTGGACGGGCCGGCCTGTCAGGATTGTGGCCGTGCGCAAATCACTAGCCATCGCCCTGATCCTGCCCGCCTTCGCCCTCGCTTTCATCGGCTGCAGCAGCGGAGCAAAAATCCCCACGCCGGCGGCCTGCCAGGCCACACCGGAAATCTGGCTGACCGCCCTCGCTGAAGCTCCCGACCAGGTCCGGATCGAAGGCGACTCGCTGATCAGTGAGTGCCTGCCGGCCAACCAGTCGGCTGCCCATCAGGAGGAAGTTGGCCGCACCGCGGTCGAAGTTGCGACCCGCCTCGCCGCTTTCATCAAGACCGACGGGGCCAACGGCGATTTCGAAAGTTCCGCCGAAGCCGCGATGATGGCGGGCTATCTGGTCGGGGCCATGACCAAGGCGGAAGCCAAGACCGAGGGCATCCACGCCACGCTGCTCGATCGCGTCGAGGCAGCGGCAACCAACGGACTTGACGGCGCCAGCAAGAAGGTTCAGCAGACTTACCAGAGGGGTTACGAAGCGGGCCGGGAAACCGGCTGAAAGACTGTCCCGGCAAGTCACCAGTTCGGAAAGGCGTTGAAGTGAGCGAGCAACTCTGGGGTGGGGAAACCACCAAGGCGATTGACAACTTCCCGGTATCCGGCGAGACGATTCCGCCGTCGCTGGTCAAATGGCTGGGTCTGATCAAGGCCAACGCTGCCCGGGCCAACGCCAAGCTCGGCCTGCTCGACGCCGACATCGCCCAGCGAATCGCGGAAGCCGGCGACAAGGTCGGGGCCGGGCAGTACGACGACCAGTTCCCGATCGACATCTTCCAGACCGGTTCCGGCACCTCGTCGAACATGAACAC
>JAEZIQ010000067.1 GCA_023436605.1 Actinomycetes bacterium | reverse complement strand
TTCCTGGTGACGATCGAGCAGACCGCGGCCGAACTCCTGGGCGGCATCGCGGTCGAGAACCCGCGCGAAGTGCTCGAACCGCTGGTCAGGCGCAGCCTGGACAACTGGATCGAGCGTGGAGCCGATGCGCTGACCGGTCCGATCGCACGCCGTGATGAAACCACGGTTGAAGCGCACCGCAGAGCGCTGTCGGAGATCCGACCCGACCTGCTCGGTTTCTACGACGCTCTGGCCGGAAGAACGAGGGACATCGCGGTCGGAAAGGGACCGGCGTGAGAGTCCTTCGCACCGCCGCCGAGATGCATGAGCTGCGAGACCGTCACCGGGGCGAGTCGAAGACGGTCGGACTCGTGCCGACGATGGGCTACCTGCATGAGGGCCACAATTCGCTGCTCAAGGCAGCTCGCGAGGAAAACGACATCGTGGTCATGAGCCTCTTCGTGAATCCGACCCAGTTCAGGGCGGGCGAGGATCTCAGCACCTATCCCCGCGACGAGGAGCGGGACCTGGCGATCGCCGAAGGTTCGGGCGTCGATTACGTCTACGCGCCGCAGCCTGACGACGTCTACCCGCCCGGATTCGCGACGAAGGTCGAGGTCGAAGGCCTGACCGAGGTGCTCTGCGGCAGTGAGAGAAGCCGCGGATCCGGCCACTTCGCCGGGGTAACCACGATCGTGACCAAGCTGCTCAACGCGGTCGATCCCGACAACGCCTACTTCGGCCAGAAGGACGTACAGCAGGCCACCGTGATCCGACGCATGGCCGAGGACCTCGAGTTCCGCACCCGGATCGTGATCCTGCCGACGGTTCGGGAGCGCGACGGACTGGCGATGAGTTCCCGTAACGCCTATCTCTCCCCGGAATCCCGCGAAAGGGCGACCGCGATCTGGGCCTCGCTGCTCGAGACCGAATCCGTCTTCGCCGAGGAAGGGCTCGACGCCGCCCTCGCGGCGGGACGCCGCCACCTCGAGCTGGCCGGGATCACTCCCGAATACTTCGAAGCCCGCTACCCGGGCACCCTCGATCTGGCCGACGGCAAAGGGACCGATCCGGTCCTGGTCGCCGTGGCCGCCGATGTGGACGGCACCCGCCTGATCGACAACATCCTGATCGAACACCCAAGCGCCAACAGAAAGACATCATGAGTTCCGGAATCCGCAAAGAAGGCGAAGAACGTCGACCCGTGACCCTGACCCGGCTGGCCGAAATGCATGAAGCGGGCGAGCCGATAGCGATGATCACCGCTTACGACTTCCCTTCGGCGGAAGTGATCGAAGAGGCCGGTGCCGACATCGTCCTGGTCGGTGATTCGGCCGCCAACTGCGTGCTCGGTTACGACTCGACCGTACCGGTCGGAATGGACGAGATGACCATGCTCGCCAAGGCGGTTCGCAGAGGTCTCAAGACCCCTTTCCTGGTCGGTGACCTGCCATTCGGCTCCTACGAGGCATCGGATGAACTCGCAATTGCCAGCGCCCAGCGGCTCGTGAAAGAGGCCGGCTGCGATGCGGTCAAGCTCGAAGGCGGCGGTACCTCGGTTCAGCGGGCCAAAGCGATCATCGACGCCGGTATTCCCGTCATGGGACACGTCGGCCTGACGCCCCAGACCGCGACCGCGCTGGGCGGCATGAAAGCCCAGGGCCGAACCGCCCAACAGGCGATCAAGGTCGCCGAGGACGCGGTCGCCCTCGATCAGGCGGGGTGCTTTGCGATCGTGATCGAAGCCGTGCCCGAGGCGGTGACCGAGATGATCGTCGCCAAGCTGAAGGCCCCGACGATCGGCATCGGCGCCGGGAACGAAACCGCCGGTCAGGTGCTGGTCCTTCACGACCTGGCCGGGATCAATCACGGTCACGTCGCCAAGTTCGTCAAGCGCTACTCGGACGTCCGTTCCGAGATGCTGCGCGGCGTCGAGGGCTACATCGAAGAGGTTCGAAACGGCGCCTTCCCCGCCCCCGAACACGTCTACGCGGTCGACCCATCGGAACTTGAAGGCCTCCGCCAGCGACTCAACCGCGAAGACCTGGACACACCCTCCTATCTCGAAAACAGCTCGTGGGACTGGGAGCCTCTTAGCTAGCTGCAGTCGCGCCGGCTTCGACGGCGCTCCAATTGAAACCCGCCCCTCCCATTCGAAGCTATTGATGGTTGGGAGGGGCTCCGTCGTGCGTCGAGTAGTCAGGTCAAGACCCACGGTTTTCCACAATATTTGTGGGAAATCGTGGGTTTTGGTGCCGAGACGTCCGGGCGGGCGTCGGCAGCGGGCTACTTTTCGATGAACTCGACTTTTCGGATTGGCTTGGCGGGGGCTCCGGCAGCGATGGTCTGGTCGGGAATGTCGGTGGTGACCACCGAGTTGGCGCCGATCACGCAGTGGTCGCCGATCGTGACTCCCGAGGTGACCACGACGTTGACGCCCAGCCACACGTTCGAGCCGATCCGCACCGGGCCCTTGCTGGTGAAACCCTGCCAGGTGATCGGCAGATCGGGATCGTCGAAACGGTGGCTGGCGTCGCCGATGAAACAGCCGTTGGCGAACATCACGTGGTCGCCGATCGTTACCTCGTTCTCCGCGGCCAGCATCACGTTGCGGTTCATCCACACGTCATCGCCGAGCGTGACCTTCGCGTGAGCCGACATCGTGAACCAGCACCCCGGCTCGAAGTGACACCCCTGGCCGATCGTGAGCTGTCCCGATCGCAGCGCCCCGAGCACGTCGCCTTCGATCGGATGCCGGACGTAGGACCCGAGCCGGGCCATTTCCCGGTCCAGCATCAGTCGTCTCAAGGGCCGGTGGGAGCGCTCGTACCAGCGGCGTTTCTGCCACCACATTTTCCACCCGCGCTGGTCGTTCATGCCAATACCTTGTCAGAGGTGGATAGGGTGCGGCCATGACGGCTTTCAAGGGGTTCACTGATGCTCAGGCGTAAGGTCGACCAGTCGGAGGAACCGACTCCTGAAACCGAGGCAACTGAAAACGCCGCCAAGAGCAGCGAAGCCAATCTGCCCGAGGCCCCGGCTCCCGAACCAGCTCAATCAACCGAACCGGCCCAGGCAGTCGAAGCTCCAGTTCGCGACGAGGCCCCCAAGGTGCCCCCGCCGACTCCGGGACCGGGCCCGGTAGCCCATCACTCGCCGGAACCGCAGACTCCGGCCGAGCGGCTGGCTCAGCAGCAGGAGCACATCCACGCAACTTCAAACGCGGATACGAGAGACAAGCAACGCGAAATGCGGGAAGCCTCGCGACTTCAGCGAAAGGCCGACAAGGCGCAGCGCAGGGCCGCAAAGAAGGCGGCCAAGGAGGCACGCAAGGCCCGACGCAAGGGCGAGCCGAACGAGGCCCTTTCGCTTGATCCCCTCTCCCCGATCAGTTCGGAATCGTCCCCCCCGAAAAAACCGGGGGATCCCCCACCCGGCTCTCCGGCAGCGAGCATTGCCGCGGCAGCCACCAAAGCGAAGGGTCAAATCGAGCCACAGAGGGCAGTCGAGCTGCCTCCAATCACGCCACCCGGAGCCCAGAGAGGTCCCGCCACCCGTCGCACCGCGCCCTTGATTGGAGGCATCGATCTGGGCGGCACCAAGATCGCCGCTGCCGTCCTCGACCAGAACCACAAAGTGATCGCCTACCGGCGCCGTCCGACCCCGGACCGTGGAGGTCCGGCCGATGTGGTCCGGGCGATGGCGACGACCATGCAGGAAGCCGCGATGGATGCCGGCACTGAGGCGCACCGGCTGCTCGCGGTCGGGGTCGGCTCGCCCGGCTCGGTCAACGGCGAAACGGGCGCGGTCAGCGGGGCCGGAAACCTGCCCGACTGGGATGGAACCTTCCAGCTCGGCATGGCTCTACGCGAAGAGCTGGGTACAGAGGTACGAGTCGGCAACGACGTTCAGGTCGGGACCAGGGGCGAATTCGAACTCGGGGCCGGAGCTGGATATTCGAGTCTGCTCGGAGTCTTCTGGGGCACCGGTGTCGGTGGAGGAATCATCATCAACGGCGAACCGTGGCTTGGCCGCGGCCGGGCCGGCGAGATCGGGCACACCCTCGTGCGCCGAGGTGGCGCCAAGGGACTGAACGGACTAAACGGGACCGTCGAGGCCTACGCCGGCCGCAAGGCGATGGAGGAGAAAGCCCGCCGCGAGGTCAAGAAGGGACGCAAGACCAAGCTCTTCAAACTGATGAAGAAGCACGAGAAGACCCATCTGACCAGCGCGATCTGGCAACGCGCCCTCGATGACGGCGACGAACTCGCCGAGGACCTGCTCAATCGCGCGGTGGGAGCACTCTCGGCCGGAATTGCCTCGGCGGTCAACCTGCTTGATCCGGAGGCGGTCGTGATCGGCGGCGGACTCGGAGTGCGGTTCGGGGACACCCTCGTGCCGGAGATCATCGCCGGGATGGACCAGTACCTTCTGGACCGGGACAACCCGCCCGACGTCAAGGTTGCCGCGCTCGGTGACGAAGGTGGTGTGATCGGAGCCTCGCTCCTGGTCAAGGATGTACTCAAGGCAAATCAGGCACCTTCCGCCTGATCCATTCGCTTCTTGACTAATTAAGTCGATAAAGACCTCGTTTCGCTAATCTCGGTCAA
>JAEZIQ010000043.1 GCA_023436605.1 Actinomycetes bacterium | reverse complement strand
GACCACGATCGTGACCGTCTCCGACTTCAGCATTTCCGGATCCGCTTCGGGCCACTCGACTTCCCAGACCCGCAGGCCGGTCACCTTCTCGTAGACCTCGGCCGCCAGATGCGGCGCAAAGGGCTGGATCAGCGAGGCCGCGGTGGCGACGCCAAAGCGGATCGCCTCCCTCCCGTCTCCTCCTGCCTCGAGCAGTTTGTCCTTGGTCCGATAGACCTCGTTGACAAGTTCCATGACCGCGGCGATCACCGTGTTGAACTGGAAACCACGGTTGAAGTCACCGGTTGCCTTGGCGATCGCCCAGTGGGCCTTCGCAGCCACAACCCGGGCATCGCCATCAAGTCCGTCGGGCAGCGATACCGGGCCGGGCTCGCCGGCCTCGGCCAGTTCCTCGCCAACCCGCCAGAGTCGCGCGAGGAAGCGGTGGACGCCCTCCACCCCTTCGTCGGTCCAGTCTCCGGATCGTTCGGGCGGACCCATGAAGCAGACATAGGTGCGGGCGGCATCGGCACCGTGACGGGCGACGATCTCGGACGGGCTGACCGTGTTGCCCTTCGATTTGGACATCTTTGCCCCGTCGCGGGTGATCATGCCCTGGGTGAAGAGGTTGGCGAAGGGCTCGACCACGCCGAGGTGGCCCATGTCCTTCAGGGCCTTGGTGAAGAATCGGGCGTAAAGCAGGTGGAGGATTGCGTGCTCGACGCCGCCGATGTACTGGTCGACCGGCATCCAGTGATCGGACGCAGCCCGGTCCCAGGGGGCATCCGAGTTCTGCGCGTCGAGATAGCGCAGGAAGTACCAGGACGAATCGACGAAGGTGTCCATCGTGTCCGTTTCCCGCTCGGCGGCTGCGCCACACGCGGGACAGGTGGTGGCGACCCATTCGCTCGCCGCGGCGAGCGGACTCTTGCCCTTCGGCGCGTAGTCGTCGATCTCGGGCAGCCGGACCGGGAGCTGGTCTTCGGGCACCGGCACCATGCCGCAGTCGTCGCAGTAGACGATCGGGATCGGGGCACCCCAGTAGCGCTGCCTTGAAACCAGCCAGTCGCGCAGCCGGAAGTTGACCGAGGCCTCGCCCCGGCCTTCCAGTTTCAGCCAATCGACGATCTCGTCGTAGGCCTCGCGGTTGTTCATGCCGTCGAAACGGCCGGAGCCGGTCATCGGACCGTCACCAGCGAAAGGCAGACCGTTCTCGTCACCACCCTCATCCGGCTCGCCCTCGATCACCCGCTTGACCGGCAGGTCGAAGACCTGGGCGAACTCGTAGTCGCGCTGGTCGTGGCCGGGCACGGCCATGATCGCGCCGGTGCCGTAGTCCATCAGCACGTAGTCGGCGACGAACATCGGAATCTCTTCCCCGTTGACCGGGTTGGTGACGGTACGGCCGAGCGGAACGCCGGTTTTGGGCCGCCCCTCGTCACCACGCTCGGCAACTGACTCGCGGGCGACCGAGTTCACGTAGGCACGCACCTCTTCCTCAACTTCGGTCCCCTCGATCAGGCGGTCGAGGTCAGGGTGCTCCGGCGCCATCACGAAGAAGGTGGCTCCGAACAGAGTGTCGGGGCGGGTGGTGAAAACCGGAAAGTCGAGGTTGGCGGACTCGCAGCGGAAGGTCACCTCGGCGCCCTCGGAGCGGCCAATCCAGTTCTTCTGCATGGTGATCACATGCGGCGGCCAGGATTCGAGCTCGTCGAAGTCGTCGAGCAGCTGCTGCGCGTAATCGGTCGTCTTGAAGAACCACTGGCGCAGGTTGCGGGTCTCGACCTCGGTGCCGCAGCGCTCGCAACGGCCGTCGACGACCTGCTCGTTGGCCAGCACGGTCGCGTCCTTCGGGCACCACTGGACCGGTGCCTGGGTGCGGTAGGCGAGACCGCGCTCGTAAAGCTTCAGGAAGATCCACTGGGTCCAGCGGTAATACTCGGGGGTGTGGGTCGCGAGCTCCCGTGACCAGTCGATCGAGACGCCCCAGTCGGCGAACTGGCGGCGGAACGAGGCGATCGAGCGTTCGGTCGCGACCAGCGGTGCTTCACCGGTCTTGATCGCATTGTTCTCGGCCGGCAGACCGAAGGAGTCGAAGCCCATCGGGTGGATGACCTCGTAGCCGTTGCGGCGCCGGAAGTGGGCGATCGCATCACCCAGCGAGTAACACTTGAGGTGGCCGACATGCGGCTCGCCCGAGGGGTAGGGAAGCATCTCGAGCACGTAGCTCTTCGGCTTCTCCGGGTCGAAACCCTCCTGCCCGGGGTTCGGCACCTCCCAGGTACCCTCGTCCTTCCAGACCTGCTGCCATTTGCCCTCGATCACCCGAGGCTCATACCGACTCATCGTCGCGCAGTCTATTTCGCAGCCCCGATGAGGGGACGGCTGGTGAGATCCGAAAAGTCAGTGATTATCACTGACTTTTCGGATCTCACTGGACCATTCAGGGGCGCCACTGGGTTACATCGGGGATCGGGCGAAGGGTCGGTTCGACCTGTTCGCGGACCGACTCGAAGTCGGGCGGCAGCGAGAGCCGCTCGCCGAGGTGCTCCGGGTCTTCGTCAGTGGCGAAGCCGGGACCGATCGTGGCCAACTCGAAGAGAATGCCGCCGGGCTCGCGGAAATAGAGCGCCTTGAAGTAGAAGCGGTCGATCACCGGCGTGATGTAGAGGCCCGTGGCAGCGACCTTCTCGCGCCAATCGGAATGCTGGTCGAGCGGCGAGGCCCAGGCGATGTGATGAACGGTTCCGGCTCCAGGCACTGCCCGGCCCTCCGGTGGTTCGTCGAGGTAGTAGAAGCCGTTGCGGGCTTCGAAACCGTCCCCGGAGCGACCGGCGAGATGCCACTTGTCATCACCCTCGTCGGTGAAGCCCAGCAGCTGGCCGAGAACCTGTCGCGTCACGTCGGGGTTGCCGGAGAAGGCCCGGGCTCCGTGGAAGCCCTGGATCGCATGCTCGGCCGGAACCTCGGTGTGAGCCGCGATCAGTGGCGCGTCGGGACCGTCATAGACAAGGATCTCGTGGGTCAGTCCTTCCGGGTCCTGGAAGAGCAGCGTGTCGCCTTCACCGGTCGGGCCGACCCCGTAGAACTCCGCGCCCTCGTCGGACGAACGAACTGTCTTGACGCCGGCAGCTCCGAGCCGTTCGGCCCAGTAGTCGAGGGAGTCGGAAGAACCGACTCGCCAGAGAATCCGGTGGATCATCCCCGCACCTGCCCGGCCTTGCCGGGAGCCCGGATACTCGAAGAAGGTCAGGTCGAAGCCCGGGGACCCCTTCTCGTCACCGTAGAACAGGTGATAGACGGACGGGTCGTCCTGGTTTACGGTCTTCTTGACCAGTCTCATGCCCATCAGTCCGGCATAGAACTCGACGTTGCCGGGGGCGTCGCCGGTTATGCAGCTGATGTGGTGAACGCCGTTCAGGTTCAGATCAGTCATGCGATCACGATACCCGGCTCCTGACACCGGGTCGGGATAGCATCAGGCCATGGGAATCCTTGAAGCCTCACGCACCGTGGAGATCGACGCCCCGAAGTCCGAGTGCTACGCGATCATCGCCGACCTGCCCTCAACCCCCGAGTGGCAGGATTCGATGAAGACGCTCGACGTTCTGGAGAAAGATTCGGAGGGCCGCGCCACTCTGGTCGAGATCAAGTCCGACGCCAAGGTGAGGGATGTGACCTCCCGGGTCGCCTTCGAGTACCAGCCCGAAGACGGCATGACCTGGGAGCAGAAGAAGGGTGACCTGAAATGGATGAAGGGCAGCTGGAAGCTCGAGGACCTGGGCGACGGCAAGACCCGGGCCACCTATGCCCTGAAGGGTGACACCGGCCGCATGCTCGGGCTGCTGATCAAGGGCCCGGTCCAGGACAAGCTGAAGGAATGGCTGACCAAGGACGCCGCCGAGGGACTCAAGGCCAGGGCCGAAGGCTAGGACTCAGACGGCCGGTATCTGCTGCGTTATGCAGTGGATGCCTCCCCCACCCAGGGCGAGGTTGCGGCCATCGATGCCGATCGCTTCACGACCCGGGTAGAGCCGGCCGAGCAGTTCCAGCGCCTGGGCATCCATGTCGGGGTCGTAGCCGCTGACGGGAACGATCAGGGCGCCGTTGGCGATGTAGTAGTTCGTGTAGGGAACGACGATCGGTTCGCCGTCGCGGTCGATCCGGGGCAGCAGGTCCAGTTCGACCACTTCGAGCCCGGCGGCTGAGAGCAGGTCCAGGTTCTCCTGGGCGTTCTCGTAGTTCGGGTCTCCCTCCGGCGCGGTCTGGAGCAGGACCTTGCCGGGTTCGATGAAAGCGCAGATGTTGTCGACGTGACCGTCGGTATCCCCGTCTTCGACCAGTCCCCGGTCGAGCCAGACGAATTCGTCCACACCGAGCCGGGCCGAGAGCTCGGTCGCGATCGATTCCCGGTCGAGCCCCGGGTTGCGGCTCGGGTCGAGCAGACACTGCTCGGTCGTGATCAGTGTTCCTTCGCCGTTGACGGCGATCGAGCCGCCTTCCAGGACGAGTTCCGAGCCGATCCGTTCGATCCCGAGGTGATCGAGGATGCGAGCGGCGACGGCGGCGTCCTTGTCGTAAGGGAGGAAGGCCTCGCCCCAGCCGTTGAAAGTGAAGTCCACGCCGGCCCGCCTGCCTTCGGCGGTCACGATGACCGGCCCCGAGTCGCGGAGCCAGGAGTCGTCGATCGGCGCCTCGAAGATCTCCACGTTCTGCGACGGAACGCGGCTCCGGGCACTCTCTACATGTTCGGGCGAGACCACGAGCAGGACCGGTTCGAACTCGGCGATCGCCGCGACGACCTCGGCGTG
>JAEZIQ010000031.1 GCA_023436605.1 Actinomycetes bacterium | reverse complement strand
GCTTGGCCCCGATCAGCATCAGACCAGCCATGACCAGCGCGTAAAAGGCGATCACCGACTGGATCGTGGTGACCGTCGTGTCGAAGTCGGTGACCAGCTGCGAGATCGAGACGTTCATAACCGCCTGGTCGAGCACCATCAGAAACTGGGCGGCGGCCAGGGTCATCAGCAGTTTCAGGTTCATCGACAGCAATTGTGCCGCCGCCAGCGGAACTCATTGCGGGCCAGCGGGTTTTGGGATCAGGGTGGCTCGCTAGGGTCCCGTTGTCCAGACCAGCGATTCGAGGAGTGCAGGGTGAAGGTTCAGTCCGGTTACGAGAAGGTCGGCCCCATGGCGGCAAGTCGGGTAGTGGCGCAGATCGCGATCGCCGCCCTGCTGACGACATTCCTCCTCATCGCCATTCCCGGCATGGCGTCGGCTGAGGAACAGTTCACCCCGGTCTACGCCGAACCGGTCGCCCCGGCCCGACCGGTCATCGCGACCGACGGCAAGAAGCACCTGGCCTACGAGCTGGTGCTCACCAACTACTCGAAGTCTCCGGTCACGATCAAGAAGATCAACCGGTTCGCCGGCAAGCGGGCCCTCGCCCCCGTGACCGGAAGCGCCCTCAAGGACATGATGAACCCGTACGGAAGTGCGACTCACACCAACGTTCTCCAGGGCGGCCAGTCCGGCTACATCCTGCTCGACCTGAAGTTCCGGCCCCGGGCCAAGCTGCCGGCCCGGATCTCCCACCAGTTCGTAGTCGAGGCGACCGACGGACCGCTCAAGTACGCCAGCCGCTTCCGCAGCGGGGCCGTTTGGGTCGTTGACCGGCCCGCGATCCAGGTCCGGCCGCCGCTTCGCGGATCCGGCTGGATCGCCGCCAACGGCTGCTGCACCGAGTTCACCTCGCACCGCGGCGCGGTCCTGCCGGTCAACGGCAAGCTCCACAACTCGGAGCGATTCGCAATCGACTTCATGCGGATTCAGCCCAACGGAAAGATGGTGACCGGGCCGTGGGAAGACCTCTCGAGTTATCCGTTCTTCGGCGACCCGATCGTTTCGGCAACCTCAGGCAAGGTCGTACGGGTGGTCAGGCACATTCCCGAAACTCAGCCGACCGGTGAACTCCCGCCCGCCACGGCAGCGACCTCAGGGGGCAACTACATCGTGGTCCGCAAGGCGAAGGGAGTATTTGCCTTCTACGCCCACATGCAGCCCAAGAGCGCCCGGGTCAAGATCGGCCAGAAGGTCCGGCCCGGTCAGGTGCTCGGACTGCTCGGCAACACCGGCAACTCGAACGCGCCCCATCTCCACTTCCACATGATGGACGGGCCTGACCCCCTCGCCTCGAACGGCCTTCCGTACACCTTCACCCGTTTCGGGGTCGAGGGCCGGCTGCTCAATTTCGGCGACCTCTTCGAGGGTGCCCCGGCCGAGGTCAACTCGCAGCACGCCGGAATCCATAACCGGCAGCTGCCACTCAACCTCGAGGTGATCGACTTCCCGAACCGCTGACCTGGGGGTCCGGTTCGGGAAGCCGGTCGCTCAGCCGTCAGGCGGCGGGAACCTCGGCCGCGCCCGCCTGGGCCTGGGCGGCTTCGGCGTGTTCGCGGCTGTCCTTGCTCGAGATCAGGATCGCCGCCAGCGCCGCTCCGGCGAAGGCGAAGAAGGCACCGACCAGGAAGGCGGTGGAGAAGCCGTCGGTCAGGGCCACAGCCTGGGATGCGCCGGTCTCGAACGAGTCGTTGGTGGTCGAGTTGGCGATCGAGGCGAGGATTGCCAGGCCGAGCGCGCCACCTACCTGCTGCGAGGTGTTGATCAGGCCCGAGGCCAGACCGGCCTCCTCGCGCTTGGTCCCCGACATCGCGGCGATCGTCACCGGGACGAAGGTCAGTCCGAGCCCGACCCCGGCCAGGATCGACGGTCCGAGCACGTCGACCCAGTAGGAACCGTCGGCGCTGATCTGGGTAAACCAGGCGAGACCGGTGCCGACCGTGATCAGACCGGCGATCACGACCGGCTTGAAGCCGAGCCTGGTCACCAGCTGGCCGGCCATGCCGGCCGCGAGGATGATCGCGATCGCCAGCGGCAGGTAGGCGAGCCCGGCCTCGAGGGCGTCGAGCCCGAGCACCTGCTGCAGGTAGAGCGTGATCATGAAGAACATCGAGAACAGCGACATGCCGGTCAGCAGGCCGACCACGTTGGCCCCGCGCAGGGTGCGGTTCCGGAAGATCGAAAACGGGACCAGCGGGCGGCGGGTGCGGAGTTCGATCGCCACGAAGATGCCGATCAGGACGAGGGCAACGGCGACCCGGATCAGCGTCGTGGACGAGGTCCAGCCCTGGTCGACCGCGTCGACCAGTCCGTAGACCAGCAGGGCCAGACCGGCCGTGATCGAGATCGCGCCGGGGATGTCCAGGGTCCTTTCGCGCTCGTCTTCGTCCCTCGATTCGAGCAGCCGCTGCGGGGCCTGCCAGACCACGAAGGCGGCGATCGGCACGTTGACGAAGAGCACCCACTCCCAGCCGGCCCACTCGGTCAGCACACCACCGAGCAGGACACCGGCCGCACCGCCGGCCCCGGCTACCGCACCCCAGATCCCTAGCGCGCGGTTTCGCTCGGAGCCTTCGGCAAACGTGGTCGTGACGATCGAGAGCGCCGCCGGCGAGGCGATCGCGGCGCCGAGGCCCTGGATGGCCCGGGCGACGATCAGCCACTCCTCGCTCTGGGCGAAACCGCCAGCCAGGGACGCGAGTCCGAACAGGGCCATGCCGGTCATGAACATGCGCCGGCGGCCGAAGAAGTCGGCGAGGCGCCCGCCGAGCAGCAGGAAGCCGCCGAAGACGAGCGTGTAGCTGTTGACGACCCAGGAGAGGTTGTCCTGGGTGATGTCAAGCGCGGTTCCGATCGAGGGGAGGGCGACGTTGACGATCGAGGCGTCGATCACGACGACGAACTGGGTGAGCGCGAGCAGAAGGAGCGCCAGGTTCTTGGCGCGAGGTGAGGTGAGATCGTTGGCAGACACGGGGCTCCTGAAACTGGACTGGTATGTGGGACGAAACAAACGGAATTTCGGTTCCGGTTGTTCCCACGACTATACGGAAGTAAGATTCCGTTTGTCAAGCATGATGTCCACCACCGACAAGAAGCTCCGGGCCGATGCCCGCCGCAACCGCGAGAAGATCATGGCC
The DNA here is from genome assembly GCA_023436605.1 of Actinomycetes bacterium. GTDB lineage: Bacteria > Actinomycetota > Thermoleophilia > Solirubrobacterales > 70-9 > 67-14. Next base: position 5,611 of record JAEZIQ010000031.1, on the reverse strand, counting down.
GCGGCCCGGGAACTGTTCGCGCGCGACGGCGAGAACATCCAGATCGAACAGATCGCGGCCCACGCCGGAGTCGGCATCGGCACCGTCTACCGCCACTTCCCCACCAAGGAAGTGCTGCTGACCGAGATGGTCAAGACCCGCTTCTCGCGCTTCGCCGAGATCGCCCGCGAAGCCGAGCAGATCGAGGATCCCCGCGAAGCGCTCGAGACCGTGATCCGTCGTTCGGCCGAGGAAGTCGACGGTGACGCCGGCTTCCAGCTGGCGATGATGGGCTCCGACGAGCTCGAGTGGGAAGGGATCGAAGAAGAGAAAGCCAGCTTCGCCGAGCCGACCTCGAGGATCATCGAGCGGGCGATCGACGCCGGCACGATTCGGAGCGACTTTTCCTTTGCCGACTTCCCGATGATCATGTGCGGCATCACCTCGACCATGTACTTCTCGCCGGCCGGCGCCGATTGGCGCCGACACGTCGAGCTGGTCCTGGCCGGCCTCCGTCCCGAATAAACCCGGGCCAGCTCCAACCTTTAGGCTAGCCCCGGATGCGGATCATCTACGGGGTAAACGGAGAGGGGATGGGTCACGCGACCCGGTCCGAGCTGGTGATCTCCTCCCTGCTCGAATCCCACGAGGTCAAGATCATGGCCTCGGGCGCTGCCTACAAGTTCCTCAGCCAGGTTTTCGGTGAGGAGAACGTCCACGAAGTCTTCGGGCCGTCGTTCGCCATGAACCAGGGCGAGATCCAGCGCTGGGCTTCTTTCACCGGCACCCTCTCGGCTGCCCGGCGCCAGCTGCCCGGCAACATGCGCGACTGGCTGACCATGGTCGACGACTGGAAGCCCGACGTGGCGGTCACCGACTTCGAGCCGCTGACCGGTTTCTACGCCCGGCTTTCCCGCACTCCCCTGGTCTGCGTCGACAACATCCACATGATCGATCGCTGCCACCACGACCGCAACATCACCCTCGCCGCGGTGCCGGACTTCGAGCTGGCCAAGACTGTGACCCGGGCGATGGTGCCGAAGGCCGGCGACTACGTGATTCCCACTTTCTTTTACCCGGACGTGATCAAGGGGCGGACGAACCTCGTCCCATCGATCCTTCGCCAGGTGATCCTCGATGCCGAACCGACCCGAGGCGATCACCTGGTCGTCTACTCCGGGGGTGGCGACGACCTGATCAACGCCTTGCGGGAGTCCCCTCTCCCGGTTCATCTCTACGGGATGCGCGACGGCGACGAGGTCGGCACGACCGACGGTGCGATCGAGTACAAACCCCGGTCGATCGACGGTTTCCTCGCGGATCTGGTCAGCTGCCGCGGGGTTATCACGGGCGGCGGTTTCTCACTACTTTCGGAGGCGGTCTACCTTGGCAAGCCGACCCTGGCGATGCCGCTCAAGGGCCAGTTCGAACAGCTGATGAATGCGCGGTACCTCGAGCGCCTTGGCTACGGGACCTGCGCCCTGGAGATCGACAAACCGGCGCTCGACCGTTTCCTCGACGGACTCGACGGTTTCCACGAAAGGCTTTCGGGTTACTCGCAGGATGGCAACCGGGAAGCGCTCGAAGTGATCAACCGAACGGTGGAAGCGGCAGCTGAGGAGACCAGGCGCGAGCGCGCCCGCTCCCGGCGCGAAGCAAGAAAGGCACCCAGATGAGTGGCAAGACAGCAGGAGCACTGATCGGCGCCGGGCTGCTCGGCGCAGCCGGGATCGCTTTCTACGGAGCCCAGGTCCCGACCGCCCAGATCTACGGCCGGACGGTCTGCCGCGAGCCCGGGGCCGGCAAGCGGCTCTGCCTCACCTATGACGACGGCCCGAACCCGGCCTGGACCCCGCAGCTGCTCGACCTGCTCGACGAACATGACGCCAAGGCAACTTTCTTTCTGATCGGCAAGTGGTCGGAACGGGAGCCGGAGCTGATCCGTGAAGTGGTCGCCCGCGGCCACGCGATCGGCAACCACACCTACACCCACCCGACCATGCCGGCCAAGTCCGACGAGCGGATCCGGGAGGAACTCGACGCCTGCCGGGAGGCGGTCGAAGCGGCCGGGGTTACCTTTTCGACGATCAGTGGCCGGATGCTGATGCGGCCGCCCTACGGCCGCCGCCGGCCCGGCACCCTGCGCGTCCTCAAGGAGAAGGGCTACCTCGGGATCACCTGGTCGATCACCGGATACGACTGGCGCCCCCACACCACCGCCCAGGCGATCACCCGCCGCTGCATGGCGGCCGGCGAGGGAGACGTGATCCTGCTCCACGACGGTTTCGACCAGCACCCGGCCTACGACCGCCACCGCTCGGTCGAGACGACCAGAAACCTGCTCGAGCATTACCGCCCGCAGGGTTACGACTTCGTGACGGTGCCGGGGCTGGTTGAAGCAGCCGGCACCGAGAGCCGCTACGCCGCCTGAGCCTCGTGTTCGACGAACTCAACATCACCCTCACCGTCCTGCTCTTTCTCTGGTGCTTCGGGCTGGGCGCGATCGAGATCGAGATCGAGGGCGGCCGCGGCTGGGCCGAGCGCCTGCCGACCTGGTACCTGAAGCGCGGCAAGGTCGGCAAGGTCTACGGCTGGTTCATGGGCCACCGGCCCCTGACCGGCTACCACGTGTACGCCTTCACGATCCCGATGGTGATCCTTCATCTGCCCTTCGGGATGGGCGTCGAGTGGTCGCTCTCCGCCGAGCTGGCGACGATCGCCAAGTACTTCGTGCTGGCCGTGGTCTGGGACTACTGCTGGTTCGTGCTCAACCCCGCCTACACCGTGAAGCGCTTCAAGCGGGGCAACGTCTGGTGGTTCGAGGTGCCGTGGATCTGGCGCTTCCCGCTCGATTACTACATGGGCATCCTCGTTTCGATCGGTCTGGTCGGGCTGGCCGCCTGGAATGACGGTGGGACCGCGATCCTCGAGGAGCACCTCTGGATGGTCGCCGGACTGTTCGTCCTGACCGGCCTGACCGTGCTCTGTGCTCCGCTTTACCACCGCTGGTACCGGCACATGCGCCGGGCCGGAGCCGACGACCGCGACATCACCCCGCTCTACGGCGCCCCCGCCGAAAGCGAAGTCTGGAACCTCGGCCAGCCGGACCTCCACCCCCTGGAAGGCGGGGACGCCGGTTCGCAAACGACGGATTGAATCTGTCGGCAAATAGCGCTGACAAACTCAATCTGTCGTTACTGCTTCACGTTGCGGCGTTTCGCTCAGTTGACGAGCAGGCCGCCGTCGACCGGTAGGAGCGCGCCGGTCACGTACGAGGAGGCGTCGGAAGCGAGGAAGATCGCGGCCTTGACCAGTTCTTCGGCTTCGCCCTTGCGTCCGGCCGGGACCCGGAACATCATCTGGTCGAGGTAGCCGTCGGGGTACTGGTCGGTCATCTCCGACTCGAAGAAGCCCGGGGCGAGCGCGTTGACGCGGATGTTCTTGCGGCCGGTCCACTGCTGGGCGAGATCGCGGGTCAGACCGATGATTGCCGCCTTCGATGAGCAGTAGGCCGCCTGGGGCAGGTGCGCCGTGGTCGACCCGAGCACGCTGCCGATGTTGACGATGCTGCCTCCGCCCCGGTTGCCCATCGCCCGGCCCGCGGACTGGGCCATGAAGTAGGAACCGTTGAGGTTGATGTCGATCACCTTGCGGAACTCTTCCGGGTCTTCCCGGGTAGCGGGCGCGGCCGACGCGACCCCGGCGTTGTTGATCAGGATGTCGACCCCGCCGAGGTTGGCGACCGTTTCCTCGACGACCCGCTCGCAGTCCTCCGGGTTCGAAACGTCGGCGGTCACGGCGATTACCCGGTGACCCATTTCCTCGATCGCCTTGCGGGTGTCCTCGAGCTTCTCGACCCGGCGCGCGCAGATCGCCACGTCGGCGCCGGCTTCGGCCAGGCCTTTCGCGAAGGCGACCCCGAGCCCGGAGGAGGCTCCGGTGACGATCGCGACCTTGCCGTCCAGTGAGAAGCTCTCAAGAATGCTCATGACCGGAGAGTATGCCTCGCCTCCGTTCAGCGCCGCAGCTCACAGGTCCGAAGTCGGTCCCGGCCCGGGCCTCCGGCACAACGGTCGCGGCCGGATCCGCCGGTCAGGCGGTCGGCACCCGGACCGCCGAGCAGCCGGTCACGCCCGGGGCCGCCCAGGAGCCGGTCGGCACCGGGGCCGCCGAGCAGCCGGTCCGGCCCCGCGTTGCCGGCCAGCCGGTCCCTTCCGTTTCCTCCGAGCAACAGGTCACGGCCGGCACCGCCACCGACCCGGTCGTTCCCGGCTCCGGCGCAGATCCGATCGTTACCGCCGAGCCCGCGAATCACATCGTCGCCGCCCAGGCCCACGATGACGTCGCTGCCGGGCGTGCCGATCAGCCGATCCCGCTCCGGCGTACCGACGATCGTGGCCTTGCGACCACCGCAGCGCGGAGTCACTCCGCCGGGTCCGGGGTCCTTCTCCTCGACCTGGATGGTCACGGTGGACCGGTCGGTGCCGAAGCCCATCCCGTCGAAGCTGTTCACCTTGAACTCATCCGTGCCCGCGAATCCGGGCTGTGGCGTGTAGGTGAACGGTTCACCGGCCGCCTCCTGGGTCAGTTCACCGCTGCTCGGCTGACTGTCAGCGAACTCGCGGACCTCGGTCCGCACATAGGTCGGGCCGGTGTCTTCGCACTCGAGCGAGAAGGTGACCGGCGTGTCGACCTCGGTCGAGACAGTGAGGTCCGGGCAGTCGGGTCGTCCGTCCGGAGCCCAGTCCGGGTTGCCGTCGAACCCCTGGGCGTCGGTCAGCAGGATCTCGTCGGGACTCGTGTTGTCGGCCCGGACCATGACCAGCTTGCCGTTGCCGAAGACCCCGTTGACGTAGGCGATCATCTGGCCGTCCGGCGACCAGGTGCAGTTGTAGTCACCTTCCGGAGGATCAGCCGGCTTGGAGACGATCAGCCCCGATCCGGGATTCCCCAGCGGCGCGACCACGACTTCACCCGAGTTGTTGAAGCCACCGGCGGTCAGGGTGAAGCAGATCTTCTCCCCGTCGGGGGAAATCGAAGGCTGGGCCTCGCTGATCCCGCTGTCGGGGATGGCCAGGGTTTCCGCGCCGCCGGTCGCCGGCTTCCTGTAGATGTCGGAGTTGGTGTTGGTTGAAGGGTCCCCGCGGTGGAAGTAGACCGTCTGCGAATCGGGACTCCAGGCCGGCTTGCCTTCGAAGGGAGCTCCCGGGGCGGTCAGATCTGTCGTCGGGATCGGCGCCACCAGATCATCGGCGGGTTGCATCCGGAGGTTGCGGTCGGTGCTTCCCGGCTGGGGCTGGTGCTCGTAGACGAGCCACTTGCCGTCCGGCGACCAGGCGGGCCGGTCCGCACTCAGGTTTGCCGCTCCCGCGCCTTCGGTCGGGGTGACCTGAACCGGCAGCGTCCCTGCTTCGAGGTCCTGGATGAAGATGTCGAAGCTGCCGGTCGTCGGGTTGCCCATCGCGTAAGCGATCTTGGTGCGGTCCGGAGACCAGGTGGCATGACGGGACTGCGGACCGGCCGGGGTGAGCGGGGCGCTGAGCAGCCCGCCCCCACCGGTGTTGCTCGGAACCGGCAGCAGGTAGAGCCGCGCCGAAAGGTCGGTCTGGGGCGGCCGGCCGCTGGTCAGGAC
>JAEZIQ010000019.1 GCA_023436605.1 Actinomycetes bacterium | reverse complement strand
GCCCCGGGGCCCCGGGCCGGCACCCCGGAACTTGACCACCCAGGTGCCGTCATCGTCGCCTTCGACCAGTCCGGGCAGGGAGCCGCCCTCGCGCAGCGCGGTGACGTACCGGATCGCCTCGACCGTCCGCAATTCTCGGGTGGCTTTCGTTGTCGCCGTGCCGGGCATCTGTGTAGCTTCGCATCCGGATAGGATTCAGCCGTTCTTCCTGCCTAAGAAAGGGAATTGATGTCCACGCTTTCCAACACGGTGGAAGCTCCCCGTGTCCCCGTCCTTGCTGACCTGATCTCCAACGTTTGGGTCAAGAATTTCGTCCTGGTGCTCGGCGGCGCGCTGTTCACTGCCCTTTGCGCCCAGATTGTCATCCCGATGACTCCGGTGCCAATGACCGGTCAGACCCTCGCCGTGATGCTGGTCGGCGCGGCTCTGGGCTGGAAGCGCGGCATGGCTGCTCTCACCCTCTACATGGTGCTCGGCTTCTTCCTTCCGGTCTACTCGGATGGTGGATCGGGTATCGACAACATCACCGGGATCGGCACCATTGCCGGCGCCACCGGTGGCTACATCATCGGCTTCATCTTCGCCGCCGGCGCCGTCGGCTGGCTGGCCGAGCGAGGCAGCGACCGCAAGGTCCTGACCGCGTTCGCCTCCTTCATCGTTGGTCAGCTGATCGTCTTCGGCTTCGGCCTCGCCGGCCTCAAGCTGGCCGCGCCGGAGCTGGTCGAGATCGGCGCGATGTCGAGCGCCAGCTGGAGCACGGTTCTCCACGACGGTTTCACCATCTTCATCATCGGTGGTCTGGTCAAGGCCGCGATCGGCGCGCTCCTCATGCCGGCCGCCTGGAAGCTGGCCGAAAAGACCCGCTAGTACTCAAATCACCCTTTGCGGGTGTGGGGGACGGACCATTCGGGTGTAGCCTGAGTGTGTTCGTCCCCCGTTTTTCTTTCTGAAAGGAACAGAGTTGGTACTAGCTGACTACGGACTTGGTGAAGCACTTCTCACCACGCTCGCGATTTTCTTCTTCGTGATCTGGGTCTGGATCGTGATCACGATCCTGATGGACATCTTTCGCGACCACGAGATGTCCGGTTGGGCGAAGGCGATCTGGTGCCTCTTCCTGATCTTCATCCCGGTACTTACCTCGCTCGTATATCTGATCGCCCGCGGTTCCGGTATGCGTGAACGGGCGATCAAGGAGCAGACCGAGGCCAAGAAACAGTTCGACGAATACGTCCGGGAGACCGCCGGAACCACCCCGGTCGATGAGCTGCACAAGCTCGACCAGCTCCGTCAGAGCGGCGGTCTGACCCAGGACGAATACGAGAAAATGAAGGCGGAACTCCTCAAGTAGTTCCGACTGCCTGAAAGGGCAATCGACCTTCTGGCAGCGGGCCGGGAAATTTCGTTCTTATTGGGCGATAATTTTCCCGGCCCGTTTTCTTTCCGTGACTTGAACGGTAAGAGCGTAGGGTTGGGGAGTGCGCCTCCACCTGCGACTGATAACGATCGCGGTCGTCGCTCTCGGCCTGATCGGCGGAGTTCTGGCAGTCACCGTGTTCAATACCGACGAGGGATCGAGCATCCCCCAGCCGGGATCTTCCGTCGGAGGTGCTGAGGTGCCCGAAACCGGGACCACACTCGACTATGCGCAGTCGCTCCCGCTGGCGATAGAGGGTCCGCTCCTGGGAGCGAACCTGACCGCCTACTCGGCCGAGGGTTACGCCCAGGAGTCGGTCAAGCGGGACGTCCAGACCCTGGCCGACCTGGGCAGCACCGCGATCACCGTCGTTCCGACCTGGTACATGAAGTCGGCAACGGCCAACAGGATCGCTCCCGATCCCGACAAGACTCCCACCGACGAGAGCCTGATCAAAGTGATCCACACGATCAGGGAGGCCGGACTTCAGGTGATCCTCAAGCCTCACGTCGACGTGATCGACGACACCTACCGTGGCGAGATCCAACCCGTGAACCGGTCCGCCTGGTACCGGTCCTACGGCGAGTTCCTCGATCACTACACATCGTTGGCGACCGAGAACTCGGTTGACATCTTCGTGATGGGAACCGAGCTCAAGACACTTTCTGCCGAGACCGGGAACTGGCAGGCCCTGATCCAGATGGTGCGGGACCGTTTCTTCGGCCCGATCACCTACGCGGCCAACTGGGATGAGGTTGACCAGGTCCAGTTCTGGAGCGATCTCGACGCGATCGGGGTCGACGCCTACTACCCGCTATCTCCCGACGACGGTTCCGCACCCACATTGAAGGGTCTGGTCGCATCCTGGAAGAAGATCGCTGCCGAGCTGAAGGCCAAGTCAGAACAGTGGGAGCGGCCGATACTCCTGACCGAGGTCGGGTATCCGAGCCAGGTCGGTGCGACCGCCAAGCCTTACGCAGTTACCGACAAGCCGGCCGACCAGAACGTCCAGGCCCTTGCTTTCAAAGCCACCTTCCAGGCGCTCTCCGGGGCCGACTGGCTGAAGGGGATCAGCTGGTGGAGCTGGCGGGCCGACCCCTCTGGCGACGAGCGGCTCGATGTCGACTACACGCCAGAGATGAAGAAAGCACAGGGAGAACTGGCAGCCGGCCAGTTCACTTTCATCGGTCGGTAGTCTGGACAGGGGATGAGCTCTCCTTCCGAAACGAAGCTTTCCGTACTCGACCTGGTCCCGGTCACAGAAGGATCGGACCCGGCCACCGCTCTGGCGAACTCGACCGAACTGGTTCGGGCCGCCGAGAACTGGGGATACCACCGGCACTGGGTGGCTGAGCACCACAACATGGTCGGCATCGCCAGTTCCGCCCCGGCCGTGATCATCGCCCACCTCGCAGCGGCCAGCGAGAGAATCCGGGTCGGATCCGGCGGCGTGATGCTGCCCAACCATCAGCCTCTGGTCGTCGCCGAACAGTTCGGCACCCTCGAGTCACTCCATCCGGGGCGGATCGATCTCGGAATCGGCCGGGCTCCCGGCACCGACCAGGTCACCGCAGCCGCGCTCCGGCGCGGCGTTGACCAACTTTCCGACGAAGACCTGCCCCGCCAGCTGACCGAACTGCTCGGCTTCTTCACCGGCGAGTGGCCCTCGGCCCATCCCTACCAAGCAATCACCGCGGTACCCGGAAAGGGGTCCCTGCCGGAGATCTGGCTGCTCGGCTCGAGTGGCTACACGGCCCAGGTCGCCGGCCTGCTCGGCATGCCCTACTCCTTCGCCCATCACTTCAGCGCCGGCAATACCGACGCTGCGGTCCAGCTCTACCGGTCGCGGTTCGAGCCCTCCGAGTACCTGGATGAGCCCCGGGTGATGATCGGGGTGGGGGTGATCTGTGCCGAAACCGACGAGGAGGCTCGCTGGCTGGCCGGGCCTTCGCGCCTGGCCTTTGCCCGCCTCAGAAGCGGTATGCCCGGCCGCTTCCCCAGCCCCGAAGAGGCGGCTTCGCACGATTTCACCCCGAGTGAAGAGGCGGTGGTTTCCTCGATCGCCAAGGGCCATATATTCGGAAGTCCCGAGACGGTCAAAGCGGGTCTCACCGACTTGATCGAACGCACCGGCGCCGACGAACTGATCATCTCGACCATGGTCTACGACCAGAAGGACCGGCTCCGTTCCTACGAGCTAGTCGCGGACATCGAGCTGTAGAGCCGAAAACCTTTAGCTGCACAGGTTTTCCCACTCGCCGGCTCAAGGTCGACCAACGGCGATATCGCCGCTACCTTGTCCGTTCCGCTCGCTTCACGGTTTTCTCCGGCGAGCCCCTATGCAGAACAGACTCCCGCAAACACCCAGCGGCCGCACCCGCGGCTTCAGCCTTGCCGTCGCCATCCTTTTCGCGGCATTCGTCATCGCCCTGACGGTTTCGACCCGACCGGCCGATGCGCTGACCGCTGCGCAGACCCAGGCCAGGATCGACTCGATCAACGGTTCGGTCGAGGAACTGAAAGCCCAGGTCGCCGAGGACAACCGCAGCATCGATGCCCTGATCGGAGAACTCTCGGGTCTCCGCGCCCGCGCCTCTGAACTCGAAGCGAAGCTCGCGGCCAAGCAGGCAGTACTCGACGAGGTCGAAGCCGAACTGAAGCGCCAGCGTGAACACCTGATTGAGGTCAGGGCCCGGCTTCGCCGCGCCCTCGGGATCCTCGAGGACCAACTGGTTGCGGTTTACATGAGCGGCTCGCCCGACATCGAGGAAATGGTCCTTGCCTCATCCGATTTCGGTGAGCTCGTCTCCAACGCCGGTTACGCCGACGCAATCCAGGATCGCAACGAGTCGGTGGTCACCCGGGTCAAGGATCTCCGCGACCAGATCGAAGCCATCGTCGAAGAGATGAAGGTCAAGGAGAAGAAACTTCAGAAGGCCCGTGACGAGATCGCCGCCGAAACCGCGGAAGCGCAGGAAGCGCGTGACGCCGTCGAAGCCCAAAAGGCCGAGTTCGAAGCCTCCAGTGCCGCCCGCCAGTCCAGGATCGACGCTCTCGAAGCGAAGGTCGGCAATCTCGAAGACTCGCTGCCGGACCTGACCATGGACCCGGCCTCCAGTTCGGCGCCCCGAGCCGCGCCTCCGGTCTCCGGATCGGTCGCCGTGGTCAACGCCGACGGCACCGCTTCAGCGCCATCCGACGCTCCGCAGGCGGTAAAGGACGTGATCGCTGCCGGTAACGCGATCATCGACCTGCCCTACGTGTGGGGTGGTGGCCACGGTTCCTTCGAATCCTCCGGCTACGACTGCTCCGGCGCGGTCAGCTACGCCCTCCACGGAGGCGGCCTGATCTCCAGCCCCCTCGACTCGACCGGACTCACGACGTGGGGCGAACCCGGAACCGGCAGCTGGATCACCGTCTACGGCAACTCAGGCCATGCCTTCATGACCGTCGCCGGCATCCGCCTCGACACCTCCGGCACCGGCGGCACCGGCCCCAGTTGGCATTCGGATGCCGCCCGTGGGGACGAGTCCTCCTTCATCGCCCGTCATCCTTCCGGCCTTTAAAGGCCCGGGCGGCCCGTCTCGGCCCCCGGCATCCACCCGCCCCTGGGCGGTGAAGCAGGATTGCTACCGAACCGGTACGAAACCTGCTTCACCTTCTGGCCCTAGGGTTGGTCTTCGGGCTGGGGAGGCTTGAGGAATCTCTGGGCGATGGCGCCGGTGAGCATGGCGACGAATGAGATTCCGACCAGAAGGACGACGATGGCGGTGACCTGACCGCCGATCGTGGTCGCCGTGAACTCGGAGCCGAGGGTGGTCATCGCGGTGAAGGCCCAGTAGATGCCGTCCCACTCGGTCATGTGCTGGTTCCGGGCTTCGAAGGCGCGGAACACCGAGCCGCCTGCCACTGTCGCCAGGAGAGTGAGGAGGCCGGCGTACTGGAGGCCCTGGCTCGAGAAGACCCGGTTCGAGAGCTGGGCCAGCTTGAGCAGGCGAAGGAGGCGGAGCAGGCGGATCACGCGGAGGCTCTGGAGGCCCGGGGGCAGGATCGGAGGGGTCAGGAAGACGACGATGATCTCGACCGGGTGGTGGCGCAGGTACTTCTTGCGATCGGGAACCAGGGCCAGCATGACCACGAACTCGATCGCGAAGGCGATCCAGATGCCCCAGTTGAGAATGTGGGCCACCGTCTCAAGGGTGCCACCGACCCGCGCCTCGGATAGAGCGACGCTGGGCAGGGTGAGGGCGGCCGCAATCATCAGCGGCGGGTTCATGATGCGCTCGGCCTTGATCGCCCGAGGTCCTTCGACCCCGTTGTCGGGGATCACCCCGCCGGTCAGCTCGGACCCGAGGGCCTTTCTCACCGGGTGCTCGTGCTTAGGCTCTTCCGGAAGTCCGGTGGTCGGGTCATGGGGATGGTTGGGGTGGCTGGGGTCGGGCATCGAAGCCGTATTCGACATCGGGGCCGCTCAGCCTGTAGCCGCATCCGATTTCCCGTGCGATCGCCAGACGATTGACTTACCAAAAGTAATTCACTAGACTAATTAGCACAGCAAATGATCTTCCGGCTGGGCTCCCTGTCGCTCGGGACTCTCGTTCAGGAGTACGCGTCAGGTTGAAGCCCCGGAATCGAGCAGAAAGTACGCAGACCAGTGTTAGAGCCAACTACAGGCAGTCAGACGAGCAGCCAGACAGTCCGTCAGACAAATGGCCCAGAAGAGATTCGAATCGATGCGCCGCTCGACCGGCGAAAGCAAGCCGATGCGCTGCGACTTGCCATAACCAGGACCGCTCGGCGTTTGAGACAGGAGGCGGGCGGGGGACTTTCGCCCACCGTCATCGCCACCCTGGCCTCGATCGAGCGGAACCAGGTCGTGACCCCGGGCGAGTTGGCCCGGATCGAGGGCGTCCAGCGCCCGACCATGACCCGCGCGATCAACCGTCTTGCCGAAGCGGGACTGATCGATCGCAGCCAGGACCCGGATGACCGCCGCTCCAGCCTGATCTCGCTCTCGCTGGCCGGGCACAAGTACCTGGCCGAACACCGCTCCCGCAAGAGCGCCTGGCTGGCCAATCTGATCGAAGAAATGTCGGCCGAAGACGCCGACGCGCTGGCCCGCGCCGCAGAGATCCTTTCCGCGGCCCTTGAAACCCACCGCACCGGCGAGTTCGGTGTGGCGATGACCGACCCGGTGCCCGGCATCGGGGAGGACTCTTGACCGCGGCGCTGCGGCGGTCTTTCGACTCACTCTCGGTCCCGAACTTCCGCCGCTACTTCAAGGGACAGGTCGTTTCCCTCTCGGGAAACTGGATGCAGATCGTCGCCGAGGTATGGCTGATCCTCAGCCTGACCGAATCCGGTTTCGCGGTGGGCATCGCCACGGCGCTTCAGTTCCTGCCGATCATGCTCTTCGGGGCGCTCGGCGGTTCGCTCGCTGACCGATTCGCCAAACGGGACCTGCTGCTTGTCACCCAGGCACTGCTGATGATCCCGCCGGTCCTGATGCTGATCGTAACCGTGACCGGCGTCGTGACGCCGATGATGATCTTCGGACTGATCCTGATCCGCGGCAGCCTGCTGGCGATCGACAATCCGGCCCGCCAGGCTTTCGTGATGGAGATGGTCGGTCCCGACCGGATTGTCAACGCGGTCAGCCTGAACAGCGTGATCGTCCACTCGGCGAGGGTCGCCGGTCCGGCCGTGGCGGGCATCCTGATCGCGACGCTCGGGGTCGCTCCCTGCTTCGCTCTCAACGCTGCCACTTATCTGGTCATGATCTGGGCCCTCCACGGCATGAGCCGTCGGGAGCTGGCCGAACCCCCCAAGGCCGACTCCCGGGAGAGGGGGCGGGTCCGCGCCGCCGTGCGGCACGTGATTGCCACTCCCGAGCTGGCGATGCCGCTGCTGCTGATGGCGATCGTCGGTACCCTCGGACTCAACTTCCAGGTGATCCTGCCTCTGCTCGCCCGTCTCACATTCGACGGTGGCGCCAGCTCCTATGCGGTCCTGGTGTCCGCGATGGGGGCCGGCTCGGTAGTCGGTGCGCTGGTGACCGGAGCGCGCGGCAAGACCGGAATGGGGGTTATCGCCAGCTCGGCGCTTGCCTTCGGTGGTCTTGCCATGGCTGCCGCCCTGATGCCCAGCCTGGCGTCGGAGATCCCGATCCTGGCCCTGCTCGGCGCTTCGGCGGTCACCTTTGCCGCCGCGATCAACTCGACCATCCAGCTCGCCGTGAAACCGGAAATGCGGGGCCGTGTCATGGCGCTTTACTCGGTGGTGTTTCTCGGGACGACTCCGATCGGTGGACCGCTGGTCGGCTTCATCTCCGAGTCCGCCGACCCCCGGCTCGCGCTCGCCCTGGCTTCGATCTCCGGGCTGATCGCGGCCGCCGGCGCCTGGTGGATCAGCGATCGCGCCCGGAAAGGCGCCGGCCCCGGTAGCCTGCGACCAGGGTGATCCACAAGGCAACCGGATACTGGATCCACGAGGCAGGGCCCCAACCGGAGTTTCCGGCGCTGGACGGTGACCATGCCTTCGACGTGCTCGTGGTCGGCGGCGGCTTCACCGGTCTCTGGTCTGCCTACCACCTGAAAAGCGCCGAGCCGGACCTCAAAGTGGGTCTGATCGAGTCCCACCGGATCGGGCACGGACCGAGCGGACGAAACGGCGGCTTCGTCGACGCGATGTGGGTCAGCTTTTCCAGTCTTGTCGCCCGCTACGGGGAGCTCCCGGCCCTCCAACTCGCTCGCGCCGCGGAGCGCTCCGTCGCCCAGATCGGAGAGTTTCTGGATCAGCACGGGGTCGACGCCTGGTTTCGCAAGTCCGGCTACCTGAACGTATCCACGGCACCCGTCTGGGACGACTCCTGGGAGCAGAACCTCAAGGCGATGCGAGCGGCAGGGATTGTCGATGGCCCGCGGGAGCTGACCGCAGCCGAAGTCCAGGAGATCTGCGCTTCGCCCGCCTTCCGGGGCGGCGTTCACTACGGGGCGGCGGCCACCGTCCAGCCAGCCCGGCTCGCGTTCGGAATCCGCGACGCGGTCCGGCAACTCGGCGTCGAACTGTTCGAGTCGAGCCCGGTCAACCGGATCGAGGACGGGGGCCCAGAGATCAAAGTCACCACCCCGAACGGGCGCGCCACCGCCGGACGGATCATTCTTGGCAACGGTCCCACCCTTGCCGGGATGGGCTCACCGCTTCGCAGCAACGTCACGCTCGCCTCGAGCCACATGGTGATCACCGAGCCCGTCCCGGACGTGATCGACGAACTCGGCTGGACCGGGGGAGAGGCGATCAGCGACTGCCGGTCGCTGCTCAGCTACTTCCGCACCACGCCGGACGGCCGGATCGCCTTCGGCTGGGGCGGCGGCCGGATCGCCGCCGGCTCCCGTCGCTTTGGTCGGGCCGAGGTGGATGCCGAGGTCGTGGCCGGTGTGATCGAGGGTCTGAAGCGTTACTTCCCGATGCTGGCCGACCGCAAGCTCGAGTACGCCTGGGGCGGACCGATCGATGCCTCGCCCACTCACATGCCGCATGTGGTCGAGCTCCCGTCCGGCCGGGCCTTCGCCGCCTTCGGGTACACCGGAAACGGTGTCGGTCCTTCGCAGATGGTCGGACGCTCCCTCGCCTCGCTGGCCCTCGACCGCCGGGACGAGTACTCCGAGCTCGCTTTCATCGAGCCTGCCTCGGCCCTGACCAGCGTGCCGCCCGAACCCTTCCGCTGGCTCGGCGGCGCGATGATCCGTGACGCGATCGGCCGCAAGGAAGAGGCTTACATGACCGGGCAGCGACCGGGACCGATCAGCTCCGCGATCTCAAGGATCCCGGAGCTGATCGGCTTCCACATTGGCCGTTAGAAGGGAACCCGCCCCTACTCCTCGATAAAGCCGCTGGCCACGAGGTAGTCGTGGGCCACGTCGGCGGGCTGCTGCTTGTCCAGGTCGACGCGGGCGTCGAGTTCCTGCATGACCTTTTCGGTCAGGCCTTCCTGGACCATTTCGATCGTTTCGGCGTAGTCCGGTCCGGCGGCGTCGATCGTTTCCTGCTTGGTCAGGAAGATCACGTTGCCGGCCGGCAGAACACCCTTGTCGTCCTCGAGAATCGTGTACTTGTCACCTTCGCCGAGCTGGGCGTCGGTGGTGAACACGATCGAGAGGTCGGCCTGACCCTTGTCGAGGACTTCGTACCGCAACCCGATGTCAACCGGGGTGAACGACTTGAACTCAAGCCCGTAGTTCTCCTGGAGGCCGAGCAGGCAGTCGATCCGCTGGCGGCACTCCGGTGATCCGTAGAGGCTCAGGTCCTGGCTCTTGCCTTCGAGGTCGGAAACGGTTTCGACACCGAGTTCTTCGGCCTTCGAAGTAAGGAGCCCGACCGCGTTGGCACTGGCAAACGGAGTCGGCGGCAGCGCCTCGATCCCCTCGCCGGCAAGGTCGGTCTTGGCCTGCTCGTAGGCGCCGTTCACGTCACCGGGAACGTCCTCGGGAGCGGTGTCGAAGAAGGAGGTGAGGGCGGTCGAAATGTACTCCGGGTAGCCCGAGATCTCTCCCTTCTTCAGCGCCGCGAGGGCGACCGTCTCCGAACCCAGGTTGAGGTCGGTATCGACGTTGTAGCCGGCGGCTTCGAGAGCCTGGGCGTAGATCTCACCGAGCACGATCTGCTCGGTGAAGTTCTTCGAACCGATCGTCAGCTGCGGGGTGTCCGCGTTGTCGGGGTTCGCCACGATCAGCTCGCCCGAGGTCGTGGTTCCCTCCGAACCGCCATCGCTCGAATCATCGTCCGATCCGCAGGCGACCAGGCCGAGGGCCATCGCCAGCAGCGCAACCAAAAGCAGGTAGCGCCATTTCTTCACGCGCATCTCTCGTTCTCTCCTTGACTGGGGGTGGACTGGATGGATCTCTCAGCTACCGTATCCGGCTGGTCGGGCGGCCAAGCATGAATCCGCCCAGAAAGTGCGTCAGGAGCGGTTCAGCCTGAGGCCCTTTGAGGTCATCGCCCACTGAATTCCGGCCAGGGTTCCTTCCAGTGCCAGAGCCATAAGCGCGACCAGGACCGCCCCCGCAAGGACCCCGGCGTCGCCGTAGACGTTGCGGGCGATGATGAAGTCGCCGAGGGTGAGAATTCCGGCCAGGGGAGCGATCGTGGCGGTGGCGATGATGTTGATCGCCGCGGTCCGGACCCCGCCCATGATGGTCGGGATCGCCAGTGGCAATTCGACCTTGCGGACGATCGTCGTCTCGGTCATGCCCATGCCGCGGGCCGCCTCGACCGAGGCGCGGTCCACCTGGCTGATCCCGACGAAGGTGTTGGTCAGGATCGGCGGGATGCCGAGGATGGCGAGTGCCACGACGAGGTTGACCATCCCGACGCCGATTGCCGCGGCCATGAGGGCGATCAGGGCGAGCTCGGGGATCGCCCGGCCCGCGTTGCCGGCCGAAACGGCAAGGAACTCACCGGTTTTCCGGTGTCCGAGCCAGAGGCCGACCGGGAGAGCCAGCAGGATCGCCACGAAAAGGGCGAGCAGAGTGACCTCGAGCTGCTTCACGGCCAGGTCGAGCACCTGACTGGTGCCGCCGACCGTGACTCCGCCGGTTTCGGCTTCGCGACCGGAGAAGACGAAGTCGAACGCGTCACCGAAGAGCCCGAAAGCTGCGGTGGGAATGGGAGGCGCCGGCACCAGGATCACACCGCCAGCTGCTTCCGTTTCCAGGGGGCGAGCATCTTGCCGGCCAGGAGCAGGAGACCATCAAAGAGAATCGCCATGATCACGGCGATCGACCCTGCCACGATGATTCCGGTCTTGAAAGTGATGTTCGAGCCGGTGACGATCTCGGTCCCCAGCCCGCCGCCATTGGCGAATACCGCGAGGGTGGCGAGCGCTACCGTGCTCACGGTTGCGATTCTGAGTCCGGCGATTATTTCCGGCATCGCCAACGGCAATTCGACTTTCCAGAGGATCTGGGACCTGGTCATACCGATCCCGGTCGCTGCCTCGGTCACGCTCACCGGGACGTTCCTGAGCCCGGTGGTGATGTTGCGGAAGATGATCTGCAGATTGAAGGCGGTCAGCGCAATGATCGCGGTGGTCGCTCCGCGCCCGGTGAGCGGCAGGAGCAGGAAGAAGAACGAGATCGAGGGGATCGTGTAAAGGATTCCGGTGCCGGCAAGAAACGGGGTCTGGAGGAAGCGGTGCCGGTGGGCGAGGATCGCAAGTCCGAAGGCGATCATGAAACCGGCCGCCACCGCGGAGCCGACCAGGACCAGGTGCTGCAGGGTCGGGTCGACGTAACGGTCGTAGTTGTCGGCCACCCAGTCCGGACAGAAGAGTCTGTTCTCCTGAATGCAGCCACCGTCGGAGCGGTCGGTGAAGAAACTGTCGTCGACTACCGCCAGCCGTGCCGTCGCCTGGGTGACCGCATCAATCATGGGGCCGCTCGGTTGCGGTCAGCTCGGACTCCGACGCCTTGGCCGAAGAAAGGAAGTCTGAGACGATCTCGACCGAAAGTACCCCGGTCAGCCTGCCCTGCGGATCGACGACCGGGGCGTAATGCGAGCCGCTCTGGAGCAGACTCGCGAGAGCGTCCCGGAGAACGGAGTCGGCATCGATGACCGGGTCGGCTACCGAATCCGGAGCTTCCGGCACTCTTTGACCCGAGAGGTCGCGGTCCGAAAGCCACCCGCGCGGCCGGTTTTCGCCGTCGACCAGAAGCGCGTGTGGGACCTCGGCCGCCTCGACCGCGACCCGGACCGGCGCGGTCGGGGCGCCGGACTGGGCCAGGGGGGCGGTCCAGAGGTCAACGTCCCGGACCCGCATCAGGGCGAGCCTCTTCAGCGCCCGGTCGGCTCCGACGAAGTCCTCGACGAAATCGTCGGCCGGTTCCATCAGCAGTTCGGTCGGCGTCGCGTACTGGGCCAGCTTGCCGCCCTTCTTCAGGACCGCCACCCGGTCACCCATCTTGATCGCCTCGTCGACGTCATGGGTGACGAAGAGGACCGTCTTGCGCAGTTCCGACTGGAGCCGGAGGAACTCGTTCTGGAGCCGGCCGCGGTTGATCGGGTCGATCGCCCCGAAGGGCTCGTCCATCAACATCACCGGGGGGTCGACCGCCAGGGCCCGGGCCACCCCGACCCGCTGCTGCTGGCCACCGGAAAGCTGGCTCGGGTAGCGGTCGCCGTACTCGGGGTCGAGACCGATCAGCTTGAGCAGCTCCTGCGAGCGGGCGTTGATCCGGTCCTTGTCCCATCCGAGAAGTGCCGGCACCGTGCCGATGTTCTGGCTGATCGTCCGGTGGGGGAAGAGGCCGATCTGCTGGATCACGTAACCGATCTCGCGGCGCAGGCGGGCCGGGTCACCGTCCTTGACCGACCGCCCCCCGATCTGAATGTCGCCGGATGTCATCTCGACCGTGCGGTTGACCATCCTGAGCGCGGTGGTCTTGCCACAGCCGGAAGGTCCGACCAGCACGCAGATCTCGCCGGCGGGCACCTCGAAGCTGAGCTCCTCGACCGCGACCGAGTCCGCGCCGGGGTAACGCTTGGTCACGGACTCGAACCTGACGGGCGACGCAGTAACGCTTTCCGCAGTCACCTGAACGATCCTACGCCCGGGACCCGCGGCAAAACGGCTTGCATGACTCCCAGGCAGAAGGCGCTTTGTGTGCATGTCTTTACAGTCCCTCGGAGTGCACTTCGTAAGTCCCCTCAATTCCGGTCCCTCTGTGGTCCGACGAAACAAGTCCCGTGCCGCATTGCTGCTGGCTTTCGCGGCCCTCGTGCTGGCCCTGATCCTGTCCGCGGCAGGCTCTTCGGCGTCCGCTTCGACCGAAGACAAGCTCAACCGGACCAAGGAAAAAATTGCCGCCCAGAACGAGAAGAAGGGCGTCCTGACCGACGAGATCGCGGGCCTCAGCGCCCGGATCAGTGATTACGAAGTCCAGGTTTCCGCCCTGCGGGCCGAAGAGCGCGACGCCGAACTGCGTCTCGCGGCCAAGCAGGAAGAACTCGACCGGGCCCAGGCCCAGGTCGACAGGGCCTATGAGGAACTGAAAATTCTCGCCGACCGCCTGAAACGGTCCCTGGGCGTCCTCCGGGACCGGTTGATCGCGATCTACAAGGCCGGCGACTCGGACATGTCGGATCTGATCCTGACCACCAAGAGCTACGGCGACCTGATCGAAAGCACCAGCTACATCGAGCAGATCCAGAATCGCAACGAATCGATCGTGACCCGGGTACGGGACCTCCGCGACCAGCAGGAAGCGCTCGTCGTCCGGCTGAAGAAGGCCAAGGACACGATCGAAAGTGCCCGCGACGAGATCGCTGCCGAAGAGAAGAACCTCGCCACCGCCCGCGCGGCCGTCGAGTCACAGCAGGCCGAGCTGGCCGCCGTCCGTGCCGACCGCAGGGCCAAAGTCGAGAGCATCAACGGCAAGGTCGACCACCTCGAAGACATCCAGGCCGACCTGCAGCAGAAGATCGCCGAACAGATCGCCGCCGCCTCCGGGGTGAGCGTCCTGCCGGCCGGCCCGATGTCATCGCCGTCGGCCGCCGGACTGATCTGGCCTCTCAGCGGCACCCTTTCCTCCGGCTTCGGTCCCCGCAGCTCACCGGGCGGCATCGGCTCGACCTACCACGAGGGCATCGACATTTCCGTGCCGGAAGGCACTCCGATCCGCGCCGCCGCCAGCGGCACCGTGATCATGGCCTCCTACAACGGCGGCTACGGCAACTACACCTGCATTGACCACGGCAGCGGACTCTCCACCTGCTATGCCCACCAGTCCGGATTCGCCGTCTCCTCCGGACAGTCGGTAACCCAGGGCAACGTGATCGGTTACTCGGGCAACACTGGCGCCAGCACCGGCCCCCACCTCCACTTCGAGGTTCGGATCAACGGCGCTGCCCAGGACCCGATGGGTTATCTCTAGAAGTCGGGTACCCGCTGGGGCAGGGGTGCGGGAGTCAGGAGAAGAGGCGGGTGGCGCGTTCGCGGGCGCGGGCGAGGATCTCTTCGTGGTCTTCGACGGTGCGGTCCCTCATCAGGACCTTTCCGTCGACGACCGTGTGTCTCACCGCGTCGCCGCTGGCTGCGTAGACGAGGTTTGAGGTCGGATTGCCGACCGTCAGCTCGGGGGCCCCGGAGTCGAGCAGGATGAAGTCGGCCGGGGCGCCGACCGTAAGCGGTTCCGTGGCCGGGATCGAGGGGCGGCCGAGGTTGCCGATCAGCTCCGAGCGCTGGCCGGTGGCGATCGCCCAGGCATCACCCATCGGAATCGCCTCGGCGTCGGCGGCGCTGTGGCGCTGGACCAGGGCGAAAACCTTGAGGTCCGCCAGCAGGTCGAGCGAGTTGTTCGATCCCGCTCCGTCGGTTCCCAGGGCGATCGGGACGCCGGCCCGGGCCGCCTCCGGATAGGGGAAAACCCCGGCCACGGCAAGCTTCATGTTGGCGACCGGGTTGGTGGTAACGGTGGCTCTGCGGTCAGCGATCAGTTCGAGTTCCTCGCGGTCGAGCCAGACTCCGTGGGCCAGGGTCGTGTTCGGCCCGAGCATGCCGAGACTGTCAAGATAGGCGGCCGGACGCATGCCGTGGGCCGCGACGCAGTCGACCACCTCACCCTCCGTTTCCGAAAGGTGGATGTGGACCGGAAGATCCCGATCCTCGGCCAGGCCGACCGCGTACTCGAGGCTGGCGGTGCCGACCGTGTAGATCGAGTGGGGTGCGACCGCGGCAGCGATCCGGTCACCGAAACCGGCCAGTTCGTCGAGGTGGGCTTCCAGTTCCCGGTTCCGGTCTTCGAGCGGACGGCCGGGCGGATCGAAGAGCGGCGGGCCGATCACCGCCCTCAGTCCGGCATCCTCGACCGCCCGAGCGGTCGAGGCGGGCTGCCAGTACATGTCCCAGAAGCCGATCGTGCCACTGCGGATCATCTCCAGGCAGGCCAGTCTGGTGCCCCAGTAGACGTCGTCGGCTTCGAGTTTCGCCTCGACCGGCCAGATCGCTTCCTGCAGCCAGCGCATCAGCGGCAGGTCATCACCGTGCCCACGGAAAAGGGTCATCGCGGCGTGGGTGTGACCATTGACCAGCGGCGGGCTGAGCGTGGCCCCGCCGGCGTCGAGGGTTTCCTCCGCATTGAACTCGGTGGCGGCGTCGGGGCCGATCGCGGTGATCACCCCGTCGAGCGCGGTCAGGGACACCGGCTCGCCATCGAGCACTGCGTTGGTGACCGCGAGGCGCCGGTGATCGCTCACGAAGCAGCGGCCTCCTGCTCGCGGGCCAGTCGCCGTTGGCGGCTCTGCAGCAGGAACTCGATCGAACCGAAGAAAGGCGCGACGCAGCCGAGCAGGGTGATCGCCAGGGCCAGCCGCAGATTGATCACCCGGAAGTGGACCGCGAGGATCGAGGTGATCGACATCCCGATCCAGATCAGACCATGGGTCAGGCCGAAGATGAAGGTGAAGGGCTGCGGACCGTCGAGCAGGAAGGCACAGACCAGGAGCCCGAGGTAGACGAGCGAATGGAAAAGGCTGATCACTTCCATCCGGCGGAAGGTGACCAGCCTTTTGAAACGGTTGCCGAACCCCCTCGGGGAGAGAGGATCAGGGGGTGCGGCTGGCGACCGATCCGATCCGGCCGCCGATTTCGTTGTCCGGGCTGCGACTGTCACTGGGTCGGAAGCCTTTCACGCCGAAGCGACTTCGTGCCATTTCAGCGACGGCCAGGGTTGCCGCGGTCAGGGAGACCGCCTGGACGTTGTCGGCTCCGCCGAGCAGGGATCCGGAGAAAGCCACCGCGGCTGCCGCCTTGGGGGTTCTTTCCGAAGAGGCCACTCTCGCTGCCCTTATGTCGATCCGTTCCATGGGGCCAGAGTAGGCACCGACTCCGGGCCGGAAGTTGAAATTCTGTGAACCGATTTGCCGGTTCAGGGTTCGGCGATGGCAGGCGCCGCGACACCGGCACCGGAGGCCGTGGCCGATTCCTCCCTGGTCAACCGGTTCGCGATGTAGACGGGGATCATTGAAAGCAGGATCGCGACCACGGCGACCGCGTAGACCTTGCCCGGCTGGTTCGGCCGGAAGAGGACCTCGAAGATCCATACCGGCAGGGTCTTGTCGCCGGCCCCGATCGTGAAGTTGGTGACCACGATCTCGTCGAAAGAGAGAGCGAAAGCGAGCAGTCCGCCGGCCACCAGCGCCGATCTCATGTTGGGGATGGTGACCCGCCGGAAAGTGGTCCACGGGGTTGCCCCCAGATCGGCCGAGGCGTCCTCGAGGGAGGTCGACATCCGCCGGAGCCGGGCCGCCGCATTGTTGAAGACGAGCACGATGCAGAAGGTCGCGTGGGCGAGGACGACGGTCCAAAGCGTGAGATCCACGCCCATGACCTGGGTAAACGTCGCGTTGAGGGCGATACCGGTGACGATGCCGGGCAGGGCGATCGGGATCAGAACCAGGAAGGACACCGTGTCGCGACCGAAGAAGCGGTGCCTGGCCACCGCCAGCGAGGCGAGTGTTCCCAGCACCAGGGCGATCAGGGTGGCGATCGTGGCGACCCTCAGAGAGTTCACCAGCGCCTGCTGGGCGCCCTTGTCCTGAAGGGCCTCGGAGAACCAGTTCAGGGTGACCCCCTCTGGCGGCCAGCCGAGTACGTCGCTCGGGTTGACCGCGTAGAGAAGGATCACGAAAAGCGGCAGGTAGATGAAGGCGAGGGTGATCCCGACCGCTACTCGCAAGAGGTTCTTTGTCAGGGGCGTGAAGGTCATGGCTCAAACGTGCTCGAAGGCTCCGAATCGGCGGGCGATCAGCAGGTAGACGACCATCACCAGGATCGGAACCGTGGTGAAAGCTGCTGCGAGAGGCAGGTTGTCGCCGAAGTTCGAGTAGACCACGTTGCCGATGAACTGGGTGGAGGAGACGTTCGCCGGCGTGATGTAGTCGCCCATGGTCAGCGAGAAGGTGAAGATCGAACCGGCGACGACCGCCGGGAAGACCATCGGGACCACGACCTTGCGGAAGGTGTAGAAAGGCTTCGCGCCAAGGTCCTCGGATGCCGAAAGGATCGAATCGGGAATCCGCTCCAGCCCGGCGTAGATGGGAATGATCATGTACGGCAGCCACATGTAGCTCATGACCAGCCAGACGGCGGTCGTGCCGTAACCGGGACCGTTCAGCCCGAACGGTTCGAGTGCCCAGTTGATCGCCCCGTTCTCGGACAGCATCAATCGCCACGCCCCGACCTTGACCAGGTAGCTCGACCAGAGGGGCAACAGCACGGCCACAACGAGGACCGATCGGGTTCGGGGTTTCACCACCTTGGCCATGAAGAAAGCGATCGGGAAGGCGAGGATCGCGTCGGTCAGGGTGACCAGTGCGGCAACGAGAATCGTTCGGCCGGCGATCGTGCGGTAGACCGGCTCCTCGACGAGCGTCCTGTAGTTGTCCAGGCTGAAGCCCTGCTGGACTTCCCCGCTCAGCTCGCCAAGATGCCAGAAGGACGCCACCAGCATCACCGCCAGTGACCCCAGGTAGCCGATGACCAGCCACCCGAGCGGTGCGGCCAGGAGGGCCGCGACGGTCAGGCGGGGCCGTCCCTGGAAGATGCCGGCGAGCCTTCGGCCCGCCGACCTTCTCCCGGGGACGGCCGCCTGTGCGGTCTGGGTCAGCCCTTCACCTCCGTCCAGGCCTGAACCCAGTCGTTGTAGTCCTTGCAGACGTCACCCCGGTCGTCCCCGCAGTCAGTGAGGGGAGTCGTCCAGAAGTAGATCTTGTCGTAGTACGCCTTGTCGCCGGCGTGGTACGTCTGGCAATGGGTCTTGTCGTTAGTCAGTTCACATGCCTTGAGGTTGGCCGGTGCCTCGCCGAACCACTCGGAGACCTGGGCCTGTGCCTTCGGTGAGGCGATCCAGTTCATCCACTCGAGCATGCAGTTCGGGTTCTTGGCCTCCGAACTGAGCATCCAGGTGTCCGACCAGCCGGTAGAGCCCTCCTCGGGCAGGACCGCATCGATCGGCTGGCCATCGGCCTGCAGGGTGCTTACCTGGTACTGCCAGCTGGTGCCGACCACCGAGTCACCGTTGGTGAACGAGGAAATCTGCTTGGCCGCGTCTGACCAGTACTCGCCGACCACCTTGCGCTGCTCCTTGAGCAGGTCGATCGCCGCGTTGAACTGTTCTTCGTCGAGTTCATAGGGGTTCTCGATGCCGAGATCCGGCTCATGGTTCTTCAGGTAGAGCGCCGCGTCGGCGATGTAGATCGGTCCGTCGTAGGCCGTGACCTTGCCCTTGTACTTGGAGGACATGGCCGGGTCAAACACGATGTCCCAGGATGTGGGTGCCGGCTTGACTTCGTTCTTGTTGTACATCAGGACGTTGGCGCCGAAGCCGTGTGGCATCCCGTAGTTCTTGCCGTCGACCGTGTTGTGCGGCAGGTCCTTCAGGTTCGGGTCGATGTCCTTGTAATTGGAGAGGATGTTCATGTCGATCGGTACCACGTCGCCGCCGTCGATCAGGCGCAGGGTGGCGTCACCGGAGGCTGAAACGCCGTCGTACTGACCGGTCCTCATCAACTTGACCATCTCATCCGAAGTCGCGCCCAGTTTGACGTTGACCTTGCAACCGGTCTGCTTTTCGAACGGCGTGACCCAGTCGACGTTGGGGTCGGTCGAGCCGTCTTCGACGTAACCGGTCCAGGCGACCAGATTCAGCTCGCCTTCGCCTTCGCCGATCGACGTCACTTCCTCGCTGCTTTTGCTTCCGCTGTCGTCGCTGCTGCCGCAACCTGCAATCGCCAGCAGGGCGACCAGGCCGAGCACCAGCAGCCAGGCCAGCCTGACCTGGTTGCGTTGCGTTGCTCTCATTGCTCTCTCTCCTCTGTTTGGACGGACATGTTTGCCTCTTTTGCTCACTTCTCCCCTTGAATCGAGACGGCGTGCTCGGGACGCCATCCGACAACTACCTCCTGGCCGACTTTTCCTCCGGGCTCGGCTTCAGATTCCGTGTTCTGGAGGGCGACCTGGACCGACCCTCCCCGTTCGAGGTCAACTCTGATCCGGGTCACCATCCCGACGTAAGCGCTTTCGGCGATCCGGCCCGTCTCGGTGCTGAGCCCGTCGGCCGGCTGACCTTCCGTGATCAGCCGGATCTTCTCCGGCCGGATCGTCAGCTTCCGGCCGTCACGTTCGATCGCGTTCGAGATACCGACAAAACCGGCCACGAACTCGTTCGCCGGGTGTTCGTAGAGATCGCGCGGCGAGCTGGCCTGTTCGATCCGGCCCTGGTTGAAGACCGCGATCCGGTCGCTCATGGTCAGGGCTTCGTCCTGGTCATGGGTGACGTAGATGAAGGTGATCCCGACCTCGCCCTGGATCTGCTTCAGCTCGACCTGCATCTGCTCCCGCAGCTTGAGGTCAAGCGCCCCGAGTGGCTCGTCGAGCAGCAGTACCCGGGGGCGATTCACGATCGCCCGGGCCAGCGCAACCCGCTGCCGCTGGCCGCCGGAAAGCTCGCTCGGCTTGCGGTCACCGTGACCCTCCAGCCGGACCATCGCCAGGGCTTCATCGCGGCGCTCGGCCCGCTCCTTTTTCGAAACCTTGGCGATCAGCAGCCCGTACTCGATGTTGGCCGCCACCGTCATGTGGGGAAACAGGGCGTAGTCCTGGAAAACCGTGTTGACCGAGCGGTCGTAGGGAGCCAGGCCGCTGACGTCCTTGCCGCCGAGCTCGACCGAACCGGAATCGGGCTGCTCGAAGCCGGCAATCATCTTCAGGGTCGTGGTCTTGCCTGACCCCGAAGGGCCGAGCAGGGTGAAGAACTCCCCGGGTTGGACTTCGAGGTCGACTGCGTCGACCGCGATGAAGTCCCCGTAGCGTTTGGTCAGTCCGGTCAGGCGAACGTCAGGCTGCGCCGGCCGATCGGTTGGATCACGGGGTGTGGGCGGACTGGACGTACTCTCTCCTTTCGCCAACTTGGACCAGTTGGGTTGACGAACTGACGGGGCAGATCTCCAGCTACCCCCGACTGATCGACTCTAACCGCTGTCGGGAGCCGCGGGGGAAAATTCTTTATCGGACAGGCATCCGCGTGTCCGAAAGGTCAGGTGATCAGGTGCTCGAGTCGGTCGAGCCGGTCGCTGATCTCGGCGACCAGGCCCGGCGGAGGGCTCGACCCCGAGAGCGCCTCGACATCTCCCCGCCAGAGACCGAGCCGCCGCTCGGACTCGAGTTCAGCCGGGTCGTCTCCGGCTTCGATTCGGTCGAGCATCGCTTCTATCCCGGCCAGGCGATCCGACAGGTAGACGAGCCGGGCGCGCTCGCCGGCGATCGCGACCCGATGTCGATGGTCAGCGCGCCTTTCGGCCCGGTCAGATATCGCCGGATCCTGTCCCAGTGCGAGCACCAGGTCGCGCATCTCCGGGCCGAACTTAGCCTCGATCTGCTCCGGGGTCACCTCGGACTTCTCGATCGTGTCGTGAAGGAAGGCGGCCGCCTCGGCGAAATCATCGCCCCCGTGATCGATCGTTATCCGGGCGACCCGGGTCGGGTGCTCCATGAACTCGCCCTGGCCATGGCGGCCGGGCTGGCCGCGATGGGCGCGCTCGGCAAAGGCGTAGGCGGCGGCCGGCAGGTGAAGCGGGGCCGCCCCCGCAACCCGGTCCGGATGGTCGCGATCCACGAAAGCCCTCGACCCGGTCTGGATCTCGGGCTGGTCGAGCAGGCTGTTGAAAAGTTCCCGCTCGATCTCCAGGCCCTCCTCGAGGGGCCGGCCGAATCCCCGCAGGGCGGCCTCGAGGTCGGTGCGGAGCGCCGGTTGGGGGAGGGCCGAGATCGTCGCGGCGAGCTCCAGAGCCCGGGTCAGGCATCGTCCGCTTTCGGTCACCTCGTTGACCAGACCGATGCGTTCGGCCTCGGCCGCCCCGATCACCCGGCCGGTAATGATCAGATCCAGTGCCCGGGAGAGGCCGATCATCCGGGGCAGGCGCTGGGTGCCGCCGTCCCCGAGGCCGACGTTCCAGCGGCGGCAGGTGACACCGAACGAGGCGTGTTGGTCCGCGACCCGGATGTGGGCGAGGCAGGCCCATTCCAGTCCGCCGGCGTAAGCGGCTCCGTTTATCGCGGCGATAACCGGCTTGTTGATTCCCGTCCAGCGGGTCGGCCCGATGTTTCCCTCGGCCGGGATCGGCCGGGCATCGGTGTCGCGCCCGTCGTAAAGCGGTTCGATTCCGGAGTCCGGGTCGAACATCGCCACCACCGACTTGAGGTCGGCCCCGGCACAGAACGCTTCCGTGCCGGCCCCGGTGATGACCAGGACATTCGCCTCGTCGTCGTCACGGAACCGACCGATCAGTTTGAACAGGGCGCGAGCCTCGACCGGACCGATCGCGTTGCGGGCCTCGGGACGGTTGATCGTGATCAGGCGAACGCCGGGCGATGGTTCGCCGTAGAGGACGGTCTCTGCGCTTGCGCCCTCCACGGGACCGGCTTAGGGGACGGTGAGTCCGGAACCGTCGGTCGTCCCGGTCGGCGGGACCGTGGTGCTGTCCGGCAGGGTCCCCCCGGTGTCGGGCACCGTGGTGTCGGTTTCCGGTACGACCGAATCGGTGCCGGGGAGGGTTTCGGTCCCGGTGGAATCGGACGACGGGATTCCGGCTGCGGCTTCGAGTGCCTCGATCCGGGTCTGGAGGGCATCGATCCGGTCACCGTCGGAGTTCTTGGTCAGCGCGATGTACATCGCGGCCGCTCCGACACCCACCGCGAGGCAGGTGAGGACCAGGGCAATGATCGAGCGTTTCTTCAGCGACCGGTCGATCTGGGCGAGCCAGCCCCGCTGGCCGTCAAGTCTGGTCGCGAGGTCAATCGGCTGCCGTTGCTGGGCCGCCGGCAGACGGCCATGGGCGCCGGTAGTCAGGGGCGGGGCTCCTCGGGGCGGGATTGGTTGCCGCTGGGTGCCCTGGGCACCGATTCCGCCCTCGGCCCCCCGCGGCGGAGCACCGGTGCGCGGGTCGTAGGCCTGGCCTGGCCGGCCCGTTGCGGGTCGGGGCGCAGCGGAAGCCGGGGGTGGGGAGGCCGGCTGGGGGCGACCCGAGGCCGGCTGGGGACGACCGGAGCCGGCACGGGGCGGGCTCTGGGGTCGACCTTGCGGAGCGTTAATGGGCACCTCGGGGGTGCCGCCTTCACGGGGCGGGTTGCTCATCGCCTGAGAATCTACCCGTCCCGCATTGCCACAGTTCAATACGCTGTTTTGTGGCATTTATCCGTCACGCACCCTCGGTGCCTCTCACCTCAGCCCATATAACCCCAAGGAGAACGACTTCGCATGCCTGAAGCAGTGATCGTGGACACAGTCCGCACCCCGATCGGCCGAGCCTTCAAGGGCTCGCTTTCGCAGGTTCGTCCCGACGAAACCGGCGCGTTTGTCATCGACCAGCTCCTCGAGCGCAATCCCGGCGTCGACCCCAAGGACGTCGAAGAAGTGTTCTGTGGCGTCGGCATGCCGCAGGGCAAGCAGGCCTACAACCTGGCCCGCATCCTCGTCCTGCTGTCCGACAAGCTGACCCAGGCGACCACCGGCGTCACCGTGTCGCGCTACTGCGCCTCGAGCCTCGACGCGATCCGTCACGCCTCGAACGCGGTCAAGAACGGCGAAGGTGACATCTACATCGCCGCCGGCGTCGAGTTCGTCAGCCAGTTCAACGCCCGCACCGAGATCGCCGGCTCCATTGCCGCCGGTGAGGACGACCAGAACGAGAACCTGATCGGCAACAACGGCCAGCCGAACGCCTACATCGACATGGGCCTCACCGCCGTCAACGTCGCCAACGAGTACGGCGTCAGCCGCGAGACCATGGACGACTACGCCCTGCGCTCGCAGCACCTCGCCGTCGCCTCCCAGGAGTCCGGCTTCTTCGATCGGGAGATCGTTCCGGTCACCCTGCCGGACGGCACCGTGGTCAGCAAGGACGACGGCCCCCGCAAGGACGGCGGCGACATGCGCGAGAAGCTCGCCAGCCTGCCCGAGGCCTTCGGCGGAGGCGGCGTCACCGCCGGTAACTCCTGCCCGCTGAACGACGGCGCTGCCGCTGTTCTGATCATGAGCGACACCAAGGCAGCCGAGCTCGGCCTGACCCCGCGCGCCAAGATCATCACCTCGGCGACCGCCGGCAACGAGCCGGAGAAGATGGGCGTGGCCCCGATCTGGGCCGTCAAGAAGCTCCTCGACCGGGCCGGCATGACGATCAACGACATCGACACCGTTGAGCTCAACGAGGCCTTTGCCGCCCAGGTGATCCCGATCTCCGAAGAGGTCGGCATCCCGATGGACAAGCTCAACACCCACGGTGGAGCGATCGCTCTCGGTCACCCCTTCGGCATGACCGGTGCCCGCATCATGGGCACCCTGCTCAACGTCATGGAGACCGACGACCATCAGTTCGGCATCGAGACCATGTGCGTCGCCGGCGGTCAGGGTGAAGCAATGCTCGTGGAGCGCCTCAAGTAGGCGATCCTCAGCAACCTGTTGCTGTCGAAAGGGCGGCCCTCCGGGGCCGCCCTTTCACGTTAAACCTGCTGCCCCCGGGCCCCTCTCCGCGGGGACTCGGTTCAAATTGGTGGCGTCATATCCCGGTGATTTGAACGGAGCCCGGGATTTCGGGTGCCCCACGGCGTACTGGGAAGATCGGGACGCCCGGTTAGAACTCGAGGAAGTCTTCGAGGAAGCTTCGGGCGCTCTTCTTTTTCTTCTTGCCCTTGTAACCCCGGTCTTCTCCGTGCGGGAACTGCTGGCCGGGCGGGGGAGATTGCTG
Source organism: Actinomycetes bacterium (assembly GCA_023436605.1). GTDB lineage: Bacteria > Actinomycetota > Thermoleophilia > Solirubrobacterales > 70-9 > 67-14. The sequence continues at coordinate 16,787 of JAEZIQ010000019.1, read as the reverse complement.
GGGCGCGGACGGGGTCTTGCTGTAGAAGGCGCTTTCGGCTTCGACCAGGCGTTCGAGTTCACCGCGGTCGAGGAAAAGGCCGCCGCAGCCGGTGCACTGGTCGACCACGACCTGGTTGCGTTCGTAGGCGCGCATTTCGGATCCACATTTGGGGCAGGTGAGTGCTTCGGTCATGGACGGAATCTATTGACTCGCATTCACCGGCCCTGGAGCGTCCGGTCGGCGATCAGGTCCGCAAGGGCGAGGGACGAGGTAGCGGCGGGGGATGGAGCGTTGCGGATGTGCACTCCACCTTCGGTTTCCTCGATCAGAAAATCCTCGATCAGGTTGCCCTGACGATCGAGAGCCTGGGCCCTGACTCCGGCCGGGCCCGCTTCGACGTCGGCGGCAGTCAGGGCGGGCACCATCCGGGCCGCCTGGCGGACAAGTCGGGTCGGCCAGATCGAATTGACCGCCTCGTTCAGGCTGGCCCGCCAGTGCTTTCGCATGAGGCTCCAGGACCCGGGCCAGCGCAGCGTCTCGGCTAGGTCGTCGCGGCGGAGCTTCGAGATCCGGTACGCGTCGCGGGCCCCGGCGATCATCGCGGTCGGTCCGATCAGGAGCGACCCGTCGAAGGCGCGGGTCAGGTGGGCGCCGAGGAAGGGAAGATCGGGGTCCGGGACGGGGTAGACGTTGCCCCGGACCAGGCCTTCGCGACCGGCCCGCACCCTGAGGTACCCGCCCCTGACCGGCACGATCCGGGGCGCCGACGAGCCGCCGCAGGCCCGCGCCAGGCGATCCGACTGGAGGCCCGCGCAGAACACGGCCCGACCGCATTCGAGGGTGCCGACCGGGGTCCGCAGCCCGGCCTGGTCCGCGCCGAGAACCCGCACGTCGAGGTGAATGGTGCCGCCGCGAGCTTCGAAATCATCGGCAAGCGATCCGGCGATCGCGGCGAAGTCGGTTACCGCCGTGGCGGGGGAGTGGAGCGCCGCGAGTCCCCTTGCGGCCGGCTCGATCGACTGGATCTCTTCGGATCCGACCCGGGCGAGACCCGGAACGCCGTTCTCGCGGGCCCTTCGTTCGAGTTCGTCGAGGCGGGGCAGCTCAGCCTCGGAAGTGGCGACGATCAGCTTGCCGCTCTCACGCCAAGGCAGGTTCCGTTGCTCACAGAACTCCTTCAGCCGGCCGGCCCCCGCGACGCAGAGCTTGGCCCGGAGAGATCCCGGCTTGTAGTACACCCCGGCGTGAACGACGCCGGAATTGTGTGAGGACTGGTGGGAGGCGAGCTGCGGCTCGGCCTCGAGCAGGCAGATCCGGCCGTCGGGTTCGCGGGTCAGGAGCTCCCGGGCGACGGCGAGACCGATGATGCCGCCGCCGACCACGGCGATGTCGCAGGAGGAGGGGGGCGGGTCGTGGCGGCCGGTCATGCGGCGATTATGGGCGAGTGGGGGCCCCGAGGTGGAAGTCGAGGTCCGCCCGGAAGAAACGCCCACCACCGAGGGAGGTGGCGGGCGTTCGGGTCCCGGGGAGGGAGGGGCCGCCGAGGGAGAGAAGCCCGGCCCTTCGCGGGAAAGGTGGATCAGGCAGGTACTGCTTCCTGATCCTCCTGGTCGGCGATCACTGCGACCAGTTCGTTGAGTTCGGCCAGCAGGGCGATGAGATCGCCGCGAGCCGTCTCGTCGACAATCCGGTTCTCCTGGTCGATCTTCTCGTCGATCTTGCCGATCGCGAGTTCACGTTCGACGGTGGGAGTACCGGTAATCGTGAAGGCCTTGCGAACCTGCTGGTTGGCCCAGATCGCGCCGAAGGGCATCGGGCTGGAGGAGAGCACTGCCGCCGGCTTGCCGGCCAGGGCCGATTCGCCGTGCGGGCGGGAAGCCCAGTCGATCGCGTTCTTTAGCTGACCCGGGACCCCGGCGTTGTACTCCGGAGTGATGATCAGCAGCGCGTCGGCTTCCTCGATCCGGGCTCGGAGGTCCTCGACGATCTCCGGAACGGCCGACTCGAGGTCGGAGTTGAATCCGGGGATCTGGTCGAGGCCCTCGTAGAGGCTGAACTCGACACCCTCGGGTGCCAGTCCCTCGACCGCATGGGCCAGCTTCGTCGAGAACGCTTCTTCGCGAAGGGAACCGGAAATCGTCAGGACCTTCATGGTTACTCGCCCGCCTTGACGGCTTCGACGGTGAGGACGAGCTTGACCTGTTCGGCGACGACGGCGGCGCCGTTGTCGAGGGTCGCACCCCAGGAGATGCCGTAGTCGTTCCGGTTGACTTCGCCGTTGGCCTTGAGGCTGAGGACGGAGCTGCCGTCCATGCCGATGCCCGCACCTTCGACCTCGACCTTCAGGGTGACGGCGTTGGTCACTCCACGCAGAGTCAGGTCACCGGTGACCTCGTAGTTCTCGCCATCGACCTTGTTGACGGACGTGGAGACGAAGGTGCCCTTGGGATGGTTCTCGGCGTCGAAGAAGTCGGGGCTGAGCAGGTGCCCGATCAGCTGCTCTTCGGGCACGTTTACGGTCGATACGTCGATCGAACCTTCGATCGCCTCGATGCCGTTCTCGCCAACGGTGATGTTGCCTTCGAAGCCGCCAAAGCTGCCGCGGAAGGTGGAGATGCCCAGATGCTTGACCTCGAAACCGACCTGGGTGTGGATGGGGTCGATGCCGTAGGTGCCGGTCTCGATGCGTACTGCCTGTTCGGTGGTGCTCATTTTGTTTCCCTTCGATTCCTGGAGGCTTGATCGCCTAACGTTGAATGATCAAATGTTGCTTGAGCAACTGTTGTGTAGACACCGTACCAAAAATAGTTGCGTTGTCAACTACTTGCGCTACAATTGGCTGTATGGCCCAGGCACTGGCAAAGGAAACGGAGCGCACCGATCTGCCGGATTCGGCTCACGAAGCCGCATTTCAGGCGATGCGGAGCACCTATCTGCTGATCTCGGAGCGCTTCGAGAAGGAGCTCGCCGAGGCTGGCCTCCCGGACCTCGGCTTTTACGGCGTGCTACTCGCGCTGAGCGAGTCGTCGAAGCCGGCGCGCCCGCGGGACCTGCTCTGCAAAGTGAACGTGACCAAGAGCGGTTTGACCCGATTGGTCGACCGCATCGAGAAGGCCGGCCTCCTCGAACGGACCTACTGCCCCTCCGACCGCCGTGGGACCTTCCTTTTGATTACCGAAGAGGGTCGTGAGACCCTGGCCCGGATGCAGCCGGTCCGCGAACGGGTCTTTCGCGAGGGTTTCGTCGACCTGGTCGCTGAGGAAGACGCCGAGACGGTGGCCCGGGTCATGACCGAAGTCTCGAACGGCATCTACGAATCCCTCAACGCCGACGGCGCCTGCGAAGAAGAAGCGTAAGCGCAGTCAGACCGCGCCTGCCCGGATGGGAAGGGCTCAGCTAGGGGCGGTCGGGGTCTTCGTCTTCTGCCGGGAGGAGGAAGTCGCCATCTTCGAAGATGTCGGCTTCGGCGGGGATCACTTCGGTTGGGGCTTCTTCCGCTTCGTCCATCTTCTGAACGGACTCCGGTTCTGACGGATCCCCGGGCCGGTCGTTCTCCGGTGCCGGGTGCTTCTCCAGGGGCGGCAGGCCCGATTCATCCGGGACTTCCCAGGCCTGGATCTGCGGGAGGCGCCACATCAGGCTGGCGGCGACCAGGCCGAGGGCCGCGGCCAGCATGGCGATAAACCACTGCGGAGCGCCCAACATCGACATCTCGAAGAATTCGCGAAGCTGCGGCACCGCGAGGATCCCCGCGAAGAGGGCACCCAGTCCGGCCACCATGGCGAGCATGTAACTCTGGATCGCGATGTGCTCGCGGCCCGGGCCCCGCTCGAGCAGGAGCACGAAGCAGAGGCCGAGGATGATCAGGGTGGTGGTCGCGGCGGTGCGGCCCTCCTCGATGCTGCCCCCGAAGGGAACGTCGACCAGGAAGTAGGAGAGGATCGAAGCCAGCGCCGTGGCGATGCCGGCCGGCAAGGCAAAAGCACCAAGGGCCCGGAGCAGCCTCCCCCGGTAGAGCGGGCCATCCGAAGGGGCGAGGGCAAGCACAAAGGAGGGGATGCCGATGGTCAGGAGGGCGGCCAGGGTGAGATGCCGCGGCAGGAAGGGAAAGGTGAAACCGGGCACCGACACCAGCACGATCAGGGCGGCGGCGTAGACCGTCTTGGTCAGGTAGAGCCGGCCGAGGCGGTGGATGTTGCGGGCGATCCGGCGACCCTCGGCGATCGCTTCCGGCAGTCGGCTGAACTGGTCACTCAGGAGCACGACATCGGCGACGGACTTGCTCACCTGGCTGCCCGATCCCATCGCGACGGCCATCCGGGCGCTCTTCAGGGCCGGGACGTCGTTGACGCCATCGCCGATCATCGCCGTGTAGGCACCCGAAGCAGCCAGGGCGCTGACCAGCTGCTTTTTCTGCTCCGGCCGGATCCGGCAGAAGATTGTGTTCGCCGCGGCAACCTCGGCCAGGGCTTCCTCGTCCTCAGGCAGGTCGGGACCCTCGACCACGCCGGCATCGCTGGGGATGCCGACCGCGGAAGCGACCGCGGTCACGGTCGCTCTGGCGTCGCCCGAGATCAGCTTCAGGGCGACGTCCTCACTTCGCATCAGCTCGAGTGTTTCCTCGACCCCGGGTCTCAGGTTCTCCCGCAGGACGACCAGGGCAACCGGTTCCAGGGCGGCCGGATGGCCGTCGGCTCCGGAAGCCGGCAGCGTGGCGGTGGTTCGGCTGAGCGCGACCACCCGGCGGCCGGCCCGGGTTTCCTCTTCGAGCCGGTCGGCCAGCGAACCCTCGAGGGTCAGCGCGCCGGCGGCGATCAACAGGTCGGGGGCGCCAAGCACCAGGCTGTAGCGGCCACCCGATCCGTCGAAGGTCAGGGCACTCCATTTCCAGTCGGAGGAGAACGCCACCTCACCGACAACCGGTTCCGCCTCGGCCGGGAATTCTTCGGCGATCGCTTCCAGGGTCAGGTTGCGATCCCCGGCGCTGGCCGCGTAACGGCCGAGCTCGCGGGCGGCCAGGTTCGAGCCCCCGGCCTCGGCCGGGATCACCTCGACCACCGTCAGGTCACCGTCGGTCAGGGTGCCGGTCTTGTCGACGCAGATCGTGTCAACCGAAGCGAGCGATTCAGTTGCGCTCATCTGCTGGACCAGCGTCTCGCGGCGGGCCATCTTCACGGCGGCCACGGCGAAGGTCACGCTCATCAGCAGTACCAGGCCCTCGGGGATCAGGGTAATGAGGCCGGCCGTGGCGGTCTGCGCGGCTTCGACAAGCTCCACTTTGCGAATCACCAGCGATCCGATCAGGAGCGCGGCGAGGGGGAGCAGGATCCAGGTGCAGACCAGGATCACCTGGTTGACCTCTTCCTGTAGTGGCGAAGGCGGGTGGCGGAAGGCCCTCGCCTCGCCGGCCAGCTTGCCCGCGTAGCTTTCCTCTCGGACCGCGGTCACTTCGCAGAACCCGGAGCCGGAGATTACGAAGCTTCCGGAAAGCGCCTGGTCGCCGGGGCTCTTGGCGATCGGGTCGGATTCGCCGGTCAGCATCGATTCGTCGACCGCAAGGCCCCGGGAGGAAACCATGCGGCCGTCGGCCACCAGCTGATCTCCGGGGGACAGACGGATCAGATCACCCGGGACGATCTCGTCGGCGAGCAGTTCCAGTGACCTCCCGTCGCGGATCACCTCGGCCCGCGGAGCGACGAGGACCGCCAGTCGTTCGAGGGTCTCCTTCGCCTTGAGTTCCTGGCGGATCCCGATCCAGGTATTGACGATGGCGATGAATCCGAAGATCGCGTCCGCCCACAGCCCGAGCGAGAGGATCAGGATGAAGAAGACGCCGATGATCAGGTTGAAGAGGGTGAAGACGTTCCCGGCCACGATGCTCGAGGTCGAACGCGAGGTGTGCGACTGGGCCGGTCCGAGCGCGTTGAGGCGATCGGCAGCCTCGACCGAGGAAAGACCCCTGCCGGGGTCGTCGGTCGGAAGTACCTGGGTTTCCGCTTCGCTCACGGGCTGATTGTTACCGGTTTGCTCCGTCGGATCCCTGTGGGAAACTCAGCCCGACCGATCGGAGAGGGAGGCAGCCATGGACATTTCGGGCGAAAAGGCGATCGAGGACCTCAGGAAATGCGAAGGGGACCTGCGCCGGTACGCGGAGGAGCGCGGACTCACGCTCCGCATTGACCCCGCCTTTCCGGGCGCCCAGCCACCCGACCGGCAGGTCGGTCCGGTCCGCCACGCGGTCTGGTCGCTGGTCGGCGAGATGCCCGGCGGGGCGAGCGCGCGCCTCCGGCACCAGGCGGTCTTCGGATCCATGCTCGGCAAGGAGATCGCCGGCCATCACACGGTGATGGTCGCCAGGCTGCCCGAGACGGTGGGACTCGTGCCGATGCTGAGCGTGCGCCCGGACGGCTTCGCCGAGGGTCTCTTTCAATGGGCTGGTGACGGCCGGGATCGGCAGGAGCAGACCTTCGAGTCGATCGAACTCGACCGGAGATACCTGATCGAGGTCGCCAAGGGTCAGGACCAGCAGTGGCTCTACCGGCTCTTCACCCCGACCCTGATCGACTGGCTGGCTTCCTCGACCCCGCCCGACTTCGCATTCCGGCTTTCCTCCGGAAGCTTCGTCTGCGAGGTCCCGCAATGGCGGGGTCAGCACCGGGCTGACGGGCAGGTCGACTTCGATCACCTCGACCTGCTCGCCGGCAGCGGGGGCAAGGTGGCCGGGCGACTGCGCGATGAGGTGATGGAACAGGTCGGACTCGGCCGGGTACCCGATGCTCGCAGCCGGGCGGCGAACTCGGCCTGGACCGGCAAGAAGAAAAAGGGCCTGCGCGGGCTGGTCTCGAGGGCCCTGGCCGGGAGAGACGATTCGGTTGAACTGTTCACCGGCCCGCGCGGCTTCACCCGGGCCGATCCGTCCGGATTCCACATGGCGAACCTCGAACTGCCCCTGCCGGCTGCGGCGGATGAGGTGTTCGAGGGGAAACTGGCCGACGGCCGGCCGGTGACACTCGCGTGGATGGAGTATGAAAACGAGATCGACGGACTGATGTATTACGTGGCGCTGATCTCCCGGCTCAAAGGCAGCGGGGCTCGGGATCTCGCTTTCTGGCTCGATGACCGGGAACTGACGGCGTCCTCCGATCCGGATGGGATCGAACCGGATCTGGCCCAGAAAGCGAGAGGGGCCGGTCTCGGTCTGTCGGCCGGCGGCGGTTCGGCCTGTGTCTATCTCAGTTCGGACGGGTGGGGAGGGCGGATCAAGGGCGTCGACATTGATCGCATGCTGGAGGCGGCTCCGGCGATTTTCAACGCCGCGGACCGCCAGGCGGGAGGTTGAAGCAGCCGACATATGGAACAAATGCAGAATTTGTTCTCATCGAGTAGGCTGCCCGCATGTCACTGAAGCTTGGGCTGTATCTCGGGTACTGGGGCATTGGTCCCCGCGGCAACGACGCACTGGAAGCAGTGCGGTTCGCCGAGAGTGTCGGCTACGAATCGGTCTGGGTGGCCGAGTCGTACGGATCCGACTGCGTGAGCGTGCTCTCATGGCTCGCGGCGCAGACCGAGACGATCAAGCTCGGCGCGGCGATCATGCAGGTTCCGGCCCGTCCACCGGCTGCCGCCGCGATGGCCGGCGCAACGATCGATTACCTCTCGAACGGCCGCTTCATGTTCGGTTTCGGCCCGTCGGGTCCGCAGGTCTCCGAGGGCTGGTACGGAGTCGATTACTCGAAGCCGTGGGGTCGGACCAAGGAATACGTCGAGGTAGTCCGTGAGATCATCGCCCGCGAGGGCAAGCTCGACCACCAGGGCGAGCACTACCAGCTGCCGCTCCCGGGCGGGCAGGGCAAGCCGCTCAAGCTGAACTTCCGCCCCCTGCGTAACGACATTCCGATCTTCCTCGGGGCGATCGGCCGCCGTTCGGTCGAGATTGCCGCCGAAGTGGCCGATGGCTGGATCCCGATCTTCTTCAGCGTCGACAAGTTCGAAGAAGCCTGGGGAGAGCACATCGAGAAGGGGCTCGCCGCCGGCAACCGGACCCGCGACGAATTCGAGATCTCCCCCTCGGTCCAGGTCGCGATCGACGGTGACCTCGAGGCGGCCCGCAACGTCGTGCGAATGGGCCTCGTGCTTTACCTCGGCGGCATGGGCTCGAAGAAGACCAACTTCTACGTCGACCTTTCCCACCGCTTCGGCTTCGGTGATGTGGCCGACGAGGTTCAGGAACTCTTCCAGGCCGGTGACAAGGAAGGCGCCTTCAAGGCCCTCCCGGACGAACTGGTCAACGCCGTTTCACTGATCGGCACGGAAGAAGAGGTTGCAGAGCGCCTGGCCCGCTTCCGCGAGAACAAGATCGACCGCCTGATCGTGACTCCGGTTCACCCGGAAGTCGACCAGATGAAGCACACGGTCGAGCGGCTCGCCGCCCTGACCCAGGACTGATTTGGATGGAAGCTCCGGTCCGGAAGTCCCTGCCTTGCCAATTCCCCTAATCTGAGTCGGCCTTGTCCATGAAGATCGGTGTACCCAAAGAATCTGCTGAAGGAGAGAACCGGGTTGCCCTGGTTCCCGAGTCGGTCAAATCGCTTCTCAAAAAAGAGGGCGTGGAGATCGTCATCGAGTCGGGAGCCGGTGATGCCTCAGGGCATCCCGATTCCCAGTACGAGGAGGCCGGAGCGAAGGTCGGTTCACATGCCGACGTCCTCGCTTCCGACCTGATCCTCCATGTCGCGCCGCTTTCGACGACCGAGATCGGCGAGCTGAAGAAGGGTCAGTACCTGATCAGCCACCTCTCGCCGCTTACTTCGGCCGAGACCAACAACGCTCTCGCCTCGGGCGGCGTTACCGCCCTGGCGATGGAACTTATCCCGCGGACCACCCGCGCCCAGGCCATGGACGCACTTTCTTCGCAGGCGACCGCCGCCGGCTACGCCGCAACGCTGATCGCCGCCCGCGAATCCGGCAGCTTCTGGGGCATGCTCACCACCGCGGCCGGCACGATCCGCCCGGCCCGGGTGCTCGTGCTCGGAGCCGGTGTCGCCGGACTTCAGGCGATCGCCACCGCCAAGCGGCTCGGCGCGATCGTCACCGGCTTCGACATCCGTCGCGCCGCCTGGGAACAGATCGCCTCGCTCGGCGGACGTCCGCTCGAGCTCGACTTCATCCCTGACGCCGAGGACGAGGGCGGCTACGCCCGGCCCCTCACCGACGAGGAGAACCAGCAGGTCCGCGACGCGATCGACCAGAACGCAGCCAAGCAGGACGTGATCATCACCACGGCCGCAATCCCGGGCCGTGCTGCTCCGACTCTGATCACCGCGGCCGGTGTCGCCAACATGGGCCCCGGCTCCGTGATTCTCGACCTCGCCGCTGAAACCGGTGGCAACTGCGAGTTGACCGAGCCCGGTCAGACCGTGGTCAAGGACGGGGTCAAGATCGTCGGGCCGCGGAACCTCGCTTCCGAGCTGCCCGGCCACGCTTCACAGCTTTACGCCAAGAACCTCGAGAACCTGCTCGGCCTGATGATCACCGAGGAAGGCAACCTGACCCTGAACTTCGAGGACGACATCATCGACGCCGCGACGATCACCCACGACGGTGAGCTTCGCGGAGAGAGGACCGCCCGCTGATGGACCTCGTAACCGAGATAACCATCCTCGTGCTGGCGGTATTCGTCGGCTTCGAGGTGATCTCCAAGGTTCCGACGACCCTGCACACCCCGCTGATGTCGCAGACCAACGCGATTCACGGCATCGTGCTTCTGGGCGGACTGATCGTGGTCGGCTACGCCAACGACTTCATCGGCGAGCTGATCGGCTTCATCGCGATCGTCTTCGGCACGATCAACATCGTCGGCGGCTTCATGGTCACCGACCGCATGCTGGAAATGTTCGGACCTAAAAAGAAAAAGCCCGAGACCACCGAATCGGGATCTGCAGCTGAATCGACGGAGGCCGGCTCGTGAGTACCGCTATCGCTGCGCTGGCGCCGGATTCGTCGCTGGTCGCGATTCTCTACATCGTCAGCTTCTCGCTGTTCATCTTCGGCATCAAGCTGGGTACCCACCCGACCTCCGCCCGCCGCGGCAACGGGGTCGCCGCGATCGGTATGGCGATCGCCGTCGCCACCACGCTGGCGCTCGAGGGGATCGGCAACTGTGGCATCATCATCGCCGGCATCGTGATCGGCACGATTGTCGGGGCGGTCGCCTCGAAGCGGGTCAAGATGACCGAAATGCCGCAGATGGTCGCCCTCTACAACGGCCTCGGCGGCGGCGCGATCGCCCTGATCGCCTGGTCCGAATACCGGCACTGGGTTCACCAGGCGAGTGACATCAAGAACCTGAGCGAAGCCGCATTTGGTCCCGCCGGCAGCCAGATCGTCGCCTCCCACGCGAGCATCTCCGTCTCGCTTGAGGTGATGATCCCGACCCTGCTGGCGATGGTGATCGGCTCGATCTCCTTCTGGGGGTCGAACGTGGCCTTCGGCAAGCTTCAGGAGATCATCCCGTCCCAGCCCCTGGCCCTGCCGGGCCAGAAGGCGATCAACGCGGTGCTGCTCGCGCTGCTGGTGGCCGGTGGCATCTACCTCGGCATCAACAACGAGTTCCTCGATCTCGACGAACCGGTCTTCATCGGCATGCTGATCATCGCCGCCCTGCTTGGCCTCGGCGTGGTGATGCCGATCGGTGGCGCCGACATGCCGGTCGTGATCTCCCTGCTCAACGCCTTCACCGGTCTTTCCGCGGCCGCGGCGGGTATCGCCCTCGACAACACCGCCCTGATCGTGGCTGGCACCCTGGTCGGCTCCTCGGGCACCATCCTCACCCTGGAGATGGCGACCGCGATGAACCGCTCGGTCGCCAACATCCTCTTTGGCGGCATGGGTGCCACCGCCGGCGGAAGCGGCGGTGGAGAGCAGCGTTCATACCGTTCTATGAATGCCCAGGACGCCGCGATCCAGCTCGCCTACGCGGACTCGGTCGTCGTGGTCCCGGGTTACGGCCTCGCCGTTGCCCAGGCCCAGCACGCGGTCAAGGAAATGGCCGACGAGCTGAACAAGAAGGGTGTCACGGTCAATTACGCGATCCACCCGGTCGCCGGCCGCATGCCCGGCCACATGAACGTGCTCCTCGCCGAGGCTGACGTTCCGTACGACCAGCTCAAGGAAATGGACGAGATCAACCCCGAACTGCCGCAGACCGATGTCTGCGTCGTGATCGGGGCCAACGACGTCGTCAACCCGGCCGCCAAGACCGACGAGTCCAGCCCGATCTACGGGATGCCGATCATCGAGGTCGAGGAAGCCCAGCAGGTGCTGGTCCTAAAGCGTTCGATGAGCACCGGCTTCGCCGGCATCGACAATGACCTCTTTTACAAAGAGGGAACCTCGATGGTCTTCGGCGACGCCAAGGGCACCGTTCAGGACATCGTCACCGAGCTCGGCAACCTGTAGCTGCCAATCGGCGAGCTTCGCTCCGCCTCCCAGATCAACCCGCCGGCCCACCAGACACGAGATGGATGGGCCGGCTTCGGTTGGTGGTCGGGCGGTGACGCAGGTTTTGGGTCGAATCGACGCATAACCTGCGGCACCATCTAGGTTTGTTCGGGTGACAGCTGCCGAGAACCAGATTCTGCTCGGGGACAACCTCGATCTGATGCGGGACTTCGAGAACGGCAGCTTCCAGTTCGTCTACGCCGATCCCCCCTTCAACACGGGTCGGAAGCAGTCTCGGAAGTCGGTCAGGACAGTTGCCGACGAGGAAGGGGACCGGACCGGATTTGGTGGGAGGCGATACCGCACCGAAACCTTTGAAGCCGAGAGTGATGGCACTCCGGTGGCGGCTTCATACGCCGACGCTTTCGAAGATTTCACTGGCTTCCTCGAACCGCGGCTGAGGGAGATCCACCGCCTCCTCGACGAGACCGGAACGCTCTATCTTCACATCGACTACCGGGAAGCCCATTACGTGAAGGTGATGCTCGACGGCATCTTCGGCCGCGAGTGCTTCCTCAACGAGATCATCTGGGCCTACGACTACGGGGGCAAGTCGAAGCGGCGCTGGCCGGCCAAGCACGACACGATCCTGGTCTACGTCAAGGACCTGGATCGTTACTTCTTCGATTCGGCCGAGGTCGACCGGGAGCCGTACATGGCCCCCGGCCTGGTGACCCCGGAAAAGGCGGCCAGGGGCAAGCTGCCGACCGACGTCTGGTGGCACACCATCGTTCCCACCAACGGGTCGGAGAAGACCGGCTACCCGACCCAGAAGCCGGAGGGAATCCTCTGCCGCATGGTGACCGCTTCCACCCGTCCCGGCGACCTCTGCCTCGATCCCTTCTGCGGCTCCGGCACCCTCGGGTCGGTCTGCCGCCAGCTGGACCGCAAATACGTCCTGATCGACTCCAGCCCGGAAGCGATCGAAGTCACCCGCCGCCGCCTGGCCTGAGGGCCGGGACCGGCCGGGCTACTCCTTGCCGTATTCCTTGCGGGTCTTGTGGCGGTGGCGGCGGAGGATCGGGGCCGTGTAACCGATCACCGCGCCGAGGGCGGCGGCCAGCAGGAGGAGGAAGACCAGCGGGGCCGACGTGTCGACGAAGAACAGGACCTTGAACTCCACGTCCTGCGAGTTCTGGAGGACGATGATGAGCAGCAGCAGTACGGCGATGCCCCAGGCCCAGAACTTCCACTGGACATCCTTGTTCCGGGCGGCGGCGGGCGGGGGCGAGGTGGGCTGTCTGCGATCGGCCATGGGGTGACTCTACTGGCGCCGGATGAGGTATCCCGCGGCGCAGTTCACACATTTGTTGCGCTCTGCGAGCCACCTGTGAGCTTTTTCGCGGCACGATCGGTCCATGTTCCGCCAACTGGCATCGAGGCAGGGCCAGTCGACTCTCGAGTGGGTCGGCCTGATCACCCTGATCGCGGCTCTGATGGCTGCCCTGACCGCAGCCGGGCTCAACGTGCCGGCGGTCGGTTTGGCCCACTCGGTCTCGAAGAAGATCCTTTGCGCCGCTTCACTTTCCGGCGGCTGTGCCGGCAAGGGCTCGCTGGAAGCGACCTATGGGGAAGAACTTGCCGACCTGGTCCGGGCCGGCACTCCAACCCTGATGTACGGTCGCGACCTGCTCGGCCTGCCGGTCGACTACCGCACCTGCCGCTCGCCCTACTGCGCCGATGCTCCGGGTGATGGCGAGGTGAGCGAATCGACCGCCGGCGAGCCGGTCACGCTCTTTACCCACGTCACCAAGGGGGAAGACGGGAGCACCTACGTCCAGTACTGGGCCTACTACCCCGAAAGCGCCTCGCTGCGGGGTGCGCCGGTGCTGGAGGAGAAGGGCTATCACGCTCATGACTGGGAATCTGTCCAGGTGCGAATCGCTGCGGACGGCACCGTGAGTCAGCGTGCTTCTTCCCACGCTGGCTACAACCACAGCCGTTCGGCCGCCAACTGGGGCTCAGACGCGGGCTGGGGCTTTGTCACCGATGCGACCGAGGCAGTCGGTCTGCGCGAGAAGGGAGGTTGGGGCGAGCCGACCGGCCGCTACCTGATCGCCGGGGGCAGCCACGCCGGCAACGTCGACGGAGATCTCGGTTCCGACGAATACCCCTCTTACACGCCGGCGGGTCTGGTCCGGCTGGTCCCGCTCGAATCGATCAAGGACGGGCCACTCGCCCGCCCGGCCCGATTCGATCCGATCACGCCGCCCTGGGAGAAACAGGTCTGGGATGAACCGGAGGCGGAGGGCACTGGATGACCCGACGACCGGGCGAGTCGGGAGCTGGTTTCACCCCGGGACTAGAATCCGCGCATGACGGAGACCTATGACCGCATCGGCCCGGGTTATGGACTCGTGCGCCGGGAAGACCCCGGGATCGCGTCCCTGATCCGGGACGCCCTTGGTGACGCCCGGAGTCTGGTCAACGTGGGCGCCGGGGCAGGCTCATATGAGCCACGCGATCTCAGCGTGACCGCGGTGGAACCTTCTTCGGAAATGATTGCCCAGCGGCCCGACGGGGCGGCCCCGGTAGTCCAGGCTTCGGCCGAAAGCCTGCCCTTCGAAGACGGATCCTTCGACGCGGCGATGGCGATCCAGACGGTCCACCACTGGCCGGATGCGCAGGCCGGCCTCGACGAGATGATCAGGGTGGCGCGGAAACGGGTACTGGTGGTTGCCTTTGATCCCGACCTGCTCCACGACCTCTGGATCTCCGCCGACTACTTCCGCGGAATCATCGATCTCAAGGACAGGCCCAAGGCCGACAGCAAAGAGTTCGTCCGCATGCTCCCCGGGGCCGGGTCCCGGCCGATCCCGGTCGCGCGCGAATGCAGCGACCTCTTCTTCGCCGCCCTCTGGGCGAGACCGGAACTCTTCCTGGAGGACGACATCGTCAACCCGATGTGGGTCTGGCAGGCGATCCCGGTCGGGCCCCGCGACGCCGGCCGTCGGCGCCTGGCCGAGGAGCTCGAGAGCGGAGAGTGGGACCGCAAGTACGGTCACCTCCGCGGCCAGGATGAGCTCGACGTGGGCCTGCGACTGATCACGCTGGATAAATAGATCTATACACAGCAGGCATTTCCGGTTAGTTTCTTGGTTGAAGGCAGCGCCGGTCTAACAAAAGCCTGGCGCCAGTTCCAGGAAGAGGGGGAGTTTCACGATGAGGAACCAAGAGACTGGCAAGGTGAACGCCTCGCTTGTCATCTCGATGATCGCGCTATTCGTAGCGGTCAGCGGAGCGGCTACAGCAGCCAAGAACAACAATGGACCGAGTGGCAAACCGCCGCCGAACTCGGTCGGTACCACGGAGCTCAAGCCCGGTGCCGTACAGACGACCGACATCGCCAAGAACGCGGTGGTTGGCTCGAAGGTGGCACCGAAGGCAATTACGTCTGGGGATATCGCGCCCAACGCCGTGACGAGCACGGCACTCGCGCCAAACTCGGTGACGAGTCCGGCGCTCACACCGGGTTCGGTCAAGTCGATCGCGCTTGGTCCGGAGTCGGTCACGACGGCGGCACTTGCGCCCGGCGCGGTTGGCACGGACAAGATCAAAGACGATGCCATCAGTTCGAGTCAAATCAAGTCCGGTGCCGTGACCGGGCCGAAGCTGGGCGCTGGTTCGGTGACCTCGGAGGTGATTCAGGACGGAGCGATCGAGACCAGCAAACTCGGAGCCGGAGCCGTAACCGGCCAGAAGCTGTCAGATCAGGCAGTGGGCAAGGAGAAACTGAAGGATCAAGCCGTCAGCACCTCCAAGCTCGAGGAAGACGCCGTCGTGGCGGACAAGATCGCTCCGCGGGCGGTGACTGCCGTCAAGATCGATGCGTCACCCGGGGGCCAGGTCTCGGCGGGCACCACCGCAATGAACTCCTCCTACATAGACTGTTACTACAGGAATCACGTTCCATTCAGCACAGTAGAGCGGAACGTAGGCGGTGCCTTCAACCTGTCGGAACCGGAATGGCTGACCGCGCCGCTCGGCGGAATCTACCGGGTAACCGGAGGTGTCACGTGGCCGATCGCGGGCGGCAACGCGAGGCTGGTGACGATTCACCGGGTAATCGGCTCCGGGCCCAACATAGGCCAGACCATCCCGGTTCAGAGTTCATCCTCGGCCCCGGCGGTTGGTGTTGCCACCGACCAGACCGTCGCTTTCGATGTCGTGCTCGACGCGGGTGACCATCTCTTTATGAACCTCATCACCTGCGGTGCGGACATATCCGCCACCAAGATAAGCCTCGGCATGGTCTGGACGGGTCCGGCGAGCTAGGGGGCGAGGGCCTTGATCAGGGCGGCGTGGTTGTCGGGGGTGGTGATCGGGGTGATCACCGGCAGGGTGATGCCGCCCTCGACGTAGGCGTCCAGGCGCTCCCGGATCTGCTCCGGGGTGCCGAGCAGGAAAGTGTCTTCGATCAGATCCCAGGGTGCTGCGGCAGCGGCACCCTGGCGGTCCTTGTTCTGCCAGGCCTGGACCATCGGCTCGATCTCCTCGCCGTAGCCCAGCCAGCGGAAGAAGTTGGCGTAGACCGGCACCGTGATGTAGCTGGAGAACATGAAGCGGGCCAGGCCCTCGACCTGGTCCCTCTCGCCGGGGATGCAGAAGAAGCGGCAGAGCAGTTCGAAGTCGTTGCCGGCCCCGTCGACTCCCTGGGCGACCTTGGGCAGACCGGCCAGCGGCAGGAAGTTGGTGAAGGCGCCGTCGGCCTTGTTGACCGCCAGTTCGAGCATTTTGCCGCGCAGCGCGGCCAGCACGATCGGGGTCTGGTGGGCGGGAGCTGTCTCGAGCTTGAAGCCGGTGTCGGTGCGCTCGCCGGCCAGGGCGACCCGGAGGAAATCAACGGTCTGCTCGACCTTGCTCAGGGGCTTGACGAAGGGGATCTGGTTCCAACCCTCGACCATCCGATCCGAGGAAGCTCCGATGCCGAGGACGAAGCGACCGGATGAGGCATCGGTCAGGGCGGCGGCCTGCTGGGCGAGCAGCGCCGGTCCGCGCTGGAAGACGCCGACGATGCCGGTGCCCAGCCGGATCTTCTCGGTCCAGGCGGCACTCAGGGCGAGCGGGGTAAACCCGTCCGGGCCGCCGGTTTCGCCGGTCCAGAGGTCGGTGTAACCCTCGGCCTCCGCCAGCTGAACGAAGTCCTTTGTGTCGGCCAGTGAGACCCCGGGAAGGGGGAGGGTCAGACCCCATCGATTGCTCGCCATGCGCCGCAGCATATCCCGGACATGTTGCAGGCGGAGCCGTGGGAGCCGAGAATTCTCAGCGGCCGATAGCCTGCCGCCCATGGGTGTTATCTCGCAGGA
>JAEZIQ010000139.1 GCA_023436605.1 Actinomycetes bacterium | reverse complement strand
GTCGGGGACGTGGGGCCCGTGGGCGAGGTGGGGCCAGTCGGTCCGGTGGGGGAGGTGGGACCGGTCGGGCCAGTCGGCTCGGTTGGACCGGTCGGACCGGTCGGGCCGGTCGGGCCGGTCGGGCCCGTTGGTGTTGAACGCCGGGCGGTCAGAGCGACCTCGTCGTAATCGAAGTTGCCGCTGGGAACCACTCCGGCCAGTGCCGTCGAAACGTTGGTCGTGATCACGATCCGGTAGGCGTCACCGACGGTCAGAGCGTCGCCGGCCAGCGCGCTTCCCGGGACGTTGACCCATGCCGGGGCGTCGGTCGCCGGTCCGTTCGGGACGAGCGGGATGACCGATCCGTCGCTGCTCTTGACGAGGTCCACCTGCCAGGTGGCCGACGTCTGGCTCAGCAGGTCGGCGATCGCACCCTTGCGGGCAAGAGCGAAGCTCAGGCTTTCGGCCGGTTCGCCTTCGGCGCCGTTATAGGTGAACTCGGGGCTGGTCCAGATCCCGGTTGAGCTGCCGCCAAGAACGGTGATCAGGAGGCCCTGCGCGGTGTCCCGCAGGAACCCGTCGGTGGATCCGAGCGCCCCGTCGGCAGTCTGATGGGATCCGGTCATCGTCGGGCAGAGCACGCCGGGGATTGCGCCGCAAAGCGCCGTGTACGACGTTGAATGCACCCAGTCTCCGTCGCCGGTCGAGAAGCTGGTCGCCTCGCCTCCCGGGTACACAGTCACGATGCCTTCGTCGATTCCACCGGTCCCGGCCAACCAGATGTCACCAGCTCCACCGATCGCTCCGTCCACGACCCCGCAGATCCCGCCTCCGGTTGAAGGCGGAACCGTGAAGGCGCTGTAAACGGCACCTTCACCGGTGCCCGGGTCGAAGGGAACCGCGTCGTGGGTTCCGCCGGGTTCGGTCAGGGAGCCGGTGGTCTGGAGCTGAAGCGGGAAGGTTGCTGTGCAGGTGCTTCCGAGTACCGCAGCGCTGACCGAAACCGGGATGTTCAGATCCGCGGCACCCGTATCAGCGTCGAAGGTTCCGGTGATCGGTCCGTTCGCCGTGATCGTCACGACGACCGTCTGGCCCGAGACGCTTGTCGTCTTCTGGGGAAACGTAAAGTCCGAGGCGTTGGCGGTAAATGCGTCGGTGGACGTGTCCACTTCGCCCCGCAGTGTGGCCGGAGCGTCGGCAGGGGAGGCGTCGGGATCGATCAGCCTGAGTCCCTGGGGACCGGATCCGTCCCCGAGGTTGATGATCGAACGGTCGAAGTTGAATGCGACCGGGTCGGCCGACGCGATTGCGCTCATGCCGAAGAAGGTGACCGCGATGGCAATGAGCCCGGTCAGTTTCAAAATCAGCCTCTGCATTGATTCCCTTTCCCTTTTGGCGCCTCGATGTCCGAACGCGTACGCCGGGGTACGCAAAACAGGAGTAACCGGCCTCGGGAAATTTCAAACAGGTTCGAACAGGTACCCTCCCGCGCATGAGCGCCATGGAGAGGGTTTCGATCGGGATCATGGGAGATACGCCGCAGGACATGGCGGCGATGGCGAAGAAGGCGGAGGAAGCCGGATTCGACTGCGGCTGGGCGATCGAGCTTTTCCGAAACGCGTTCACCCAGACCACTTATCTTGGGGCGCAGACCGGGAAGATGGACATCGGCACGGCCATTGCCTGGGGCTTCGTCCGTAGTCCGATGACCATGGCGATGAGCGCGATGGATATCGATGAGATCTCCGGTGGCCGTTTCCGGCTCGGAGTCGGTCCCGGGGTCAAGCGTCTGATCGAGACCTGGCACAACGCCGAATACGGTCGACCCGCACCACACCTGCGCGAGACGATCCAGGCGGTCCGGGCGATCATCCATGCGTGTGCGGCGGGCGAATCGGTTTCCTTCAAGGGCGAGTACTACGACCTGGACATCAAAGGCTGGTACCGCGCGACGCCACCGGTGAGGGCCGACATCCCGATCTACACCGCCGCTGTCCAGAAGGGCATGTCACGGATGGCTGGTGACGTCGCCGATGGTCTGATCGGCCACATCATCTGCTCGGCCCGGTGGATCGAGCAGGAGATAGTCCCGGCCTTCGAGCTCGGTCTCTCACGCTCCGGCCGCGATCGGTCCTCGTTCACCTATCTGCCCAGCATCTGCGTGGCGATCGATGACGACTACGAGCGGGGACTTGATGCAGCCCGCCGCACGCTGGCGTTCTACTCGACCGTCAAGACCTATCTGCCCCTGTTCGAACTTCACGGTTTTGGTCAGAACGCGACCGACGCAGCCGCCGCCTTCCGGCGCGGCGACATAGCCGGGGTGGCTGCCGCGATCTCCGACGAAATGGTGGAGACCTACTGCGCGGTTGGCAGTCCCGATCAGGTCCGGGAAAAGGTTGCCGAGGTCGCCCAGTACGGCGACGCGATCCTGCCTGGCGCCCCGACCTACTTCATCCCCAACGAGCAGATCTCGGAATACAACGACCGGATCATCGAAGTTTTCGGCCGGAACCCCTAGATCGAACCCGTCCTCTACACCGCCGCGTTCCTGGCGGCCCTGCTCCTCCTGACCGACGGCTGCAGCCGCGCGGGCATCTTCGAGTACGCGGGCTGGAGGATCGCCAGGGCCGGCGACGGAGAGAGGGCTCTCCTCCTGGCCACCTTCGTGGCGATGTCGCTCGCGACCGCCGCCCTCAATCTGGATGCGGCGGTACTCGTGATCACCCCCGTGGTCCTCGCCGTGGCCGCACGGCGGGGTCTGTCCCACAAGGCCTACTCGGTCTCCACGATCCACCTCGCGAACACGGCCTCCATTCTCATGCCAGTCTCCAACCTGACCAACCTCATGGTCTTCCACGAGGCAGGGCTCGACTTCGCAGAGTTCACGATCCTGATGGCCCTGCCGTGGGTCGGAGCCATCGCCGTCGAGTGGCTTTTGGTTCCGCGTCTTGCCCGGCTGGCCGAGGTAACCGCACCACCGGAAGAGCCTCACGTACCCGCCGTCCGGTTCGGGCCCGCCTGGATCCTTGCCGCCTGTCTGGGCGGGTTGCTGGTCAGCGGCCCTCTGGGCGTCGAGCCGCTGGTCGTTATCTGGATCGGGGCGGCTGTCCTGGCAACGACCGAGTTCGCGTCCCGCTCGGCATCCATCCGCGACCTGATTCGTGCGGTCAGGCCCCTCTTCCTGTTGGGTCTTTTAGGTCTGGGAGCGGTCGCCATGTTGCTCGGCAGCCTCGGCCTCACCGACCTGCTCAAGGGGGCCGTGCCCTCCGGAGAAGGGTTCACATCCCTGCTTCTGATCGCCTCGGTCGCCGCGCTGCTGGCCAACCTGGTCAACAACATCCCGGCCACACTGCTTCTGCTCCCGGCGGTCGCCCCGGCCGGGGACGGGGCGCTTCTGGCGATGCTCGTTGGCGTGGGGATCGGTCCGAACCTGGCCTACACCGGCTCGATCGCCAATCTGCTCTGGCGCCGGGTGATGATCGAAGGCGGGGCGGCGGTGAACTGGCGGGAGTTCTCCCGGATCGGCATCGTCACCACCCCGATCGCGATCGTCGTGGCAGTCGCGCTGCTTTCGCTCACCCTGACCGTGCGCGGCTGACCGGAAGGGTGTGACCTGATTCCCTGAACGGGTCGGAATCAGGTACGGGGTAGAGCCGCTACCCAACTCTGGAACTGGTCCATGTCGGTCACGGCAGGCCCATGGCCGGGGAGCAGGATGGACGGCTTCAGGTCCGCGAGCTTGCGGATCGAGCGGCGATTCTCGGCCGGGTCGTAGGTGAACATCTCCGGCGGCTCGCCGAGTCCGGTTCTGCCGGTCGCGTAGTTGATGTTGCGGATCACGTCACCGCAGATCGTCACGCCGTCCGATTCGCGGAAGTAGACGACGTGACCGCGGGCGTGACCCGGGGTGTGGACCACGGTGAACTCACCGACCTTCTCGCCGTCCTCGAGGACCCTTGAGACCTTGTGGGGAGGCCCTTCCCAGGAGGCCTGGATCTTCTGCAAAAGGCGGCTGGTTACCTGCTCGCCGGAAACCGGAACCCGGCCTTCCATGGCGTCGACGTCGTCGGCGTGACAGGCCAGCGGAATGTCCCGGTCGCGGCAGATCTCGCGGGCCAGACCCTGATGGTCAGGGTGGACATGGGTCAGGGTGAGGAGCGACAGGTCGCGCCCCTGGAGCTGGCGGGGAATCCGAAACCGGTCCCACGTGGTGCCAGCGTCGAAGAGGATGTCGCCCGCCAGGTAGACGTTCACCATCGGCAGCGGAAACTGGCCGAGGCGCTGGACTCCCGGAGCGACTTCCGTCAGGCCCACTCGGAGGCTCCGGTCAGTGAGCCTGCTCGGGGCCGGGCTGGCCGCTGTGATGGGCGAGGTCCTCGAGCCTGGCCATCTCCCGCTCACCGAAAATGCGGGCGGGATCATCGGACGGCAGGTCGGCAATCAGGCGACCGACCCGGACCCGGACCTGCTGGGAGAAATGCGGCGTAACCGCACCGGTCAGTTCACGGATGTCTTCGGGAGTGATTCTCTGGCCGGAGTCGAGGACTCCGATGTGTTCTTCTTCGCTCATCCTGACCCAGCAGTCTCCACGATTTCGAGTTCGAGCGCATCGTCGAGGCGGGCCTGTTCGTCGACCGAGATGATCGAGTCGTCACCGATCACCCAGGCGTGATTGACGATCGCGCGGGTCGGATCCGACTCGTACCCCGGCTTGACGTCGAGCAGGTAGTCCTCGACGACCTCCGGCAGCTTCTCGCTCGAGTCGGTAAGTAGCAGGGCCGGCCAGGTGCCGCCGGTCGAAAGCGCGGTCGCGGCGACCACGTCCATCGGGCGGTCGGACCGGGCCAGGACATAGCCGTGACCGGGGTCATTCAGGTTCCAGCCGAACAGGCCGCTCGAGAAGCGAACCAGTTCCACCGCGGCGGTTTCCGGATCGTCACCCCCGACTCTTTCGACCGTCCCTCCGGCCTTGTCGAGCTGCTTCAACACCTTGCTCGAAACGACTTCGGCCGGCCCGAGCACGAAGATCGGCACGTCCTTGTTGGCTTTGTCCTTGATCACGTCGAGGGTCGCCTTGGGAACCTCGTCCTTGGTGGTGAAGAGGACGACATCCCCGGACCGGGCGGCCCAGGTGGCGGCCGGCGAACCGTACTCCGGCGCCTCCGAGGAGATGACGACGAAGGAGTTGGGGGGTCCGTCGGTCAGGTTGGCTTTCTCTTCCGCCGCGGCCGCGGCGATCGCCGCAGAGTCGGCGCCGTCGATCCGCTCGACGTCATACCCGGAGGGCGGGGCGACCTGGCCTACCGTGAAGATCTTCTTCTCGGGGGTGTCGGGGGAGCCGAGCGGATTGAGGTGGGCGAGGGGCGCGGTGCCGATCGCCGAAAGCGTGCCCGACGGGGCCAGGAGGATCGGTGCGCCGACCGGTCGGGCGCTGAAAGTCGCTGCCGCCACGCCGGACTGCCAGTCGTTGGCGTCGACGATGGTCACCGCGGCAGGCGGGGCGCCGGGACCGGTCGTGGGGTAGGCGGCCAGGGCCGCGGCCATGGAGATGTCAACCGGATCGGTGCCGCTGATCCTGGTTGTGTTCCGCGTCGCGACCGAAGGAAACCCGAGCGGTCCCTCCGAGTGGCCGGCGATGACGCTTTGACCGCCGGTCGCGCCGGTGTCGACCATGGTGACCTCGGAAGTCGAACCACCACCGTCGTCCTTGCCGACGTCAAAGAAGAAGTAGGCGACGAAGGCGGCAAGGATCAGGACCAGGACCAGCAGGATCGAGAGTCCCACCCAGGGCACTCCGGTGGCCTGCGGGCTCCCTGGAGGTGCGTTGATCGGCCGTCTTCCGGAGCTTGCCACGAGCTGAAACCTATCCAAACCGTGTCCAACGCAAGAAGTCGTAAGAATGGCGGCGATGCCATACCCCGTCGGGACAACCACCAATGATGCCGGTCACCTCGAAATCGGTGGCTGCGACGTAATCGAACTCGCCCGTGAGTTCGGCACCCCTGCCTACCTCTTCGCAGTGGCCGAAATGAGGGACCGGGCCCGGGCATACCAGAAGGCCTTTTCGGCCCATACAGATCATTTCGAAGTGCTTTTCGCGAGCAAGGCCCTCCCGGTTACAGCCGCGTACCGGCTGTTCGCCGAAGAAGGACTTTCGGTCGACGTCGCCTCGGGGGGCGAGCTGACGATGGCGCTCACCGCCGGGTTCGATCCGGCGAAGATCTACATGCATGGCAACAACAAGACCGATGTCGAGCTCGGGCTCGCCAGCCGGGCCGGTGTGGGTCACCTGATCATCGACTCCTTCGACGAGATCGAGCGCTGTGAACGCGTCCTGCTCAAGCAGCAGGACGTTCTGATCCGGGTGACTCCGGGCATCAAACCGTCGACCCATTCGTTCATCCAGACCGGTCAGCTCGACTCGAAGTTCGGGTTCGGCCTCGAGGATGGGACGGCGGCCAAGGCGATCGAGCGGGTTCTCGCCTCTAACCGCCTCAACCTGGTCGGTCTCCACTTCCACATCGGTTCGCAGATCTTCGAGATCGAGCCGTTCCGGCTGGCAGTGGAGGCGCTCGGTGAGCTTCGCGGGGACTGGTGCAGGGTTCTTGACCTGGGGGGCGGCCTCGGAATCTCCTATGGCGAGGACGACGCCCCGCCGGCGATCGAGGAGTACGTGAACCTCAAGGTCCAGGCGGTCAGGGACGTCTTCGGTGAAGACGTGAAGATCCTGATCGAGCCCGGACGATCTCTGGTCGGCACTGCCGGTGTCACCATCTACACGATCGGAACGGTCAAGGAGATTCCCGGGGTCCGCACCTACGTTGCGGTCGACGGCGGCATGTCCGACAACCTCCGGCCGATGCTCTACGACGCCAAGTACACGGCCGTGCTGCCCGACCGTCCGGATGACGAACCCGACACCACGGTCACCGTGGCCGGGTCGCACTGTGAATCCGGGGATATCCTGATCCGTGATGTGGAGCTCGCCAGCCCCCGGGTGGGGGACATACTGCTTACCCCCGCGACCGGCGCCTACGGTCACTCGATGGCGAACAACTACAACGGGATGCCGAGACCGCCTGTGATCTTCTGCGAGAACGGTGAAGCTGAAGTCGTCGTCCGCCGGGAAACCTGGGATGACCTCATGTCGAGGGACGTGTGAGCGAAACCCTTCGCATAGGACTGCTCGGACGCGGGACCGTCGGTTCAGCTTTCGACGAACTGGTCGGCGACCGGGCGGCTCAGGTTGAGGCCGCCACCGGCAAGAAGCCCGAGATCACCGGGGTACTGACCCGTAGCCAGGGAGATTTCGGTGACATCCTTGCCGACGCCGATGTGATCGTCGAGCTGATGGGTGGCACCGACACCGCCCGCGAGCACGTGCTGGCGGCGCTCCGGGCCGGGGTCCCGGTCGTCACTGCCAACAAGCAGCTGCTGGCCCAGCACGGCTCCGAACTCTTCGCCGCGGCCGAGGAGGCCGGGGTGCAGCTCCGGTTCGAAGCCGCCGTCGCGGCGGTGGTCCCGGTGATCCGGGTCGTCCAGGAAAGCTTCGGGGCGGTCGAGTTCAGCAAGGTCTTCGGCATCGTCAACGGAACCACCAACTTCATCCTTTCCGAGATGGCCGCGACCGGCGCCTCCTACGGGGATGTGCTCAAGCGGGCCCAGGAACTCGGGTACGCCGAAGCTGACCCGACCGAGGACGTAAACGGGGCGGATGCCGCCGCCAAGATGGCGATCCTTGCCCGCCTCGCCTTCCACGCACCGGTCACCCTCGACCAGGTCGACTTCGAGGGCATCGAGGACATCCAGCCCGACGATCTCGCCTACGCCAAGGAACTCGGGCTCTCGCTCAAGCTGCTCGGAGTTGCCGAGAAGCTCGACG
Source organism: Actinomycetes bacterium (assembly GCA_023436605.1). Lineage (GTDB taxonomy): Bacteria > Actinomycetota > Thermoleophilia > Solirubrobacterales > 70-9 > 67-14. The sequence continues at coordinate 624 of JAEZIQ010000139.1, read as the reverse complement.
ATGGGATCACGGTCCGGGTCTTCCCCTGTTTCCTTTACCCCGGTCATCCGCTGGCTCCGATCGAAGGCCCGTTCAACGCGGTAATGGTCGAGGCGCCGGAGATCACCGAAGTCACCATGTCCGGTCCCGGAGCCGGCGGCCTTCAGACCGCGGCTGCGGTCCTCGGGGATGTCGTCTCGGTCGCCGCGGGCGATGCCCGAACCCACGCAGCCGACCGCGACCTGCCGGTTCTGACCGATGTCACATCATCCTTTTACCTCCATCTGGAGGTGGCCGACGAGCCCGGCGTCCTGGCCGAGGTCGCCAAGGTGCTTTCCGACGGCGGTGTCTCGGTCAAGAGCGTCGTCCAGCGCGGGCTCGGGGATGACGCCCGCCTCGTGATGGTGATCCATCGTTGCCTCGAATCGGAGTTCAAGGCCGCCGTCGCCCAGATCGCCCAGCTCGACTCGCTCAAGTCAGGGCCGCGTTTCATCCGTGTAATCGAAGAGGAATTTGTCGCCTAGGAAGCCATGCCACAGCCACTGATCGAGAGATACCGAGACACCCTGCCGCTGGAGCCCGGTGACCCGGTCGTCAGCCTGAACGAAGGTTCGACCCCGCTGGTCGCGGCTCCGCGCCTGGCCG
>JAEZIQ010000079.1 GCA_023436605.1 Actinomycetes bacterium | reverse complement strand
CTTGACAACTCCTGGTATATCGCTGCTTTCTATGTGGCGAACGGATGCACTCTCTTCGGCGAGGACGGCGGCGATGTTGACGCGGGTTTTGACTTCAGCGGCGACAAGGCTGTTGCGGTTACCGATTATCTGGTAGACCTGGTCGCGAATCCGAACTTATCCAATGGTGATGTCGGCATGAACGCTGACGCGAGCTGAGTTACCGCCAAGAGACAGGCAACCGCGCAACCCCCACACATGCTCTTGACTCGGTTCACGGCTCTCTCCTTACGCGGCATTGACTGGTGCCCTCGCACAAACAGGAGCATTCGGCGTAAGTTGCGCTTTCGATGCGTGCGATTAGACTGCTTCTTACCCGCGGGGCAACCCGGGAGAGACTTGACAGCCAGTCCCACTGCAGTTCTTCAATTGTTCCGCAACATTCTGCGCCCACTCGATCACGTCCTGATAGTCCGGATCTGCGGCTAGATTGACTTTCTCCCTGGGATCAGACTTCAAGTCGTAAAGCTCGTTCTCACCGTAAAAATAGTGAATGAACTTCCATCGGCCGGACACAAAACCGGTGTAATTCAGAACTAGCGCCTGATTGGGCCGGTTCCGACCCATCCCGTCAGTGAAGGGACCCGGGTCGTCTATTCCCTTTCCGTTGAATCCTTCCAACGGAACTGCGAAAGGTGACTTCTTGCTTGGATTCCTTAAGTAGGGAACGAGAGACTTGCCGTCTACTTGAGCGCCGGGATTTCCACTGGCGAGGCTCATGATTGTAGGGGCCAGGTCAATAGTTGAAGCTGGCGCATTGATTACTGATCCTTGCCGAATCTTTGGACCGCGGATCACGAGGGGTTGGCGGGTGGAAGGTTCGTGAGGCAGGAATTTTCCGTAAGCGATTCGGTGCTGGCCGTGGAACATTCCGTTGTCAGATATGAAAACGACATAAGTGCGGGATAGTTGCTTAGTCTTTCGAAGAACTTCTACGAGCCTTCCAAGGGTGTCATCGACGGCGCGCATCGAAGCAACCTCGGTTCGGAAGCGATTCCTGGCTTCTGTCCGGAGCTTAGAAGTCAGAGGCTTGAGCTCCTTTATGAAGTATGGCTTGGTGTTGTTTCCGGCAGCGTCATCAATGGAGGCTGGCACCACCGCACGTGATGCGAGTTGCCGGTAGCGAGCTGGCGGTTCGGGTCCAGCTCCGAGGCGCCCGTCGTCATGGGGGGCGTTCAGGTCCAATGCCAGAAAGAATGGTGACAGGGTTTGAGATGCCCGACGTATTTCGCGCACCGCGTAGGCGGTGTGGACATCGTTGGCGTGTTTGCATGCCCGACTGCTGGTGGGAATTTGCGGCGAACATGATGCTTTGTCTCTTTTGGCCCAGCTCCCGATCGGATTCGTGATTCGTCCGTTTATGTTGAGCGAATACCCGTAGTAGGGGGCACCGGAATTATTTGCGGAGGTGATCCAGGTATCCCAACCAGGCGGCACGCTGGATTCAGGACCGAACCCGTTCATGTACTTGCCAACGTGGACGGTCCAATAGCCGATGTCGTCGAGCCATGTAGCCAGATTGTCGGAATTCTGGGGCGAGTTTCGCCAAGTTTCATACCCGAATGGTGCTGCGTTGATCAGCATGCCGTGGTTATGAGTCGTGAGGCCGCTGAGCAAGGATGCCCTCGAGGGGGCGCAGATGGGGTTGTTCGCATAGAACCTCGAGAACGTGGTTCCTTGCTGTCCAAGAAGCTCTCGAGTTTTCCGCATCGTGGGTTCCTGTCGCCCATTCGCAGCTCTTAGCTTCGACCGAAACACGTCCATGCTCAAGTCATCTACTTGCACCACCAGGAAGTTCGGCCGGCTCGCGGTAGCCGGGGCCGGCTTCTTCCCAAGAATCACGAAAAAAGCCATCACAACGGCGATTAGGACTCCCAGCCTAAGAGTAATTGCGCCTCCCTGCATAAACGAAATCGTAGCCTAGTTGCTACTTCAGTGACAAAGCGGGGGAGTTCCAAAGGGGGAATTGTATGAGTGGTGTCGGCCCGCCTATGGACCGACACCACTCATCTACCTTGGTGGACTGGCATTGCTTTCGCTCTGGGCTCGGATTCGGCTGTACTGCCGCAACTCTAGGGTCTAGCCTGGTTTTATGACGATGTGAGAGGTTTCGGAATTCGTGTGTATAGGCTTTTAACTTTCGCGATGGTCCCAGCTTTGGTTTTTTTGATCGCCGGGTCGGCATCGGCTGCAACTCAAGCGAAACTCTCGGATCAGTCGGTTCGTCAATTGGTTGGGGTGGGGGTTGGTCCCGGGAACTATGCCGTTGTTTCTTGGGTGGCCGCACCGAACGGAGTTGGCACCGGTCCTGGCGGTGCCCTCAAGCGGGGTCCAAGTCGGGTGATGGTTGCGGTTCGCTCCAAGAATGCGAAGCGATTTGGAGTTCCACGCCGACTATCTCCGTTTGACGCAGAAGTTGCTTCGTTATCTGTGGCAGAGACCGGAGAAACTATGGCGGTATGGTCTAATCGCGATGGAGCGATTTTGGCTCGGTATCGCCGCACCAACGGGAATTGGTCGCGAGTCATGAAGATTGCGGGTCGGGGTGCCACAGCATCTCCCGACATCCCGAAGCTCGATATCGCTGACGATGGCACGGCCATCGTTGGTTGGAGAAATGGCCGAAAGCGCCAGAAGGGTGCGCAAATGATGGCGATGTTTCGGCCAGGGAGAGGCTTTCAAGATCCGAAACAAGTCGGACCTAGGGTCAACCCGAACATTGAAGCGCCCGGAGGCCAGGGCGTTTTCTTCGCTGTGTCTGCTCGTAGCGGAGGCAGGGGCACCGTGGTTTGGACATCGTCCTGCGGATGGGATACGAAGTCTTTTCGCTCAGGCTGGTCCGTGAGGACAAGTATGAGGTGGGGTGCCACAAGACCAGCGAAGATCCCGAACTCCAAGTGTCCTCACAACCAAGTGTCACTTTCGGAGAACGAACACGGAAAGGCAGTCCTGGCAATCAACGGGTACCTCGAGTCATCAGTAGTCCGAGTGGCAGTTCGTCCCCCGGGTGAAGCTCGCTTTCGTAGGGCGATTCAGATCACTTCAAAGCGAACTCAATCAAGCTTTGCCGATGTGAAGGCACACGCCGACGGTTCGGTGACACTTGTGGCGCCAGTTTTCAGAAGAAATCGCCACATTGGCTTGATCGGGCTAGATTTCGTGCGGCCGACAGTGGGTTTGATCACCAAAGAATGGAACCGGATCGCTCCCCCTACTAGCGCAGGTCATTCCGTGGGGGCAAATAGTCGCGGAGATGTCGCAGTGCTTTCGCAGAATGTTGAGACGAGAATGTGGGACTTTACCGCGAAGAAATTCGACGGCTCGTTCTCCGCGTCAGCGCAACTTCCTTTTAGGAATTTTCTAGGCAGGCCGCTTATGCGCATAGACCCCGCAGCAATAGACGTTGGCCCAACAGGGAGAATCTTGGCAGTCACTGCGAGAGCGCGCTGGAACTCAGCTGGGACTAGTGGTGAGAGGGGGATCTACATCTTCGAGGACCTCGCCGGCTAACTTTTCAAACTGAGTCCCCTTCCGAAGGTCTCAGGCCTGACGTTGGCATCATGTGGAGGATCTTGGAACCACGAATCCACTGCTGACTTGAGGCACATCTGGCCTCCCGGGAGGTTTTCAGTGCCACTCGCCCCCAAAGCGGGTGCACACGTGACTCGCCAGTTGTCGAAACGCACCCCTCATCAAACGCAAACGTATAGGCTCGAGCAGTGAGAGACACTCCTCGAAATAGGCAACTTTGGATGGCTCTGATTGCGTCAACTTCCGTGTTGCTGATCTCTGGCTGCGGCTTCGATCCCGAGGGAGCTAGGCAAGACGATGAGTCCCGCGTCTACTCATTGGTCGCTTACGGGGTCGTCACAGCCCACCACGAACACGTAGCGGATTCCATAGGCCGAGGCGATCTGGAAAGGGCTCGCGGGGAACTCAGATCTTCTCACCGGTTCGTCCTAGACATCTCTGCCGGCGTAAATGTAACTCCAAGTACGCAAGCACTGGTAGAAAATATCCAGGAACAACGGCGCGTCTTAAACTCAGCAATCTCCAATTCTAGATCTGGCAGAGAGAGAGCCAAGGCTTCAGATCTAGATTCCTTTCGAGACCTCCGAGATCAGTCAGATCAACTGCTTGACCAGGTCACACCAGTGTCCTTAGGTGACGAAGACTATGGAGTCGAGGATGTTGAACTAAATATTAGGCAGACTCTCCGTGAACTGAAGACGAAAGAACGCTCAATATCCAACCGACCCTAGTGAGTGCCTGGCGGGGGCTTGTTCTGATTCGAGATCCAGCCGAGGTAACCATCTGAGAAGGTGGAGTTTTCACGAGAAACCCGTACCCTCGAGCCCGCGTGATACTTGTACCGCTTCAGCGCGAAATTGGTTCTTTCCATTCTCTTGACTGTCCGGGCGGCAGCTTGCTCGAAGTTGAGCGTCAAGTTGTGCTTAATCTCAGCCGTCAGAACCGGACTGGTGATTGAGCCTGCCCAACCCAACTCAAGCTGCACTTCCTCACGATGAATGCCAGCCACCGACCAGAGATTTGGTCCTCCATCCCCATGAGCTGAATGCCAACTCACTTGATGAGGTAACGAAGTCGAAATTCGGGCGTGCCACTGATTTCCGCAACCCGAATCACCACTCACAATGTTGTTTGGATTTCTCCGCCAATTGTTTGGGTAGGGATCGGGCCTGGGCTCCACCAGATATGTCCTAGTCACACATCCCGTGATTCGGCCGCAGACTCGTCCCACCACCTTGAAGTGAGAGAATCACGGAACTCCGAAGAATCAACTCGATCAAAGCTTCTGCTTGGCTGAGCTGAACCGAAAAGAGACTGGATCTCAAACGACGATTCTGAGTGCGACGAACTCTCGTTGGCGTTGGATTCCGGAAGTCCGATTCCAACGACTAGACCAAGAGCTCCCAGAAATACGGCACCCCAAAGCAACTTCAGGCGCAGTCTCTCCCCAACGACGTGTTCCCTCACTTCGCTCCCCCTCCATCAAATGGATGAGACTAGACAACTACTCCCTTCTGAGCAAAAAAGCAACCTCTTGGTTGTTTAGACCTTCTCCGAGAGAAGCAAGTCGAATTCAAGTCACCGGAAAGTAAGAATCTATGTCGGACCGTTCTGGAGCGGGCAAGAAGCGCGCGAAGCTCTTTCCACCCCAATTATTTCCGCGTTGCCTCGAGTACGTCTTCGAACCGTCGGGAGATCAGTGAATCGATGGGGACTCGCCCACCAAGTGAATTCTGTGGATGCGTGAACCATGTGCTGACTTCACGTGGTTGCCTTGTTCCTTCTTCGATCATCCGGTCTGAGATTGCGCGGAGGTCGTCAAGGTACTCGGGCAGACCGGTGCCGGGAGAGAGCTCGGTCCATTTCGAGATTTGTTGTTCGGTTGTTTCACCAACCTGGGCGAGCACCCGGCGGCTGAAGCCGATCTCTTCTAGAGCGGCCAGGTGGATGCATCGTGGTGCCCCTGGTTGAAGGGCCGCAAGGAGGGATTCTTTGCTCACTTTCTCTGGATGTCGGGCCAGCAGGAAGTGAGGGCCGGTGTACATGTACCAGGACACCGGGATGATCATGCCTCTGCGATGCGCGGATGCCGCCCAGATCCGGGCAGAATACAAGGCACTCGTTGATGCCCCGAGTTCGCGGGTCTCGGAAGTGAGCTGACCTAGCGAGATGGGATCAATGTGCCGGTCGAATACCTCGACGTAGGGCCTGTCGAACGCTCGCTGGTCGCGAAAGAGCTGAGGTAGGTCGGTCATTGATCAGATCCGTTCTGTGGAGTCGTCTCCGAGGTCCAGTCGGGGGAGAGGTCGGCTTCTGACATGGCGAGCCGGATTGCCAGGTCCCAGTTCCCGAAGCAGATGCTGATCGACTTGAGTGTCGGAAGCCGGGGATCTGGACGACCCTGGATTGCGGCCAGTCGCCTTTCGACTCGCCGAAGTTCGACGTATTCCCATTGACCGATCTCCTGGCCGACTTTTCGGGAGGCACGTCGGAGGGCTTTGAGGACCTCACCTCTGGTGTAGAAATCCCCAGGCCAAAGTCGGCGACCATTGGCACGGGCTCTCTGTGGTGTGACGTCGAACGCCAGGTCGACTGCTCCTCGACAGGCCGTGGGCCAACTACCGAAGCGTCGAATCAAAGTCGGTCCGTCGGGCCAATCCGATCCTGACTCCTTCCGCGACTTCCGTTCACGCTCGTAGGAGTCAACCAACGGCAGTTCGCCTTCTCGGACCATCTCTATCAGCAGTCCCAGGCGCATTTCGCGGAGCTCTTGATTCCTTGGCATTGCTACTGAGTGTCCGAGTAGCCGCCTGAGTTCGGATGTGGTTTGGTCCGGCAGGCTCGTTGCGATTTCTGCGATCAACAGGCATGCCTCGCTCACGGACGGTGATTCGTCACTCATTCATGCCTCCCGTCTTCAGCTGCTCGATCAGCGGTTCAAGATTTCCTTGCTTGACTGCCTCCCGAACCTTCTCCCGGATCTCCGGCCACGATCCCCCATGCCTTGTGACGGTTGTGTAGTCCGGGGGAGGGAAGTCCAGGCTCTCGTCCTTGCGCTTCACTCGAACCCATTGGATGTAGGCGGAGGTGAAGAAGGGCTCACCGATCTCGTCGTATGCGTTAATGAGTTGCTCGGCCAACCAGTCCGGTGTGTAAACGGGTGGTCCGCGGTGCTCGTGGGCTGAAATCGGAAGCCCCTCCACCTTCGCAACTGCTTTGAGCCAACCCCCGAAGTGAATGTGGAAGGTGAAGCAGCAGGGGATGGCGATCGCTTCGCCCCTTGCCCGTGCTTCCTCAAGTTTCCCTTTGCGCCACACCGTGTACTTCGCGGTGCTCAGGCGCCCTTCGATCTCGTTGCGTGCCACTGCCAGGTGTTTGATCAGTTCTTCGTCGCTGAAGTAGCTCTTCGCGTGGTAAGGAGTGTTCGGATCAAGTCCTGCCGCGAACTTCGCTTGCCGAACCGTTCCCCAACGACGAGTAACGATCGACTTCGAGATCGGGATTCGTCGCCCCTTGTTTTCCGGCTTGACGAGTTCTGCCTTCGCCCATTTCTCGTACTGGGCAATAGTGAAGTTGTCCGATCCGAGATCAGCGGCGCAATCCCTTAGTGCCTGTAGCGCCTCCTCGTCGGAAATCTGCTGGCCCCTCGAGAGGATCCTCAACGTCGTCGGGTCCGCCATTGCCTTGAACCCGAGATCGTTCAGAGCCCTATTCCACGTGCTGAACTGACGTCTGATTCTCCCGGCGGGACAGAGGCTCGGATCATTCTGCTGGCGGCGCCAATTTTCGTACGCGGTGAAGGCCGGCATGTTGCCCGTCTCTTCCTGGTAGGTCGCGAGACTTGTTCGCATCACCTGAAGTCGAGCGTTCGAGATCTCACCGCGTTGGCCAAGCGGCATCAAGGTCGCCAGGACGAACCGGCGCTCATCGAGCGAGCGGTAGCGAAGCTGAGCGAACAGAGCCCTCGCGAGCGGGTCAGAAGTCCGCAACGACTCCTCCGCGGGACCAATTGGAACATCCGAATTCGAGGCATTTCTCATGAACCAAAAGTAGGCCCATCAGACGATGTCAGCGCCGGATCGTGCCCCTTGGATGCGACCCGAATTGGCATACCTCTTGGTCGAGCACAACAGGCGTCAATTCCAGTCCGAGAGCCAAACTGGAAGGCGTCTCGACGGCCAGCGTGGGCGGAGTGTTCACAATCCGTGGTCCGCGGGATGACCGGCACACGGACTATCCCCAGACTAGAAGCGGGTCAGCGACTTTCTTGAGTGACCCACTACTACTAACTAACGCGGGGGTCCTGAACGTTCTTCACGACCTTCACGCCTGGGGAGTGGAGCGACTCGGCTCCGGCAAGATCCTGGTGGGTGTCGAGGTATCGAAGTCGATCCGACTGATTCGGCTGAGCCCCGCCGGAAGCCTTGACCGTTCATTTGGAAACGGTCGCGGATCGATACTGGTGGCCAAGATCGTTCCGAACTCGGTGTCAGATGTCCAGGTCGGGGTCGCAGACAAGCGACTCAAGGTCTTCGTCCACGGCCGAAAGAACGGACAAAGGACTTTCGCGGTTTTCAGTAGGAAGCTCGCTTCGGTTCGAACGGCCGGCTTGAGCTCACCGTCTGAATCGAGTGGCACATCGCAGGCATCACCGATCCCGTTGAAATCCCCATCCGCCTGAGTGGGATCCGAAAAACTCGGGCAGGTGTCACGCTGGCATGGCACCCGCCTTTCCCAGTCGTAACCAGACCGGAAAACACCCAGAAGCTCGCAACTCACCTTCACCGGGGTCTTGAAGGCCTTCTCCGCCTCGACCAGCCGACCCGGCCGGACCTGACCATCTGAACAGCCTCCTGTTTGAACTTCTCGGGAAATGCAGGGTTGGTCCTCGGCATTTCGCAACCTCTCTTTCTCGGCTCTCAAACGAAAGCCTTCAAGTGCCCGAAAAACGGGTCAGTTCCAGGCTCCCAGAAATCCCCTGCCGGATCGAATTGCCCAAAGTCACTACCGCCTACGAAAGAGGGCTTAGCCTCGGCCCTCCGGTGGACCGTCGGTTGGGGTGGTAATCCGTATTGCTGCCCGGTCCCTGGTGAGATTGGCGTTGGCAGCCTTGGCGCTGGCGCGAATACCCGTCTTCATTGTTCCCCCTCGGAACTGGTTTTCGACTCGGGAGATGATCCTGATTGTTCGAGCGTTCAGCTTTCCGATTCGGTGGAAACGAAGGCAGTTATGCCGTCCGTGAACCCGGTGTCCGTTCACGCGCCAGATTCGCAGGCCATCCGCCAGGTTGAAACACACCCGCACATGTTTCGCGTTCGAGCGGGATGCTCGAACAACGATCCGGTGACGGACCAACGTGCCTTGCTGGGCGGTGATTCGGTGCGGGGTGATTCGAAGCGTCAATCGCGACCGCACTTCGGGCGATTGGTGGGGTCGAGGCTTGACCAAGACTCGTGCCACAGCGAAATTGGGCAGGTCGTTGGGGTCGGGTGGCTGGTCCTCTGGCCCGGCGTTTCCGATCGCCAACGCTCCGTTTTCGAGGTAGCCGACCTCCTTTGCGATCACTTCCACCGTCAGTAGGTGACTTTCCCCCGGAGCAAGGGGCGGGGCCGAACAGCGCACCAGACGGGCCTCATTGCAGCTTCCCGACGAGATCGTCGCCGAGACCAGGCTCACCCGCCGCCTGAAAGCGTCAGTGACGAAGATCTCATTGGTTGGAGCCTCGCCTCGATTCTCGATCCTGATCCGGTACTTGATGTGGTCTCCGACCTCCACAACATCGCGGTTCGCCTGTTTCGTCACGGCGATCCGACTGGAGGGCAGCGGTGGAGGTGGTGGAGGCGGGGGTGGTGGTTCAGTAACGGTTTGGACTGCCTGGGCGGATTTCCCTTCGATTCCTCCTTGCACGATGGTTGCGGTGTTGGTCCGCGTGCCGACACCCGAGGCGTCGAAGTGGCCCGTGATTCCTATAACGACACTGCCCCCGGCCGGAACCGCTCCCAGAGAGCAAAGCAGTTGGGTCTCGCTGGTCGGATCACAGCTTCCATGGCTCGTCTCGAAACCATCGAGAATGAATCCGGGCGGAAGATCGTCCCGCACGTTGACATCGGATGCACCGCCGCGTCCTCTGTTTTCGACTGTGATCTCGAACTCGGCCATGTCACCGATCTCGACTTCTTCCGGCACAGCGGTTTTCTTGATCTGCAGGTCAGGTTCGACGTAGTCGAGGATGTAAACCGACCCCGAATTGGCACCGTTATACGCATTGCCAGGAGCCGAGAGCATGACGTCATCTCCTCCGATGCCATCCACGTTGCCGGCACCTCCAACCGCTTGGCCCGCCAGAGCCGAGGCTGCGGCTCCGTCAGCCCTCGCAACCCTCGTCCCCAGGGAACCGATCGCCGCCGTCTCTGGGGGGAAGGGCCCGAAGACCACGAACGCGGACCCGGAGGAGCTGCCGTTTGGCGCTGCGAAGGGACTACCGATGATCACATCCGGTCGGCCGTCTCCGTTGACGTCCCCGGCCCGCAGGATCGGACCGAAGGCCCCGGTCAAAAGAACCCCCTGGTCTCCTAGATCATCAAGGTCGGTCAAGAAGGGAGGGTCTTCTTGTCCGAAGACTATGTAGTTGCGGTTCGTATTCGGGGCGCTGAATATTTGGTCGGGAATTCCATCGCCGGTCAGATCGCCGCCCCTCGCAACCATGTATCCGGTCGACTGGTTCACCTCAGGTCCCCTGATCCTGAAGCCCTGAGACGGCACCAGATCACGGACGCTGATCGGAGCTGGCGACCCTGAGACTCCGTAGATCACGTAGACAAACTCGCGCACGAGCGGGTCGGCGTCGAACGGAGAAGGCGCGCCAATGAGAAGGTCAGGCAGTCCGTCCGAGTTCACGTCACCGGCGGAAGACATCGAGGTGCCAAAACCGGAGTTCACAAATCCCCCATTGATTCTTCGGCCCTGCGCGTCGGTCATGGTGGTGACATCTATCTGGCCGGTCATCAGGGCGTCCGTGCCACCGTAGATCACGAAGACCGTTCCCGCCTGTGACATTCCGTCGTAGCTGTTGGCCGGCGCTGACACCACCACATCGTCAACTCCATCCCCATTGGTGTCGCCGACCCCGTTGACGGAGTTACCGACGATCGAAGTGGGTGCTGAGCGAAGAATCCGAATCCCCTGGGTTCCTAGAGAGGCGAGGTCAATTACCGCGTTGTCGGTCCGCCCAAACACGATGTAGGCGGGCGTCGGCGAGTTGACTCCCGCACCGATGATGACGTCGTCAAGGCCGTCCCCGTTGAAGTCCCCGGCCGAATTCACCACCGATCCCGCCATGTTTCCGGCTGCGGCTCCGTCGATCCGGACTCCGTTGAAGTCGGCCGGATCATTGAGCGTCTCGGTCCCTTGGCCGACCGGTCCGAAGACCACGTAGGCGGACCCGGAATTGGTCCGGTCGTTGAAGTCGGACTGGCTCGCCCCGAAAACCAGGTCGGTGATTCCGTCTCCGTTGAAATCGCCAACCTTGGCTATACCGGCACCTGCGGGACCACCCTGCCTACCCAAGTGAACAGCCGCACTAGAGCCATCCCACCGCTTCATGAACTCGGCGGCGAGATTGACAGTACCGCCAGCAGTAAGTTCGGCTTCTGAGAAGGGGGCCCAGATCATCAGGGCCGACCACAAAAGCAAACCGGCGAGAGTTACAAAACGTCCTCGGTAACTCAAGAGAACCCCTTTCCAACTATGGCGCCCTATTGATCATGGCGCGTTTGCAACGTAGCGCTGGCGTGTCGCACCGTCAAGCCCATTCGAAGTGCAGGCCGACAGGAGCCGTCCGCAAAATCGCTCCGAGGACCTGGCAGATGGTGAGGTTCTAGAACAAGGTCTCGTGTGCAAGGGCAACACCGTCCACCACGATGTTGCCCTCGGTAAGCGGGTCAACCGGCGCATCGCCTGACCCAAGTACCTCCACCTCCCCAAACACCACATCGAACAACAACCGCAGGCGCCTGTCCCGCAGCTCACCGATCCGGTCTTTGAGCAGCGGTCCGATGTGTGACTGAGGATCCGACTCCGCGATCGAGCGATACTCGGCCGAGATCTCCTCGATCGCCCGCGACAACCCGTTTACCGCGGCGCGCACATGAATCCGGTCGGTGGTCGACAGGTCATTGAGCAGATCAAGACCGGCCTCCAGCTCGCGCTCGAGTCGCTGGTCGGGCGTGAGGTCGTCCTCCCGCGACCAGCACCCGTCCGCGCCTGTCGACGGCCATCTGAAATTCCTCCACCGGTGCGAAGGTTCACCCGGCCCGGCCCTTGCGATCTACGAGTACATCGTGAGGATCCACCTTGTGGCCGCCGACCCTGAGCCTCGCGTAGCCGGCGTTGCCGAATGACGTGTCCCTCTGACCCCGGGCGGTGAACCGCAGCAGCGCCCCGGGCGAATCTAGGGCGACCACGACTTTGCCTCCCGGACCTTCGGCAATCCCGCTCTGGTGACGGGTCGGGTACTTACCGCTGGGAGCTGTGGCAGCCCCTCGCCACTCACCGGTTTCCGTGCTTCGTGGGCCTCTGGGTCGGTTACGGTCGGGGAGTGGGTCGGCTGCTTTTCACACTCTGGGATGGTGGTGGCAACGTCCCTCCCGTGGTCAGCCTTGCGGGGGCGCTGGTTTCCCGTGGCCACGAGGTTTCGGTAGTTGCCGATCCAAGCCTCGAAGAGTCGGTGACCAGGTCGGGCGCTTGGTTCGTTTCCTGGACGAGGGCACCGCACCGATGACCGGCGATCCGGAGACCGAGTTCATCCGCGACTTTGAGCCACGGACCCCCCTGGGAGCTTTGGCGAGAGTCCGGGACCGCCTGATCGTCGATCCCCTGGATGCCTTCGCGGATGACACGGCGGAGGCGATCGAAACGCAGCGGGCGGAAGCACTGATCTTCGAGAACCTCCTGCTGGGTTGCTACGTCGCCGGGGCCAGGGCGGGTATTCCCACGGTGTCCCTCGTGCCCAACGTCTTCCCCGGTTCGGTGCCGGGTGTACCGCCGTTCGGGATGGGCCTCAATGCCCGTGACGACGCGATCGGCCGCGTGAGGGACCGGATGGCCCGCCGCATGGGAAACCGGCTCTGGGACCGGCGACTGGATGAGGTGAACCAGGCACTCGGAAACTACGAACAGCCCCCGCTCTCAACCCTCTTTGACATCTTCGATCGGCCCGACCGGTTACTGGTCCTCACCTCGGCCAGCTTCGAGATCGGTGGAGGCGTGAACGCCCCACCAAATGTCCGTTACTGCGGGCCAAGACTTGAGGATCCCGACTGGGTGGAGGACTGGGAAGAGCCGGAAGGACGCGACCCCCTGATCCTGGTCGCGCTCAGCACCACGACCCAGGGTCAGGCGCCGATGCTCGACCGGATCGTTGACGCGCTCGGGCGATTGCCGGTCAGGGGCCTGGTGACGACAGGTCCGAGCTTCGATCCGGAATTAATGACGATCCCGGAAAACGTGAAGGTGGTCACCTCCGCCCCTCACTCCGCTGTGATGTCCCAGGCGAGTGTCGTCATCACCCATGCCGGTCACGGGACGGTGATGAAGGCGCTGGCGCGTGGGGTGCCGCTTCTTTGCCTGCCGGTCGGCCGCGATCAGCCCGACACCGCGGCCCGGGTGGTGGCCTGTGGTGCGGGGCTGCGGCTTCGCCCGGGCGCAGGCGCCGGGGCGATAGCCAAAGCCGTCGATCGACTCCTGACGGATCCCGCTTTCCGCGAGTCCGCGTTGCGGATGTCGGAAGCGATCGCTGCCGATCGGGAGCGGGATCTGGCGGTTCAGGAAATCGAGGAGCTCACGAAGTCGTGAGGCGTTTCCTCTGCTGTCGTTTGTAAATCCAGTAGAGGATCGGGTTCTTGTCTTTCTGGGGAATCACGTGGGTCTTTCCTATGCGTTGACGGTTTCGGGGGCCGTTTCGGGGGCGGCTTCCTGGGGCTGGGGCTCGGGCTTTTCGAGCACCGTGAGTGCGAGCAGCACCCCGAGGAGCACCAGACCGGCCGCGATCGCGAAGGCGAGCTGGTAGCCGTCTGTCAGGGCGGCGGCATGGCTGACACCTTCCGCCACACGCTCGTCCGTGCGGGTGGTCGAGAGCGTGACCAGGAGGGCCAGGCCGAGGGCGCCGCCCATCTGCTGGGAGGTGTTGACCAGTCCGGAGGCGAGTCCGGCATCCGCGGCGGTGGCCCCGGACATCGCCAGAGTCATCAGGGCGGGGAAGCCGAGACCTGCTCCGATCCCGAGCATCAGCATCGAGGGGAGGATGTCGGTCGCGTAGTTGCCGTCGACCGTGACCCGTGAAAGCAGGATCAGGGCCACCGCGATCAGCAGCAGCGCCGGCAAAAGAACCAGGCGCGGTCCGTAGCGGTTGACCAGCATCGGCGCCCACTTGAGCGACATCGCGCCGATCCCGATTGAGAGCGGCAGGAAGGCGACGCCGACTTCGATCGCCGAGTAGCCGAGCACCCGCTGCAGGTAGAGCGCCCCCATGAAGAACATGCCGAAGAGTCCGGCGACCATGAGGATCTGGACCAGGTTGGCCCCGGCCACGTTGCGGCTGCGGAAGACCGAGAGGGGCATCAGGGGATTCTCCGCGGTCGCCTCCCGGAGGATGAACCCGGCCAGCAGGGCCACCGAGACGGCCCCGAGGATCAGCGTGGTTGCCGATCCCCAGCCGGATTCGGCTGCCTGGACCACGGTGTAGACGGCCAGCATGATCGAACCGGTGATCAGGGCCGCGCCCGAGATGTCGGCTCCGTGATGGAGCCCGAGTCCGTCTTCGTGCTGGAGGAGCCGCCGGGCCATCACCGCGGTAGCGATGCCGATCGGCAGGTTGACGAAGAAGATCCAGTGCCAGGAAAGCGCCTCGGTGAGCACGCCGCCGAGCAGCAGGCCGAGTGAGCCGCCGGCCGCGGCGACGAAGCTGTAGACCCCGATCGCCTTGGCCTGTTCCCTGGGCTCAGGGAACATGGTCACGATCATCCCGAGGATCACCGCGGAGGTCATCGCGCCGCCGACGCCCTGCAGGAACCTCGCGCCGATCAGCATCTCCTGGCTTTGCGCGATGCCGCAGAGGAGCGAGGCCGCGATGAAGACGAGCAGGCCGGTCGTGAAGAGCCGTCTTCTACCGAGCAGGTCACCCAGGCGGCCGGCCAGCAGCAACAGTCCGCCGAACGGAATCAGGTAGGCGTTGACCACCCAGGCGAGGTCGGCCTGCGAGAACCCGAGGTCATCCTGGATCGAGGGCAGTGCGACGTTGACGATCGTGCCGTCGAGAATGATCATCAGCATCCCGGCGCAGAGGACGATCAGGGCGACCCAGCGTTCGCGGAGGCTCAGCGCGGGTCCGCTGGATGGAGGAGAAGTACTGCGGTCGGGTAGAGCTGTTTCTGACATCGGTCCCTCGGTTCGTTTCGTGAAAGAAAGAACCGTAGCAAATAGATCCGTTCGGAACTATTTGTTCTGGAACTATGTCAGGGTCGCGGGGCGCGCTTGCGCGGTTTCTGCTCGCAGGGAGAAGCTTCTGCCAGCGGGCCGCTCTGGAGCTGGTGGAGCGCTCCAAGCAGGAGGTCCCGCTGTTCCTCGCTCAGATCGGCGAGCACTTCTTCGTAGAGCTCGGCCGTGACGCGCTCGGCCTCGGCCACCTTCTTCTTGCCTTTGGCAGTCACCGATATGACCCGGGCCCGCCGGTCGGTCTTCGAGGGGGTGCGCTCGGCGAGACCGGCCTCCTCAAGGCTGTCCAGGGTGACGACCATGGTCGTCTTGTCGACCCCGATCATCTGGCCGATCTCCCCCTGGGTGTATTCACCACCGAGAGCGGTCTGCAGCACGCAGTAACCACGGGGGGCGATGCCCAGCCCTTCCATCCGCGCGGTCTGTTCGACCGCGAGACCATGGGAGGTCTGGGAGAGCAGCCAGCCGAGATCGCCGGAAATCACATCCGCACCCGAAGTGGGTTTTTCCAGTGTCTGAGCCGATCTGCCCATACACGCAGGGTAACAGGACCGTTCCGCGCCAGAACAATCCGTTACGGATCTAATGTCCCGGCAGGACCGGCCAGTTCGACTTCGTCGCCTCTAGAAACCGGCGAAGGGGTCCATTTCCTCTTTGGTGCAGGTCTTGGTCTTGATCGGACCGAGCAGCTTCAGGCGCTTGGAGAATGTCGCGATGGCGCGGATGGTGGCCGGACTTTCATCTACCCGCTTCGAAGTTCGCTTGACTCCGATTCTGCCGACCAGGCGGGTCACGCCTTTGACCGTCTTCAGCGTTCCCTTCGGAAGATGAAGCGCGGGGAGCCGGCCGGAAGACGTCGCTGCGTTGACTGGACGCAGGCCGTCGATCTGGGCCTCGAGTTGCGCGTAAGTCGTCGATCGATCGCCCACGATAAAAAGCATCGAGTCTCCCGTGAAGACCGTTATGGCCCGGGTCCGTTTGCCTCGCGGGCCGGCTTTCTCGCGGAGGAAGGCAACCCCTCTCCGGTGTCCGAACGCTGACCGAGGCGCTTCGCCCACCTCGGTGCCGAGATACAGGCCCGCGAAACATGTTGAGAACGCGCCGATCTCGTATTCCGGACCTGAAGCACAGGCCTTGGCTTGGAATACGGCGCAGTCGTCGTAGGTTGCGACCCGGATCGGCCCCGAAAGCGAGGCCCTGGAAACCAGGCGCGCACCCAGACGCGGACCGGCCCAGACACTCAAGCTGCCCTGCTTCCTGTCGCGGAGCAGCCACTCGTTCGAAAGGACCGGCTCCCGGTCTTCGATGCCGCAGAGCAGGTCTGACCTGCCGGCATCCGGGGCCCAGTCCGGCTCGACTCCGGCCGGTGCCCCGTTGGTGAGCCAGGAAAGGCAGCTTCCATCGGGGGCGATCGCGTAGATCTCGGCCGCGGCCCCGGAGTGAGGCAGGTTGTAGTTGGCGTCGAAGGCGATCCGCTCCCCGTCGGGAGACCAGTCCGGGTTCTCCTCGGCGGCGCGACTGCGGGTCAACCTGCGCTTCCCGCTGCCATCGACGTTCTGGACG
>JAEZIQ010000049.1 GCA_023436605.1 Actinomycetes bacterium | reverse complement strand
GGGAACGCAGCCACGGTGAAGCAGCCTCGCGACCGAATCAGCACAAAACCTGCTTCACCACCACGACTTCAGCGGGTGGATGCCAAGTGCCGTCCGGGCTAATCGATGCCGAGGCGGTCGAGCATGTCTTCGTCCCGACGCCACTTTCTCTTGACCTTGACCTGGAGGTCGAGGTGGACTTTTCCTCCGAGCTCCTGCTCGATGTCCTTGCGGGCCCCGGTACCGATCTCTCCGACCTTGAAGCCCTTCTTGCCGATCAGGATGCGCTTCTGGGAGTCGGATTCGACCCAGATCTCGGCCTCGACGATCCAGAGTCCGTCGTCGCGCTGATCGACGCGGGTGACCCGCACTTCAACCGAATGCGGAATCTCGTCGCGGGTCCGGATCAGGGCCTGGCCACGGATAAGTTCAGCCAGAAGCAGTTCGCGGGGCTGATCAGAGCGATCTTCCGGCGGGTACATGTACGGGCCCTCGGGCACGATCGACGCGAGATGGGCGGCGAGCTCGGGCACTCCCTCCCCGGTCAGGGCACTGACCGGAAAGACCTCGTCGACTCCTTCGAGGCCGGCCGCGTCGATCAGCACCGGCACGATGTTCCGACCCAGCCGGTCGGCCTTGTTGACCGCGCAGATGATCGGAAGTGAATCTTCTCCCGCCCTTGCCTTGAGCAGGCTGCTGGCGATGAAACGGTCGCCAGGACCGACTCCTTCCTCGCCGTTGATGACCAGGAGAGCCACATCGGCCCCGGCCAGTTCACCCTCGACCTTCTTCTGCATGCGGCTGGTCAGCTCGTCGCGGGGACGCTGCACACCGGGCAGATCGACCAGCACGAGCTGGGTTCCGGCCTCGAGATCGGTCGCCACGCCACGGATCGCCCGCCGGGTGGTCTGCGGCCGAACCGAGGAGATCGCAACCTTGGCGCCGACAATGGCGTTGACCAGGGTCGACTTGCCTACGTTGGGACGACCGGCGAGACCGATGAATCCTGATCGAGTGGTCTCGGCGGCTGCGTCCATTCGGTCACCTTATTCGTTTGAAACTCCTCTTTGCCGCCTTGCCGGGCTTGCCGTCGACGCCGATCGCTCGGACCCGGAAAACATGTCTGCCTGGCTTCACCCTGACCGTCTTCGGTGAGCGGCATCGCTTCCATTTCTTCCGGTCGAGCCTGCACTGGAAGCCCCTGGCCTTGCCCTTGGTCACCGCGAACCTGAACTTGACCTTGCCCCTGCTTGTCTTTCCCCTGGGACCGGACTTGATCCTGACGACCGGTTTCACCTTCGGCCCGGGCCCGGGCCCGGGGTCGGGCGCGGTCTGGGAGAGGCCGGCCGAGGCACTGAACTCGAGTTCGCCGACAACCGCAGTCGCGGTGATCGTTGCTACCCCCGGGACAGTGGTCGAGAGGATCTTCGCTGTGTAGGTGTTGTTCGCTCCCGCGACCGGCGTGTCGATCACCTGCTCACCGTCGCTCTCGATTTCCAGTTCAAGCTCGGGTATCGGACTGCTGGACGAACTGACCACCTGAACCGTGGCGGTGGTGTGGGTGACTCCGTCTGCCGGGATCGAAGCCGGCGAAAGCTCGATCGTCAGCCCGGTCGGCGGTGGCACTATCTGCTCCAGTTCGGTGTCTCCGGTCAGATCGGGGATCGCCGTGGTGTCGGTCACCGTGATCAGGTAGATCCCGGGAGTCGTCGAGGCGGTCAGCTGGGAGGTGTAGACCCCGCCCGGAGCCGGGACCGGCTCGGTCGCGGCGGGCCCACCGCCGGTATCGATCGTCAGTTCGTGGTCGGTGATCGCGTTACCGAACTCGTCGGCCACACCGATCTCCGCGACCGCCGTCGCGACCCCGTCGGCCGGCAGCAGTTCCGGTTCGATCCCTATTTCGATCTCGAACGCAGCCCCGGGTGTGTTGTTCAACACGATCGTCCCGTCCAGGTTGCCTGGTCCGTCCACGCCGAGCCCCCATGCGCCGGCGGCCTCGCCGGCAGTAATGGTCGGAACCGTGACGACACCCAGGCCATTGGTGGTGTCGGTGAAAGTGGTTTCTTCGCCGGGAAAGCTTCCTCCTCCCGCTTCCGACTCTTCGCCCGGCAAACTGAAGGTCACTGTCTGCCCCGCGAGGCCGTTACCGCGCGAGTCAGTCACCTTGGCTCCGATCGGCCCGGTGAAGTCGGTCGTCACCCTGGCTGTGGATTCGTCGCCGATCAGCTCGAGGGCACCCGGAAGACCGGGCGTCGTGGTCAGGGCGTCGTCCGAAGTCCGCCCGTCACTGTCGGTGGTGGTCCAGACCTCGACTCCGAAAGTCCCGGGGACCGGGGGCACCTGAATGTCGTCGTTGAAGTAGCCGATGTTCAGGCCCAGGTCCGTAGTCGACGGGATCGATCCGATCGGTGGCTGCGCATCGGTAGGAACGGTGACCGCGAGCGTCCGCCCCTCCTCGATGATCTGGACGTTGCCCGCGGGCACGGCATGCCCCGTATCGCCAACGCTCAGGGTCGTGTGGTTCTTGACGCTGTTCCTGAAGACGGTCCCGATCGGAGCCCGGACGTTTATGGCCTGGCCGCTGAACAGCGTGCTGGTCACCCTGAACTCGACACTCAACCCGAATGCCTGGTCGACCCTCACCGTGCCGGTCGGACCACAGCCACCGAAGCCGTTATCCACGCATGCCTCGATCGAAACCGGCTGGACCTGCGAGGCTTCGGCCCGATCGGCCGACCATGCGGCCATGAATCCGGCCAGCATGAGCGTCAAAAGCATCGTGCTAAAGCGAACGGACGAGCTGCTGGTGTTCATCTTCAATGTCCCCAGTTGGACGGACGAAACGAGACTCTTTCTAGTCGGCTCCCAGATACTCCATGATCCGGTCCTGGAGTGCAAGCATTTCGCCCGAATCGGTTTCGTGGTCGTAACCGCAGAGATGAAGCACCCCGTGGACGACGGCTTCAGTCAGGTCCTCGCAGAACTCGGGGCAGGCGACCACATCGCCAAGTTCGCGCGGACCGGCACTCGGACCGTCCTCGTCGACCGGGAACGAGAGAACATCTGTGGGCTTGTCCCGGTTCCTGAACTCCCGGTTCAACTCCTGAATTCGGCTCGCGTCGACGATCTCAACCGCGAGGTGGCCCTCTTCCACTCCCGCCGTTTCAAGGGTCGCCGAAACCGCCGGCCTGAACTCCGCCGGCACATCGTCGAGGTCGATACTCACCGCTCGGACTCGCGTTCCGCATGCTCGCCGTAAGCGGCGACGATGCGCTGGACCAGGCGGTGCCGTACGACATCGGCCCCGCCGAACCGAACGAAGCTGACGTCTTCGATCCCGTCGAGAATCTCCTTCACGACCACGAGGCCGGACTTGCTGTCCCGCGGCAGGTCGATCTGGGTGACGTCGCCGGTCACCACCATCTTCGAGTTGAACCCGAGGCGGGTGAGGAACATCTTCATCTGCTCCGGGGTGGTGTTCTGGGCCTCGTCGAGAATCACGAAAGCGTCGTTCAGGGTGCGGCCGCGCATGAAGGCGAGCGGAGCGACTTCAATCACGCCGCGGTCGAAGTAGCCGTTGACCCGGTCGGGATCGAGCATGTCATAGAGCGCGTCGAAAAGCGGCCGCAGGTACGGATCGACCTTGGCCTGGAGATCGCCGGGCAGGAAGCCGAGGCTTTCACCGGCTTCGACCGCGGGACGGGTCAGGATGATCCGCTGGACCTCGCCCTCGATCAGGGCGGCAGCGGCCATCGCCACGGCGAGGAAGGTCTTGCCGGTACCGGCGGGTCCGATTCCGAAGGTGACCGTGTTCTCGCGGATCGAGTCGACGTAAAGCTTCTGGTTGACAGTCTTGGGCACCACCCGCGTGTTGCGGTTGTGCCAGACCACATCGTCGAGCACCTCGGCCGGCCGGCGCGAGGACTGGATCGCGTTGGTGACCGAATTGACGGTTGAGGGCTCAACCTCATGGCCGCCTTCGATCAGTCCGATCATCTCGTCGACCAGGCGGGCGGCCCGGTCGTTCTCGGCGTCGTCGCCTTCGAGGGTGAGCTGATTGCCGCGCAGGTGGACGCGACTTGTGGTGCTATCCCTGAGCGCCCGAAGTACGGAATCCTCGGCCCCGGCGAGGTCGGCCGCAACTTCGTTGTCCAGAGTGAGAGTTCTACGAGCCAAGCTGGTTTCGCACCTCCGTGCTGACCCGCTTGCCATCGGCGCGGCCGGCCACCCGATCCTTGAGCAAACCCATGACCTGACCCATGTGCTTCTGTTCGGTGGCGCCGGTCTCGGCGATCGCCAGACGGGCCAGATCGGCCAGTTCCTCGTCGGTGAGTTGCGGTGGCAGGTAGGCCTCGATCAGTTCAGCTTCGAAGCGCTCGTCCTCGGCCTGTTCGTAGCGCCCCGCGTCGGCAAAAGCCTTGGCCGCTTCCAGCCGCTTCTTGTGCTCCCGTTGGAGCGCCCCGATCTCGTCGCCCTTCCCCAGCTTGATCTCCTGCTGGAGGACGTCCTGGATCATGCGCAGCGCCGAGGCACGCTTGCGGTCGCCGTCCTTGAGGGCGGCCTGTGCGTCCTCGCGAATCTGTTCTGCTGCTGACATACGCCTAGCGTACCTGCCCGCTCCGCCCAGACTGATTCCAGCCGGGCAACTCAGCTGCCCGAGGGCGGGTCCGCATGCGAGGTTCGGGGGCCGAATGCGGCAAAGAAGACGATCCCTCCGGCGGTCAGGACGGTGCCGTAGAGGAGCATGACCACATAGGTGCCATTGACGATGCCGAGTGCGATCAGGGTGACGCCCAGACCGGTGACGAAAGCGAAGAAGTAGCGGGGCGAGCGAACTTTCATCGATATCAGGGCCGCCGCCAGCGCCGCCGCGGGAATCCAGAGGAGGAAACCGACCGGGGTGATGCAGCCGAGCATGAACAGCACGCCGACCGCCGCCCAGCTCAGAAATCGGGTGAGAACCATCAGACCTTCACCGCTTCGGCCCGGCCGGCAAGCGGCAGCTGGAGGAACCGGGTGCCGATCTCGACGAAAGAGTCGACGTCCCCGGTGACCAGGAACCGGTAATCACCTTCGATCCTGCCCCCGGCCAGCTCACCGCTTGTGGCCAGCTCACGCTGGATCGCGGCGGCGATCGCGTGGCCGGCGGTGACCAGACTCACGTCCCGGCCCAGCATGCGCTGAAGCATCGGGGCGACCAGCGGATAGTGGGTACAGCCGAGGATCAGGGTGTCGATCCCGGCGTCGCGAAGCGGTTCGCAGTAGCTGCGCACTGTGTTGAGCACTTCCTCGTCAAAGGATGGACCATTCTGAATGATCGGGGCCAGGTCGGGGGCCGCCACCTCGGTAACGGTCAGTGGCCGGCCGAGCGAATCAAGGGCGCGGCGGTAGGCCCCGCTGGCCACAGTAGCCGGGGTCGCCAGAACGCCGATCCTGCCGTTACCGCTGATCGAGGCGGCGATTTCCGCTTCGGGCCCGACCACAGTCACCACGGGGACTCCCGCCTGCCGACCGAGCTCGCGGATCTCGTCGCCGGCCGCCGCAGTCGCCGAGTTGCAGGCGATGACCAGCATCTTGACCCCGCGGCCCAGCAGTTCGCGGGCCACCTGGGCGGCCCGCTCGCGAAGTTCCTCAGCGGTCTTCGTGCCGTACGGGAAATGACCGCTGTCGCCAACGTAAAGGAAATCCTCGGCCGGCAGGGAGACCAGACATTCGTGGAGAACTGTGAGGCCCCCGACCCCTGAATCGAAGACCCCGATCGGCAGGTCCGAGCGCGTCACGAGGCTGACTCCCGGGCGAAGGCGAGGGAGCCCCAGTCACCCATGGCACCCATCCGGGTCTCGACCAGGCCGTGTGGCCTGAAGGCGGCGAGCACGCGGTCGTACTCGGTGGTCAGAAGCCCGGAACAGATCAGGGTGTCGGGCAGGTTGTCCGGGGTCAATCCCGCGGCGACAATCTCCAGTAGCGGCGCGGTCAGGTTGGCCACCGTGGTCGGCGCGAGCCTGGGCAGGCCCGTCTTGAGGTCGAGGCGGTCAAAGGCGACGTCGACCCGATTCACCTCGGCGTTTTCCCGGGCTGCCGCGACGGCGGCGACCTCGTGATCACAACCCTCGAGCGGAGCCCATCCGAGCTTGCCGGCGGCAATCGCGAGGACTCCCGAACCGCAGCCCAGGTCGGTCAGGGCACCGAAGGGGCCACCTTCGCGCGCGATCGCGATCAGGGCCTCGATGCAGAGCCGGGTGGTCGGGTGGGCGCCCGTACCGAAGGCCTGGCCGGGATCGACCACGACTTCGGCCAGGTCGGCGCGCTGCGGCTCCCAGGGCGGTCGGATCCATACCGCTGGGCCCTGATCGGGATCCCCGACCATGAGCGGCTTGTGGAAGGTGCGCCAGCGATCGGCCCAGTCGTCGGCCACTTCGGTCGCTTCGACTTCAACCGTGCCGCCGGCGATAACGGCTTCCTCTTCACCGAGGTCAGGCAGTTCGCCTTCGGCGCCGTAGATCGCGAACTCGACGAACCCGTCACCGCTCACTTCTTCGACTCCGCCCGGCGCGAGGACGGTCAGCTCGGCCAGCACCAGCTCGGCCTGTTCCGGCTGGCACCGGACCGCGAGGCGAATCAACCGAACGCCCTGCGGACCCGCGAGAAGAGGCCGCCCTCTTTCGGCTCACGGTTCTCGTCGGTGAGCGAGCCGTCGAGCTCCTCGGCCAGCCGTTTCTGTTCATCGCTGAGGTTGGCCGGAATGATCACGTTGAAAATGAAGCGATGATCGCCACGACGGCGGGAGCTGCCGAGCTGCGGCAGCCCCTTGCCCTTGATCCGGGTTTCGGCGCCGGGCTGGGTTCCGGCCGCCAGCTCGATCTCGTCTTCGCCGTCGAGGGTGGTCACGCCGATCGTGTCACCGACCATTGCCGCGGTGGCGTCGACCGGGACGAGGGTGATCAGATCCTGGCCGTCGCGGACCATTCCTTCGCGCTCGGCCACGGCGACCTCAACGTAGAGATCACCCGCGGGCGCGCCGGGCTCTCCCGCGTGTCCGGCACCGGCGATCCGGATCCGCTGACCGGATTCGATACCGGCCGGAATGTCGATCCGGTGCTTCTTCTGGCTGTGTTTGCGACCTAGCCCGGAGCAGACCTTGCAGGGCTGCTCCGCGATGCGGCCATCTCCGTGGCAGCGGTCGCAGGGAGTTGCCCGGACCATCTGGCCAAAAGCGGTGTTCGCGACGGTGCGGAGTTCGCCGCTGCCGCCGCAGCGGTCGCAGGTACTGATCGGGGTGCCAGGCTCCGCCCCGTTGCCGTGGCAGTGCTCGCAGCTGACGACCGCTTCGAACTCGACTTCGCGGCTGGTCCCGTCGAGGACGTCTTCGAGCTCGATCTCGGTCTGGACCCCGATGTCGGCGCCGGGAGCGGGACCTCTGGAGCCGCCGAAACCTCCGCCGCCGAAGAAGGCGCTGAAAAGGTCGTCGATCGAACCGAATCCCTGGGCCTGGGACTGGTAACCACCGGACCTGAGGCCGTCGTGGCCGTATTGGTCGTAGGTGCGGCGCCGCTCCTCGTCGGAGAGGACCTCGTAGGCCTCGGCCGCCTCCTTGAACTTCTCTTCGGCCTCCGGGTCGTGATCGTTCACGTCCGGATGGAGCTCACGGGCCACCTTGCGGAATGCCTTCTTGATCTCCTGATCGGTCGCCTCGCGGGAAACCCCGAGAGTCTCGTAATAGTCGCGTTTCTCACTCATGCGTCGTAGACGAACTCAAAGTAGCGGGAGAGCTCGCGCGATGCTTCGCTGACCCCGGCAATCGCCCGTTCGTAATCCATGCGGGTCGGGCCGACCACGCCGACCGAGCCGAGGTTGCGATGGGCGAGCCCGTAGTTGGCCCCGATCACGGTTACATCGTGAAGTTCGGGCTGCGGATTCTCTTCACCGATCCAGAGAAATACCGAGCGCTCGTCGATCGCCGAGCGCATCATGCGGAGCACGGTCGCCTTCTCTTCCAGGGCGGTCATCAGCCGGTCGATCCGGGGCAGATCGGAGGCACGTCGCTGGTCGAGCAGCCTCGAGGCGCCGTCCACGTAAAGCGTTCCCTCGGGGCTCTGCTCGAGGTCGACCAAGGCAGGCGAAAGCTGTTCGATGAAACTTGCTTCGAGCGGGCGGAGACTGGGGTCGGCGAGCTTCGACGCGATCCTTCGGGCTCCGAGGTCAATCCCGGCCAGGGACTCGTTCAGGTAACTGGACGCCCATTCGACCAGACCCGGATCCACCGCCGAAGTGAAGTTGAATGCGCGCTTGGTGACGTCACCGGCCGAGGTGATGACGATGACCATGACCACGGTTGGCTGGAGCAGGAGCGCGTCGACCCGGTGGATCGTCGCGGTACCGAGCGGCGGGGCGACTACCAGGGCCAGCAGGTCGGTCATCTGGGCCAGGGCCGCGGTTGCCTCCTGCATCGCTTCGTCTACCTCGCGCCGCAGGTCGGTCAGGTCGAGGTTCGTCGAAGGGGCAGTCCGGGAGACCGCCCGGGATTTCAGCGATTCGACGTACTGGCGGTATCCGAGGTCGGTCGGAACCCGGCCGGCCGAAGTGTGCGGATGGGTCAGGTAGCCCCCGGCCTCGAGCGCCGCCAGTTCGGCCCGAACCGTCGAAGCTCCCCATTCCAGCTGGGCATCCTCGACGATCGCCTTCGAGCCCACGGGTCGTCCGGTCTCGCGGTACGCATCCACCACCAGACCAAGAATCAGTTCCTGTCGCTCGGAGAGCATCATTCAATTGTATGAACGCGCCATCCTGAACGCGGAGGGATGGGGGATGGCGCCGACGACGTTTCGGGCCGAGGAGGCGGTATCCCCCATTCCTCCGCAACCGGGCTACGGGTAAGACACGTCAGCTGTGGCGTTGCGGATGACCTGGTTTTCGCCCTGGGTGGCGATCAGGTCGAAGGTGACGTCGGTTCCGTCGGCTTCGATCACCTCGCCCGTGACCTCGATCTCCTGTTCCGGATAGCTCATCCCCCGAAACTGGACCGAAAGCCGTTTCAGGGCCCGCGGGTCTCCCCCCGCTTCCTCGGTCGCCGCTTTGGCGACCAGCCCCATCACGTAGAGACCATGAAGGATCGTCGAAGGCAGCCCGACCTGCTGGGCGAACTCCTTGTCGATGTGAATCGGGTTGAAGTCACCCGAGGCACCGGCGTAGCGATGCGGCAGGAACCGGTCCGGGGTTACTTTCAGTCCGGCGATCTTCTCGCCCTTTTGCCTGGCGCTCATTCTTCGACTCCCCTGACAATGTTGGTCCAGGTGGCCTTGCAGACGAGGTCACCGTTCTGGTTCTTCGACTCGGTTTCAAAGACGTAGAAGCCCTTGCCGTCCTTCGCGTAGATCTCCTTGCAGGTGGTCGTGGTGGAGATCAGGTCGCCGGAGATCACCGGCTCGCCCCACTCGAATTCCTGGCCGCCGTGAACCATCGCGGCGAAGTTCATCGCAACGTCGGGGTCGAAGAGCACCGGTCCCATCGCTCCGGCCGCGTAGACGACCACGAACATCGGCGGCGCGACGATGCCGCGGTAGCCCGCATCCTTCGCGGCAGCATCATCGAAGTGCACCGGGTTGTCCAGCCCGATCACCTGTGCGTACTCGCGGATTTTTTCCCGGCCTACCTCGTACTCATAGGCCGGCCAGCTCTTGCCAACGGCATCGGTCTTCAGCGCCATGCCGGAAATCTACACCCGGATCGTCTGCGTCGAGATCCAACTTTCTGCCGATATACGGCAGAAACTCGGATCTCGCGACAATCAGTCGTCGAGTTCGAGGACGGCGAGGAACGCCTCCTGGGGAACCTCGACCCGGCCCACGTTCTTCATCCGCTTCTTGCCCTTCTTCTGCTTGTCGAGCAGCTTGTTCTTTCGGGTTACGTCGCCGCCGTAAAGCTTCGCGGTCACGTCCTTGCGCACCGCCTTGACGGTTTCGCGGGCAAGGATGTTGGCCCCGATCGCAGCCTGGACCGGGATGTCGAACTGCTGCCGGGGAATCGTCTTGCGGAGTCGGGCAACCAGGTCCTTGCCCTGGTTGTAGGCGAAATCCTTGTGGGTGATGACCGAGAGCGCGTCCACTCGGTCGCCGGCGAGCAGCACGTCGACCTTGACCAGGTCCGAAGCCCGCAGTCCGATCGGCTCGTAGTCGAGGGAGGCGTAGCCCCTGGTCGAAGACTTGAGGACGTCGAAGAAGTCGAGCACGATTTCGCCGAGTGGCAGGTCGTAACGGATCTGAACCCGGGTCGGGCTGAGGTAGTCCATATCCACATGGGTGCCGCGCCGGGACTGGCAGAGCTCCATCACCGGACCGACGAACTCGGTCGGGGTGATCACCGTGGCCCGGATGTAGGGCTCCTCGATTTTTTCGATCGAGCCGGGATCCGGCATCTGGTTGGGGCTCGAAATCTCGGTCACTTCACCATTTGTGGTGTGGACCTCGTAACGAACGGTCGGGCTGGTCGCCATCAGCTCGAGGCCGTACTCGCGCTCGAGCCGTTCACGCACGATCTCCATGTGAAGCAGGCCCAGGAATCCGCAGCGGAAACCGAAACCGAGCGCCTCCGAAGTTTCCGGCTCCCACGACAGGGCGGCGTCGTTGAGACCCATCTTGTCGAGGGCGTCGCGCAGATCCTCGTACCGGTCGGTGTCGATCGGGAAGAGGCCGCAGAAAACCATCGGTTTGACGTCGCGGTAGCCGGCCAGCGCTTCGGTCGCGGGGTTCTCGAGGTTGGTCAGCGTGTCACCGACCCTCAGCTTCGAAACGTCCTTGATGCCGGTGATCACGTAACCGACCTCACCGGTGTCGATCCCGTCGACCGGGGTCATCACCGGACGGAAGAAGCCGATGTCATCGAGCTCGGCTTCGGTTCCGTTCTGCATCGCCAGGACCTTGCCGTGCTTCTTGAACTTGCCGTCGACCATCCGCACGTAGGCGATCACGCCGCGGTACTGGTCGAACTCGGAGTCGAAGATCAGGGCCCGGGCGGGTGCGTCCGGTTCCCCTTCGGGCGGCGGAATGCGGTCGACCACGGCTTCGAGGACGTCGATCACCCCTTCCCCGGTCTTGGCGGAAATGCGGAGGATGTCATCGGGATCAACTCCGATCAGGTCGGAGACCTCGGCCGCGACCCGTTCCGGCTCGGCGCCGGGCAGGTCGACCTTGTTCAGGACCGGGATCAGTTCGAGACCGTTCTCAATTGCCAGGTAGGTGTTGGCCACGGTCTGGGCCTCGACTCCCTGGGCAGCATCGACGACCAGCAGGGCTCCTTCGCAGGCGGCCAGTGATCGGGACACCTCGTAGGAGAAATCGACGTGACCGGGGGTGTCAATCAGGTGCAGGTGGTAGGTGACCCCGTCGGAGGCGGTGAACTCGACCCGGACCGCCTGGGCCTTGATCGTGATCCCGCGTTCGCGCTCGAGATCCATCGAGTCAAGCACCTGGGCCTGCATCTTGAGCGGATCCACGGCCTTGGTCAGTTCGAGGATGCGGTCGGCCAGCGTCGACTTGCCATGGTCGATGTGGGCGATGATCGAGAAGTTGCGAATGAGTTCCATCAGGGAAAGAGCAGTATGCCGGGGCGCGGGCGCCGAGGTCAGTTGGCGCAGTTCGACGCCTTGAGGCGACCGTTCAGTTCCAGCACTCCCCCGCCTTCAACCAGCGCGGTGCTGCCGATTGCCGGATCCCGGCGAACCCAGTCCAGTTCCCGGGGGTTCTTCAGCTTCTGACCTTCGCGGTCCAGGGTGAGAACCAGATAGTCAAAGTCGTGCGAGTTGACCGCCGAGACGAATTCCTCGCAGGTCTCGGCCTCGACGAATCCGCCGTGAGGCTGGTTGATGCCGATGAACTGGACCTTGTTGTCGAGGTCCTGACCGAAGAGCGGGTACTGGCGGGTCGCGTTCGTGCCGATCGCGAGGTCCGACTTGTCGTTGGCCCAGACGAAGGCGTCGGCCAGGGCCGGAATCGTGAAGTGGGGCGACTGGTAGCGATGGTCGAAGTAGTACTTCTGGACTCCCTGGCCGCAGAGGATCAGCAAGACCAGGGCGAGTCCACCAGTCCAGACCAGGACCTTTCGGGTCGACCGCTTCGAAAGCAGTTCCTGCCTGGCGCCGACTTTCCAGACACCCATCAGGCTCAGGCAGCAGACCCAGAAGACGACTGCCGCGACAGCTGCGAGCAGCCATTCCTTGAAATCCCAGCCCTCGCCGAAAGCGATCGTTACCGGAGCCAGGATCAGGAGCAATCCGGTGACCAGCCACTTCGCCCGTCCGCCGCGCTGGCCGACCCCGCTCCCCAGCAAAGCCAGGCAGACCGCGAGTGCCGGGGCCAGGTATCGAAGGCCCGAGACGAACCCGTTCGGCTCCCCGGCCGGACCGGAGGCCGAGGTCGGGGCGACCATCCAGGCGAAGACCAGGGCGATGCCGACGGCCGCCCCGGTCCGCCGGGCCGGACCCGAATTCCGGTCCAGGCAGAGTACGAGCCCGGCGATCGCCAGAACGCCGAGCAGTATCCAGCCGGAACCGAAGCCATCGCCGAAGCCCGGCAGGAACCAGTTGCCGATCACGTCGGTGTCGGTCAGGTATCCCCAGACCGACCCGGCGTCGCGGCCGCCAACGTCCTGATCCGGACCGGGCAGCTGCAGCGGACCGATGTGAGTGATCCAGGGCAGCGGGTTGCCGCCGTGGATCAGGTTGCGCAGGTACCAGTAGCCGCCGCCCACCACCAGGGCGCCGGTCCCGAAAAGCGTGTTGCGAAGCCGACGTGAAGGTTCGGCGAGGACCACGGTTCCGGCCAGCAGGACCAGCGCCGCGGGAATGAAGTTGATCTTGGTTCCCGCGGCCATGCCCGCGGCGAGGGTGACGATCAGGGTCGGCCCCAGGGTGATGCGCCGGCCCCCGGCCGCGGCGTTGACCATGACCGCGAGGGCAGCGAGGAGCAAGAAGGTACCGACGATGTCATTGCGGGCTTCGCCGGCCTGATCGGCCATCGCGGTCGACCCGAGGATCAGGGCGACCCCGGCGAGGGAGATCGGGGCGGCCCCGTACGGACGGCCGATGCACCAGCCCGCGACGAGGCAGGCCGTAAACCAGCCCAGGTTGAGGAAGATCGAAAGCAGGTCGGTCCCGAAGGCCATCATGCCGAGCGCATGGATCACCTCGGAGTTCTGGGGGTAGAACCAGCTGAGGAACTGCGGAGCGAGCAGGTGAAGCGACCAGGTGTCGCCACTCTGTGCGATGCCGGCGGCGAAAGGCCCGTGATACCAGGTCGAGTCGAAGCCGGTCATGCCGGTGCCGAGCCGGATCGAAGTGCCCGCGACGAAGGCTCCGAAGGCTCCGGCCGCGACCGCGGTCCCGGCCATCGTCAGACCCGGCGAAGCGGACACCGAGATGAGGGCGGGACGGGCCCGCGCGACTGGCAGGCGCTCGCGCCAGCGCCAGCAGGCGGCCGCGGCGAGGATCTCGAAGAGCAGCCAGCTCCAGCCGGTCAGCAGACCGAAACTTCCGAGAACCAGCGCTGGGGCGATCGCGACCCCGACCGCCAGCAGTCCGGTCCCGATCCAGGCCACCGGCCCGCTCCACCCGGGCAGCAGCCGGGATCCGAAGACTGATCCCGTGACCAGGACGCTCGCCAGTCCCACCAAGCTGCCGAGGCAGCCCAGCAGGTAGGCCCAGAAGCTCACGATGCGCGCCGCCGGACCAGGGCCGCCACCTGATCGAGTTCGGGGACCCGCAGGATCTGGCAGACCGCGACGTATGCGACGCCTCCCAACCCGAGGCCGGCACCGAGCGAGACGATCTGGCCCACGAGTCCGCGGCCGAGCGCCTCGTCAAGCAGGTGCCAGATCTCATACGAGACCCCGGCCAGGACCGCGGAAGCGATCGCGATCCGGCCGCAGGAAGAGAGGAACCGGCCGAACTCGATCCCCTCGAGCCGGGTTCTGAGCATCACGGTCTGGATGACGACCGAGACGGCAGTGGCGATTGCCGTGGCGGCGACGATGCCGGCCACCCCGTATGGCTTGTACAGGAGGAAGGATCCGATCGCCGTGACCGCCAGGTTGGCGCCGGCGATCCAGGTCGGGATCCACGGTTTCTGCAGCCCGAAGAAAGTGCGGCTGAGCAGGAGGTACATGCCGTTGGTCGGCAGCGAGAACGCGAACCAGAAGAGAGCGGTCGCCACGACGGTGGTTTCGGCGGCATCGAACTCGCCGCGCTGGTAGACCAGCCGGATCATCGGCTCGGCGAGCACGAGAATCGCGGCGCTGGCCGGAATCAGCACGAAGGTGATCTGGCGCATCCCCTTGGCCAGGGTCGTCCTCAGGGAGTCGAAATCCCTGCGGTTGGCGAAACGGGCCAGGGTCGGAAACAGCACAGTCGCAATCGCCACCGAGAAAATGCCCTGCGGCAGCTGGTAGATGCGGAATGCCTTGTCGATCGCAGCCGGGGCTTCGTCACTGACCAGCGATCCGAAGAAGCTGTTGACCAGCAGGTTGAAGTTGATCAATCCGAGGCTGAGGGTGACCGGGATCATCATGATCAGCACCCGTCGGACGTTCGGATCCCTGAAATTGACCTTGAAGGTGAATCTGAAAGGTGTGTTCCGCAGGTCCCAGGTCGGGATCAGGAGCTGCACCACCGTGCCGGCGACGACCCCGATCGCGTAGGCGTATATCTGCTTGTCCTCGGGGAAGAGCGGGACCGTGGCGATTACCACGGCGATGATCGTCAGGTTCCAGAAGAGCGGCGAGATCGCGAAGGCGCCGAAGCGGTC
Source organism: Actinomycetes bacterium (assembly GCA_023436605.1). Lineage (GTDB taxonomy): Bacteria > Actinomycetota > Thermoleophilia > Solirubrobacterales > 70-9 > 67-14. The sequence continues at coordinate 5,401 of JAEZIQ010000049.1, read as the reverse complement.
GTAGCTGTTGAGGATGCCGACCACGACCCCCGTCACCCCGAGCAGAATCAGGATCGGGAAGAGGATCTGCGACAGCACGATCATCAGGTCCTCGGTCGCCCCGGTGAAGCCCGGCGCGAAGAACGGCATCACGAGCCCGGCGGCGAGGATGAAGAACGCGGTGATCGCCCCCAGCACCATGGTCACCAGCAGGAGCAGAGTCGACGCCATGCGGAAGGCCTCGCGGTACTTGCCCTTCTCGATCTGCTCGGTGAAAATCGGCACGAATGCGGGCTGGAGGGCCGCGTCGGCGAACAGAGCGCGGATCAGGTTCGGCACCTGGAAGGCCACCGTGAAAGCCGACATCGGGCCGGTGATCCCGAAATAACCCGCCGCCACGATCTCGCGACCGAGTCCGGCGACCCGGGAGGCAGCGGTGGCGATCGAAAAGAAAGCGGTCGAACGAGCGAGACGGCCCGGTTTGGCGGCTGCCGCCGTTCTGGCGGGACGGGCCGACTCAGCCGGCTTCGCGGGGACCTCACCCTCGAGTTCTCTCAGCAGGGAGCCCGGTTCGGTCTTCTCCTCGAAGACCGGCACCGGCGCGATCGCGCCACCCTCCTCCGAGAGACCGGTCGCCGTTTCGGCCAGGGCCTCCTCGCGGTTGACCGCGGGTTCGGGCTCGCGAACCGGCTGTTTGATCACGTTTTCGGCCTTCCGGGAGGTCGAACGGATCGCCTCTTCGGCGGCACGGGCGGCCGCTTCGAAGGGGTCTAGTTGGGGGTCAGAGGGCGCGTTCAAGCTGGCAACGGTATAGTCGCTGGCCGCTCGTCGGCGGCAGACCTCCGAGAGCACACCAGATAATCATGGCCAACATAGCCTCACAGAAAAAGAGAATCCTTCGCACCGAGCGCGAGCGCGTCGAAAACCGGCGACTCACCTCTGCGATCAAGACTTACTTCAACCGCCTCGAGAAGGCCGCCGAAGAGGGCGATGCCGACTCGATCCAGGCCGAGCATCGCGCTCTGGTCTCGCGTATCGACAAGGCGGTCCAGAAGGGTGCGATCCATCGCAACAATGGCGCCCGGAAGAAAGCTCGCGCCGCGCGCGTAGCCTCTTCCTCCTAGCTGCCCGTCATCTGGCCTGGGCCGGATGACGCAGAAACCAACCGGCCCCCACGGCCGGTTGAAGTTTGGGTCGAATCCGCCGGAAGTGTCTTCGTATCGCTTACTCGGTTGCGGCCAGTAGAGCCAGGTCGAGCGCGAGCTCGTCCGGGTATTCGGCGCCACCGCGAGTCCAGATTTCGAGTTCGGCCATCGCGATCGCGGCATCCCGCATCGCTTCCACCGTCGTGCCCGAAAGCGAGTTGATCAGGCGTCGGGCGACGAACGGGGGGACTCCGAGCTGCCGCTCGAGCTGGGACGGGTCCACCCCGTTCTCGAGCTTGACCAGCGCTTTGTGGGCGCGGCGGATCGAAGTGGTGGTGGTGTAGACCGTGCCGCCCGCAGTCGCCCCCTGGGCGAGCAGGCGCTCCGCCACCGAGATCACTTCCTGCCGGTCGCCGGAGATCACCGCGTCACCGAGAGCGAAGCTGCTCATCTCGGAGGTATCGGCGACCATCTCTTCCAGATCCTCCACGTCGACCGTTCCTCCCGCTCCGGCCCAGAGGGCCAGGCGGTCGAGTTCGGCGCCGAGCCGAGGCAGGCTTTCGCCCATCCGGCCGATCATGAAGCGGGCGGCTTCCGGCGTCAGCTCGAATCCGCGACTTCTGGCTGTCTCGATCAGGTACACCGGCAGCCGGGCACCTTCGGGCGCGTCGTAGCTGAGAGTTTCTCCGCCGACTTTCTTGACCGCGTCGGCCACCGGAGCCGGGACCTTGCCCCTGGCGATCAGAACCACGGTAGTTTCTTCCGGGGCCGCGACTAGTGCCTCGGCCACGGTTGCCGACTGGTTCTTTCCCCACTTTTCGATCCGGTCGGCCAGCAGGTAGCGCCGCCCCGGCATCAGGGAAAGCGATCCGATCGCGGCCGCCAGCGCGTCTGCGTCAGGGCTGCCCTTGCCATCGGCGGGTTCGAAGATCTCCAGCCCTCCGGCTCCGCTTTCGTTCTCCGCCCTGAGCCTAAGTCGGGTCCTCGCCTGATCGATCTTGGCGCTGTCGGTTCCGTGGATGAGGTAGGCGGGCTTCACGGCCTCCATTCTCCCCCAGAGTCCGGCGGAGCGACTCCTCGCTCACTCTCCGGTTTCGACCTGGAAGCTGTCACCGTCGGCTCCGAGAACGATCGACACGGTTCCCTCCTTGTCGGTCCTCAGCGTCTCGACGTGTCCGGTCGACAGATCCCCCAGAACCTGGGACACCGGGTGGCCATAGGTGTTGTCGTCACCGACCGAGATCACTGCCACACGGGGCGAGGCTTCCTGCAGCAGCGCCGGCAAGCCGCTGTCCTCGCTTCCATGATGGGAAACCTTGAGCACGTCGATCGGCCCCGGATGCATCGGGACCGACTCAGCTTCGGCGTCGCCCGTCAGCAGCATCCGGAACTCCCGCCAGCGGAGCAGCGCGACCATCGAGCGAAGGTTGGTCCCGGTCTCGCCGCTCTCTCCGGAAGAAACGGCTGGCTCGGCGGGTGGCCAGAGGATCTCGAGACTCAGATTTCCCTCGACCAGGACCTCACCTTCAGCTAACCGCCCCGGCCTTGCTCCCGATCGTTCGGCCAGGTTGATCAGCTCCGATGGTGCGCGGTCATAGAGGAAGCGGTCGACCGGAACCAGGCCGAACAGATCCATGAGCCCTCCGGAGTGATCCAGATCGGGATGGGTGAGCAGAACCGCAGCGAGGTGGGTGATCCCGGCTGAAGCGAGCGCTCCGGCCAGATCGCCGTCGGGCGGGCCTCCGTCGATCAGCATGGCATCGGCTCCGGTAGGGCGGATCAGGATTGCGTCCCCCTGGCCAACGTCGAGGATTTCAACCCTCGCTCCGCCCGGAGGCGGCGAGCCGAGTTCGCGGCGATCGTCATCGTTCAGTCCCGGGACGGCGAGGCCGAGAGCCAGGATGATCAGGACGACGACGGGAAGCCAGCGGCCCGGCCGGACCGGCACCGGACTCCCCCGCCAGAACCGGAGCAGGCCGAGGCATAAAAGGGAAGTTGTCACGATCGCGGCAATCAGTGTGAGCGGACCGCCGAGCTTCACTTCGATCACGGCCCAGTCCGGTCGCCCGAACCACTCTGCAACCTGCGCGATCCAGCCGAGAAAGATCGAGCCGGCCAGGTTGAACGGAACCGCCAGGACCGGGCTGATCTGTCCTGCCGCCACCGAGATCATCCCGGCCCACATCGCCGGAGCCACGGCCGGCATCGCCAAGAGGTTCGCGGCCAGCGTGGCGATCGGCAGCCGCTCGAAGTGGAAAGCGATCAGGGGTGCGGTGGCGATCGTCGCGGAGAGCGTGACCGCGATGCCTTCGCAGAGCATGCGGCGCCACCCATCCGCCCCGATCAACGGCTCCAGCCTCGCCTGGAGCGGACGGGCAAGCAGCATGATTCCCACCACCGCTGCGAAGCTGAGCTGCCAGCCGATGTCGCCGGGCGCCCGCGGATTGAGGGCAAGGGTGACCAGTGCCGCCAACGCGAGCGCGTAGAGGCGGGAGGGCGCCCGGGCGGCGGCGACCGCGACCAGCCCGGCGATACCCATCACTCCGGCGCGCTGGATCGAAGGCCCACCCCCGGCCAGCGGCACGTAGACCAGGATCAGCAGGGCGATCGCGACCAGCCGCGCCCTGGGCCCGAAGCCGAGGATTGAAAGGAAAGGCACAGCGAGCAGGGCCAGCAGCACGATGTTCTGACCAGACACTGCCAACAGGTGACTGAGGCCGGAATCGCGGAAGTCCTCGACGGTGCGGCGGTCGATCTCGCTGTCGTCGCCCAGCACGAAGCCTCGGGAGAGCGCCGCCTCCCGGGCCGGGACTGCGACGCCGAGAGCCGCCAAGGCACGTCTCCGGAGACCGTCGACCAGACCGGCCAGACCAACCCGCTCTTCACCGTCGACCCGCAGGCGTTCAGCCCGCAAGATCATTTGGATTCCCCGTCGTTCGAGATCGCCGCGCATCCAGTCGGGGGCGGGACCGAGTTCGCCGGTGATCTCGAGACCTACCCCGGGCAGCAGACCATCCGCCTGCCCGGAATCGGTCTCGACCAGCACCCTGCCGCGATCTGAACCGAAGTCGAAGCGCGAGACTCCCCGCGAATCGGATGGCGATTCGAGCACGAAACCGCTCAGGGAGGCTGGCCCGGGTTTCCCGTCGAGAGCCCCACCGTCGATCGCTTCGAGTCGCACCCCGCCCACCAGCAGGCCCGCCATCGCCGCGGTCAATCCGATCAGCATCAGAGCCGGCGGGCCGGCCCGTCCTCGCTCGACGAAGATGATCGCGACCAGAACGACCGCAACCAGGGGTCTCAGCCAGTCTCCGCCGGGAGACCAGAACGGCGCGATTGCGAGTCCCGTCGCACCGCCGATCACGACGGCGAGCCGCCAGTCGGCGGCGAGGTTCACGGGGTCAGGGCGGCCCGCAGCGACTCCATCGTGACCGGGCCGATGCCGCTGATCTGGTCGAGTTCGTCGATCGAGCCAAGGCCGCCCTGGGCATCACGGAACTCGAGGATCTTCTGTGCCGTGACCGGGCCGATCCCGTCAATCTCCTCAAGCTGCTGCTGGGTCGCCGTTCCGAGACTTATCGGCGCCGGGGGACTCGACGCGGACCCGGACAGACAGACTCCGGCCGTCGCCCGACCGCCCGCCGACGAAGGGACCACAACCTGCTGCCCGTCGGTCAGCGTGGCCGCCCGGTTGATCCCGCCGATGACGGCCTTGCCGGTGATTCCCCCCGCGCGATCGATCGCGTCGATCACCCTTGCTCCGTGACTGAACCGGTAGACCCCGGGCCGGTGCACGGCCCCGGCCACGTCAACGATTAGTTTGCGACCACCTCCGCTGATCGCGAACCCCTCTTCGCCCGAGCCCGCCGCGTCCCCGCTAGCGGAGGTCCCCGCAGCACCGGCCGGGAAGACCGACTTTTCCGTCTTCTCGCCCCGGATCGAGTTCAGGCCGACCAGCACCAGTACGGCGCCAACCGCAAGATAGATCAGGATTTGCCGAGTGACCGGGGGCATGCCCCGAAGCTGCCACGAAAACGCTCACGCGTGGCACTACAACTGCAACGATTCTGTGACCTCAGGCCGGTTTGACGACCAGGTTCACGAGTTTGCCGGGAACTACGATCTCCTTGACAATCGTCATGCCCTCGAGGTGCCGGGCAACGTTCTCGGCCGCCTTGGCGGTCGCGAGGATCTCTTCTTCGGCGGCACCGTCGGGAACCTCGATCCGGTCGCGGACCTTGCCCCCGACCTGGACCACGATCGTGACCGTCTCCGAC
>JAEZIQ010000038.1 GCA_023436605.1 Actinomycetes bacterium | reverse complement strand
CCCCGAACTCGATCCGCCTCCGAAAGGTCGACCTCGACCAGAACGAGAGGATGAAGGCGGCCAGGAAGCTGAAGAACCTGTCGCGCTGAAGCGCCCGTCAGGCGACCTGAACCGCCTGCGCCCGCTGGTCCATCCGCTCATGCAAAAGGTGATGAGGCTCTCGCCTCACCACCTCCCCCGCTTCTTTCAGTCCCTGCCGTGCATCCCTCCCTGGCACGCGGACTGCTCCTTTAACCGAACAGTTGGCCGAGGGTTGCGGTGAATGATCAAACGGGAGGGAAAACTTTCCTGAAAGTCCCCAGCGCCCGCGGTGAACCCTTGGCGCTCAAACGCCTCTCGACGATCGCTCGCAGTGGGTTGCGGTCGTTGAGTGCGATGCCGACCCAGTCCGCCCAGCTCGTTCTCAGGGTCACATCGGGAGCAGGGATCGAACCCGGCTGGGCCTTGCTCGACCCACCCTCCACGACGATGTTCCAGGGGGCGGCGTCGGTGAAGTTCCACTGGACCTTGAACGGGCCATGCCCCGCTTTCCCTGCGTTCGCGCGACGTGCCGTCATGTCGAAGAGCAAAGCCTGAACCTCCGGGGAAGATTCGGGATTGGCGTTCGGTGGTCCGGTGACTCCGGCCAGCAGCAGCCTGACCTGCCGGGCGGCGATCTCCTCCGCGGGCATGGAGTGGTCGAAGGGCCATACATCCGCCGGCATCTCCTCGAGGGGGAAGCCGATCGTCTTCCAGCGTTGGCGGATTAACTTCAGGCCGAAGGCGTAGATGTCCTCCAGGGTGAAGCCCCAGCATTCGGTGAAAGACCGGTCGAAGTTCGGCGGGCAGAAAACAGCGATCGAGTAGAAGTTCACTTCCCGGAACAGTTCGACGATCGCGGCCTTGCACTCTTCCGACTTGGGCACGATCTCGGAGAGTGTCTTTACCCCGAAACCGATGTGGCGCTGCTCGTCGCGTGAAACGTTCGCCATGCCGGCGCTGAAGCCGGGCATGCCGCCGTCCCGGTTGAAGAAGTCCTCGATGTAATGCTGCCCCGGTTGGGCCAGAGTTCCCTCGACGATCAGGTGGTAGAGGGTGATCGCCTGGGCGAACTTGGGCAGCGAGCGGTCGGCCCGCAGTTCGTCGGCCATCCGGTCGAGCCGGTCGAAGACCCCTCGGTATCCCCAGTTGAGTTGGGGGAGGGTCGCTTCAAGCGTGGTGCCGACGTCGCCGTCGATGCCGAGCACTTCCTTGAAGAAGCGATGGAACAGGACCGCGTGCCTTGCCTCGTCGACCTGCTGGGTCGCGAGGAAGTAGGCCTGCTCCTCGCTCGGCGCAGCATCGATGTAGGGGGAGAGGTTGTCGGCAACCGAGTCCTCTCCGTAGAAGAACATCGAATACATCCAGAGCGCCGATTCGCGCTGCAGGTCCGAAAGCGCATCCCAGCCGGCCCGGTCGGCGGAGAAGTCAAGACCCATGGCGCTCCAGTTGTTCTCTTCCCAGCGACGGTAGAGGTCCATGTAGGAAACGGTTCCGGTCCGGCTTCCCTGGGGTTCGGTCTGCGCGACTGACATTGAGATTCTCCTCGGTTCGGCTTCGCGCTGATAGTAACTGACTCGTCAGTCAGTTACTAGGATGGAAGGGTGCGCGATGAAGACAAACCGGCCCGTCGCCGGATCCCTGCCGCCGAACGTCGCAAGCTGATCCTCGCCGCAGCCCTCGATGTCTTCGCGGCCGGTGGCTATCAGGAGACCACCCTTGACGACGTCGCCGACCGCGCCGGAGTCTCCAAGGCGCTGATCTACGAGCACTTCCACTCGAAGCGGGAGCTCTATCGAGAGATTCTCGAAACCTGGGTCGGCGAGCTGCTCGGCCAGGTCCTTTCGGCGGCCACCGCGGCCGGGGAGCGGAGTGAAGATCGTCTGGTCGCCGGCCTCGACGGGCTGCTTGCCTTTGTCGAGGAGCGCCGGGATGCCTGGCGTCTCCTTATCCGCCATCGTGCCAGCGACGACGTGAGCGACACCTGGGAACGTCTTTTTGCCGAGGTAGCCCGCATCATCGGCGCGATGATGGCGACCGAGATGCCCAGGTCGTCGATTCCGGATGGAGTTCCCTTCGAACTGGTCCTCGATGCCACTTCCCGCCAACTGATCGGTGCGGTCACGGCGATCGCCAACTGGTGGGACGAGCACCGGGAGGTTCCCCGCGAGCAGGTCCTGGCGATGGTCATGGAGTTTGCCTGGGTCGGCATGGAGCGGGCGTCCGCCGGCGAACGCTGGACCCTGGATTCCTGAGCTGCGATCAGATTCCCAGCTTTTCCCGGGCCGAACGAACCTGGGCAAGGGCTTCGTCGTGGGTCATGCCGAGACCGAGCAGCAGGTCCGTGGCGGCCGAGCGGACCTGTCCGACGATCACGCTGACCGATAGGTTCGAGGTCTCTTCGAGGGCCGCGGTCGCTTTGGCTGCTGCCCGGAGCGCCGCCTCACGGGAAGCAGATCTGGCCGGTGCTCCGGCCAGGTGCCGGTCCAGCCTGGCGACCGAGGTTGCGAGGTCGCGGATCGAGTCGGGTACTACCGGCGGGATGTGTTCGTCGAGGTCGATCGCCCGCTGGCAGGCGCGGGCCAGGACCCGGGTGTTCCGGATCATCAGGTCGATCGGCTCGGCGGCCGCGGCGAGCTGGTCGACCCGACCCTTTTTTCTTCGCCTGGTGGGAGCAAGCGAAATCGTCTCCTGCCCGGCTTCGACGGCGATCTTCATCTCCCGGACCGCAGGATCCAGGGCCCGGGCCCGTTCGAGCGCCGCCACGATCTCCTCGTGGCTGTTGTTGTCAAGGGCGTCGGCGATGTCGACCAGCGTTCCGGAGAGCCGGGCGAGCAACGGCTTCAGGTACCGGCGGACCAGCCGCACCGGGTCGACCGGAGTGATCGCGTTGGCGGCCAGGGCGATCCCACCGCCGATCAGTGCATCCACAAAGCGGTGGGTCGTGTCGGCCAGATCGGGCGCCGGCAGGGTAGCCACGAGTACGGCCGAGATCGCGGCCTGATTGACCAGCATGACGCCGCCGCCCGAAAGCACCGCCGCCGACATCGCGAGCCCGATGATCAGCATCAGCTGCCAGGTCCCGGTTCCGACCGCCAGCACGATCAGGTCGGCGACGGTGATGCCCAGGGTGACTCCCAGCGCGATCTCGTAGGCCCGCCGGCCACGCCGCTCGATTGCCAGCCCGAGGACCAGCACCACGGCGATCGGCGCGAAGAAAGGCTCATAGTGGCCGACGACCTTGGTCGCGATCAGCCAGGCGACGCCGGCAGCCAGGCAGATCTGGACGATTCGCAGCCAGGCAAACCGGAGCGCCGAAAGGCGGTCGTCTATACGCGATCTCACGGCCCCACTATTTCACCGGCTACACCCGGAGGTCGCCGTCGGAAAGGACCCGGTTCGATCAACCAGCGGGGGAGACGACCAGCCGGTTACCCGCCGGGTCGGTGAGTTTGCGCCGCTCGGCTGCCTGCGCATCGACGAGTTCGAAATGGCGCATTCCCGCCGTGCCTTCCGGGGCCTGCGGGGCGCCGATTCCCTGCCAGATGTTGACCGCGATGCGGTGGGGGAAGCTGCCGCCGAGCGAAAGGTCAGCGAAGCCGATCCCGGCTGCGTTCATGTGCGGGGTAAAGCCGACTTCCTCATAGAAGGACTGGGCCGCCTCGAGATCGCCGACGTAAAGATGGACGTGTCCGATCCGGGCTCCGGCCGGCAGTGGCCCGGCGATCTCCTCATCCGTGCGGAACGAGAAGACCTCCTCGAGGCCAAGCGGCTCGGTCATGTCGTGACGGCGGCCATCCGAATCGATGATCAGCGGTCGGCCGCCAACGATGTCCATCCTGTCGACCCGGTCGAGTGTCTCGAAGGCGACCTCGAGGTTGATCCCGTCCGGGTCGTCGAGGTAGAAGGCCCAGTGGGTGATGTGGTCGGAAGGCGCGACCGGGTACCGCGCCGCGAAGATCCGACCCAGTAGCCGGGCGAACTCGGCTTCGGAGGGCATGTGAATCGCGAGGTGGTAGAGCGCCGAGTAGCCCCGCTGAACCGGCCTGGTCGCGCCCGGGTGGAGCACCACGAGTTCGGCGTCGGGTACGCCCAGCCGGACCGACCCGTCCTCGCCGGTGCCGAGTTCGGTCAGGCCGATCAGGTCACGCCAGAAGACCAGTGACCGCTCCACGTCGGAGACGTTCAGGTGGACCGCCCCGTACTGGAGCCGGTCCGAGGCGATGCTTTCGGCGGGGGTCGGTCTCATGTCGAAAGTCTCGCAGACCCCGCGCGAGTCCTGGGTTATTTCGAGAGATTGAATCTGTCGGCAAATAGCGCTGACAGATTCAAACTGTGGATGGGCGAAATCCGCTCAGCCGAGCTTCGGGGACTTCCAGGGCTCGGCGAGCTTGCCGGCAATTAGTTCGGGGAGGCCTTCGATCGGAACCCGGACCTGTTCGAGCGAGTCGCGGTCGCGCAGCGTGACCTGGCCGTCGTCCTTGGTGTCGAAATCGACCGTGATCCCCCAGGGGGTGCCGATTTCGTCCTGGCGGCGATAGCGCTTGCCGATCGAGCCGCCGGTGTCGTACTCGGTCTGGATGCCGGCCTTGCGGAGGGCAAGGTTGATTTCCTGGGCGGTCTCCGGCATGCCTTCCTTGTTGAAGAGCGGCATCACCGCGACCTTGATCGGGGCGAGGCGGGGGTGGAGCTGAAGCACGGTGCGCTTGCGGCCCTCGACTTCTTCTTCCGCGTACGCGTCGACGAGGAAGGCGAGCGCGGCCCGATCGGCTCCGGCGGCCGGCTCGATCACATGCGGAATGTAGCGCTCGCCGGTCTGCTGGTCGAAGTACTCGAGCTTCTCGCCCGAATGCTCCTGATGCTGGGTCAGGTCGAAGTTGCCGCGGTTCGCGATGCCTTCGAGTTCCGACCAGCCGATCGGGAACAGGTACTCGATGTCGGAGGTGCCCGACGAGTAGTGCGAAAGCTCGTCCGCCTCGTGGGGCCGGATCATCAGGAAGTCGGGTCGGATACCGAGCTCGAGGTACCAGTTGTGACGGATCTCGACCCACTTCTCCCACCACTCCTGGGCTTCGGCCGGCGGCACGAAGAACTCCATCTCCATCTGCTCGAACTCGCGGGTGCGGAAGATGAAGTTGCCCGGGGTGATCTCGTTACGGA
>JAEZIQ010000044.1 GCA_023436605.1 Actinomycetes bacterium | reverse complement strand
TCGTCGGCCAGCGTACCGGTGACGCCCGCGGGCCATGGGGGCGCCACCTACCGGTGCATCACCCGGGTCATGTAAACTCGGTAACTGACCGTCAGTCAGTAGCAGGGATCGGAGGAGAGTTGTGACGCCTGTGGACGAAGTGTCGGCCGGGACGCCCCGCCGTACTCGACTGTCCCGCGACGAGCGCCAGCGCCGGATCATCGAGGCGGGTCTCAAGGTTTTCGGCGATCGTGGTTTCCGCGGAGTGTCGATGAGTGACGTCGCCGCCGAATGCGGGGTGACCAAAGGACTCCTCTACGAGCACTACAGCTCGAAGGAAGAGCTTTATGACGCCTGTGTGGAGCAGGCCCGGGCCGATCTCTTCGATCGACTCGAGGCTGCCATCGACCGTGGCGGGCCCGACCCCCTCCGTAACTTCATCGACGAGTACTTCGACTACATGGAGGCCAACCGGGACCGGAGCTGGCTGCTTTACGGCGACGCTTCCGCCGCGGCGGTTAACCGGATGCGAGACCGAAACGCGGCAGCCGTGGCAGGGATGATCACCCGCGTGGTCGGTCCCGCCGCCGAAAGAGTTTCGCCGCAGCAACTGCTGATGCTGGCGGCCGGCCTGGTCGGGCAGGGAGAACACCTCGCCCGGTACTGGACCGAATCAACTGCGATACCCCGGGTTGAGATTGTTGCGAGCCACTACGCGATGGCGTCTGGCGCGATAGCGGCCGTGCTGAACGGAAAGTGAGAGGGAGGAAAAATGCGTAGGTCGGTGCTGCTGTTGGTCGCCCTGGCGATTGCTGCCGTGTTGATGCCCGCCTCCGCCGGGGCGGCCGGCCGGTGTGGCAACCCGGCCGAGCGGCCCTGGTGTGACACCTCCCTTACTCCCCAGGCGAGAGCGAAGCTGCTGCTGGCGGAGCTCACCGCGGCCGAGAGGATCGGTCTGCTCGGAGGTGACGATCCGACCGGAATCCTCGACATCGAACACACCGGAACCTCGAACGGGATCGACCGGGTGGGCTTGCCTCCGCTCTACTTCAGCGACGGTCCGGTCGGCGCCTCGAACGGCCACGCGACCGCGATGCCCTCGCCGCTGGCCCTCGGCGCGACCTTCTCGCCCGACCTGGCCCGCAGGTACGGCGCGACAATCGCCGATGAAGTCAAGAAGAAGGGCAACGACGTGCTCTTCGCTCCGACGCTCGACATCCTGCGGACTCCCCTGGCCGGTCGTGCCTACGAGACCTTTGGTGAAGACCCGCTGCTGACCACCCGGCTCGGAGTTCCGTGGGTCAAAGGGGCCCAGGCCCAGGGCGTCATCGCCACCGCCAAGCACTTCGCGATGAACAACCAGGAGGGGTTCGGCGGCAAACTCGCCGATCAGGCCCGGCCAGGAGATCCGACCGTTGCCCTCGGCGGGCTGGCCACCAGTGGCAGCCGTTTCGACGTCGACGCCAGGGTTGACGCCAGGACTCTGCGTGAGGTCTACCTCAAGCCCTTCGAGGCCGCGATCAAGGCCGGGGTAGGTTCAGTCATGTGTGCCTACAATCGGGTCAACGGCCACTACGCCTGCGAGAACCGGGATCTGCTCGACCACTACCTGCGACGGACCTTCGGTTTCCGGGGAATGGTCAGCGCCGACTACGGTGCGGTCCACGACACAGCCGCCTCGCTGAAAGGAGGGCTCGACTTCGAGCCCTGGCCCGGGACCCTCTACGGACCGGCCGCGATCGAAGCGGCCCTGGCCGACGGCAAGGCAACGATGGCCCAGGTCGATCGGGCCGCGCTGGCTTACCTGGAAACGGTCTTCCGTTTCGGGGTCGCCGACCGGCCGGCCCATCCGGATGACGACGCTCTGATTGCCAAGCGGGCTCACGCCAACGTGGCCCAGCAGGTGTCGGAGAACTCGATCGTCCTGATGAAGAACGACGGCTTGCTTCCGCTTAACCGGAAGCGCCTGAAATCGGTCGCCTTGATCGGCGCCGGGGTGGACAGCTTCGTGACCGGAGGCGGTTCCTCCGACGTCGAACCGTTCAGCTACACCTCGCCGCTGTCGGCGATCAAGAAGATCGTCAGGTCGGGGACCAGGGTGGAGGCGGTGCCTGGCACCGACCCTGAAGCCGCGGTTGAAGCGGCGTCCGGGGCCCAGGTCGCGGTCGTGTTCGCTCCCGACTACCTGACCGAAGGGGTCGACCGCCGCTGTCTCAAGCTCGACTGTCCGCCGGTATACGGCGATCAGGATGAGCTGATCCGGAAGGTGGCCAAAGCCAACCGGAAGACCGTGGTCGTGCTGGAAACCGGTGGGCCGGTGCTGACCCCGTGGCGCGGCAGCGTCGCCGGTCTGCTCGAAGCCTGGTACCCGGGAAGCCGCGGTGGTGCAGCCATCGCCAGAGTCCTGTTCGGACAGACCGACCCGGGCGGCCGGCTCCCGGCCACGTTCCCGCAAAGGGAGTCGCAGTTGCCGACCGCCGGTGACAGCTGGCTCTATCCCGGTGTCGATGACGTGCTGCGCTACAGGGACGGGGTGGAAGTCGGTTACCGCTCGTACCTGAAGCGGGGAGTCAAACCCGCCTTTGCGTTCGGCCATGGGCTCTCCTACACGCGTTTCCGGCTGGGTAAGCCGACGGTGCTTCCCGGGGGGAAGGGCAACATCGCCCGTCTCCGGTTCCGGGTCCAGAACCTGGGCCGCCGGCCCGGAGTCGCCGTCCCGCAGCTCTACCTGCGGCTACCGGACAGGTCGAAAGCGAGTCCCAAACTTGCTGGTTTCGCCCGGCTCCGTCTCGCTCCGGGCAAGGCCCGAACGGTGACGATCCCGATACTCGCACGGGAAGCGCAGGTGTTCAAACCCGGTGAAGGCTGGAAAACGCCCCGGGGCTGTGCCGAAGTACTGCTCGGTACCTCCTCCCAGGCGATCAAGGCCCGCCGCAAGATCGGCCTGCCCGGTTGCCGGCGATGAGAACGGCCCGGCGTATCGGGCTCGTTCTCGCCGTCTGTCTGGCGGCGCTCACCGGACCTGCAGGAGCGTCCGACACTTCAAACTCCGGCCTCGAACTGGTTGAGTCCACTCAACCGGACGGTGGCATGGTCGATCATCGCTTCCGTACGCCGGCCCTGGGAGTAGAGCCGTCGGTCAGGGTGTTGCTGCCGCCGGGATACGGGAAATCGAGTCGCAACTACCCGGTCCTCTACCTGCTCCACGGGGCGATCGACGACTACCGGTCCCTGACCGACAAGGGACTCGTGGCGGCCGTTGCCGAGAGGCGGAACATGATTCTGGTGATGCCCGACAGCGGCCCGATCGGCGGCTATGCGAACTGGATCACCCCGGCCTCCGATGGTCCCAGGCGCTGGCGGGACTTCCACCTGGGACAACTGATCGAATGGATCGACGACCAATACCGGACGATCGGCACCCGCTCGGGCCGGGCGATCGCGGGAATATCCATGGGTGGGGGTGGGGCAATCAGGTACGCGGCTCTGCGTCCCGACCTCTTCGGCGCAGCGGCCTCGCTCTCCGGGGCCGTCGACTACCGTGACGCCGCGTTGCGGGAAGTCACGCCGGACCTGGTTTACGGACCCTGGGAGAGCGAACAGGTTCGCTGGCGGGGAGACAACCCCTTCGATCTCGCCGTGAACCTCCGTCCGGTCCGACTGTCCCTTCACAGTGGCAACGGCCAGCCCAGGGTTCCCGAGGATCCGTTCGACCCGGTTGAGTTCGTGGTCCACCGAATGTCGCTCTCGCTCCACGGCGAGCTCGACCGGCTCGGGATCCCTCATCGCTGGCATGACTACGGTCCGGCCGGCCACACCTGGGACCAGTGGTCCCGCGAGCTGCGGGAAGTAATCATCTGGAGCCGCAAGGTGTTCGCGTCACCTCGCCCGGACCCGCGACGGTTCTCGTACCGGACGGTGGCCCGCGACTACGGCGTTTTCGGCTGGCGCGTGCGAATGGAGCGACGAGCCATGGAGTTCAGCCGCCTCGACGTACTCGGGCCGAACGGGCTGGCGATCTCCGGCAGTGGCCGGACGACCGTCTGCACGCCACGCCGGTTCGTCACCGGCCGTCGCTACAAGGTAAGAGTCAAGACTTTCCGGGGGGTCGCCCGGAAGAAGGTCCGGGCCGCAGGAAAGCGGCTATGCCTCCGAATCAAACTCGGAACAGCGAACCCGAGCCCACAGTTCACGCCTGGCGCAAAGACCAGGGTCTTCGCGGCTACGGTGAAGATCCTTCCGGCTTCTCTTCCGACCTGACCGCGCGGTGGCTATCCATCGCTCCGGCGGTACTTGACCGACTCCGGCGTGACCGGATCGGGGTAGTCCTCGGTGGCCAAGTACTCCCCGTATTCATCGGTGCCGACCGAGTAATTCTCGATCCGGTCCTCAGCTGGCTTCCAGGCTCCCCAGGGGTCATCGTCGTACTCGCGTGACCGGGTCACGACACGCGAAAGGTGGAGCGTCCCGTTTCTGGCCTGGTAGACCCCCTTGGAGGAAACCTGGAGCGGACCGACCGGAGCTTCGAAGCGGACCACCGACGTCCAGGTACCGTCGGAACTGAAAGTCCGGATCGCTCCCGCCCCGGTGGTGAACAGTCCCCAGCTTCCGAACAGCTTCGGGTCGATCACTACCGCGGCCTTCCTGACGGTGACCCTGATCGATCGCTTGACGGCGGGGCGGACCACGGACCGGGCCGTAATCGTGGCGGTCCCGGCGGCGACCGCCTTGACGACGCCCTTGCCGCTAACCGTGGCGACGCTCTTCCGGGAGGAAACCCAGCGCACCTTCCGGCTCGCCCTAGCCGGCGTTACCGACTTCACCCTGGCCGTGAACTTCTCGCCGACCGCGAGGTTCTTGGCGGTCGCATTGAGAGTGATCCTGCTCGGCTTGGGCGGAGCGGCCCCGGCCGGTCCGCTCAACGAACCGATCATCAGGCAGGCCAGGACGAACATCGCTAGAGGGGAGTGGCGCATTCGGTGAACATAGTGAAAGCCGCCTTTTGGCGGCCGAAACCCCGGCTCCCGGGAGGAAAGCCTTGGGAATCTCCGATTATGGCCCGATTTGCAGGGGTAAAGGCGGTAGGACGGAAATTTTGATTGAATGTTCCGGCTCATGCCGAAGATGAAGACACATTCCGGGGCCAAAAAGCGCTTCAAGCGCTCGGCCAAGGGCAAGCTGCGTGGTCGGCATGCCTACTCCAGCCACATTCTCGAAAAGAAGTCGCCGAAGCGCAAGCGGAATATGGGCAAACCTGCCCATATCGCCGATGCCGACGCTCCGCGCGTCAACAAGCTGCTGGGAGGCAAATAAATGGCTCGCGTGAAGCGTTCGGTAAACGCCCGCAAGAAGCGGCGCAAGGTACTTGAAGAGGCCAAGGGCTACTACGGCCGCAAGAACTCCTCTTACAAGCTGGCCAAGGAACAGGTCATGCGGTCTGGCGCCTACGCCTACCGTGACCGCCGGGTCCGCAAGCGTGACTTTCGCCGTCTCTGGATCACCCGCATCAACGCTGCTGCGCGTCTCGAGGGCATGAGCTACTCCGAGCTGATGCATGGTCTCAGCGCCGCTGGCGTCGAGGTCAACCGCAAGATGCTCGCCGATATCGCGGTCAACGACCGTGAGGACTTTCGCCGATTTGTCGAGATCGCCCGGGAGGGTGCCGCCGCCTAGTGCGCTGACGGCACCTCGATCCCACCGGGCGGCTTCGCGATCTGCGAGCCGCCCTTTCTCGTTTCAGGGGCCATATTTCAGGAAGAGAACCGATGATCACCAGCAAAGAAAATGACAAACTGACTCTGGTCCGCAAACTTGGCCAGAAAAAGCATCGCCGCAAGATGGGGAGGCGCGTGACCGAGGGCGAAGACCTGGCCCAGGCCGGACTGGCTGCCGGTCACGAGCCGGTCGCCCTGCTGGTCCACCCGGAGAGCGAGATTCCCGGCGAGCAGGTCGAGCCGGAACTGCTCGACGGGGTCGCGACCCTCGCCTCCGGCACCAGGGTGATCGGGGTCTGGTCCGACATCTGGGCCGGTCCGGAACTGCTTTCCGCCGACAAATGCCTGTTCCTGGACGGGATTTCCGACCCCGGCAACATCGGCACGATCATCCGGACCGCCGACGCGCTGATCGGCGGTTTCGTGGTGATCGGTCCCGGCAGCGCCGATCCTTTCTCGCCGATCGCGGTGCGGGCCAGCATGGGCTCGGTCTTCACCCAGCCGCTCGTCCGGGCGGAGATCGGCGACACGCCGGAGCCGCGGATCGCGATGGCCCTTGGCGGCAGCGAAGGGCCGGCGCCAATTGAAGGTCCGGCGACCCTCTGCCTTGGTTCCGAGCGCGAAGGTCTTTCGGAAGCGGTATTGAAGGAATGCGGGATCACCTGGACGATTCCGCAGCGGCCCGGCGGCGCCCAGTCGCTGAACGTGGCGGCTGCGGCAGCGATCGCCTGCGAGCGGATAGCTTCGCCAACAGGTCAAAGCGCGTAGAAGCAACGAAAATCAGGAAGCTGAACCGGAAAAGAAATGGTTGAACGGATAGAGGAAATCGAAGCCGAAGCAAAGGCCGCCGTGGAAGCCGCCGGCTCGGCTTCCGAGCTGGAAGATGCCCGGGTCAGATATCTCGGTCGCAAGGCTGAACTGACCGGCATCCTGAGGGGAATCGCCGACCTGCCGCCGGAGCAGCGCGGACCGGTCGGCAGCACCGGCAACAAGGTCCGCAAGGTTCTCGAGGAAATGATCGAGGCCAAGGTCGACGGTCTCAGGCAGGCCGAACTCGACAAATCCCTGTCCGAAGACCGGATCGACGTCACTCTGCCAGGCAGCCCGGCCCGGGCGGTCGGACACATCCACCCGATCACCCGCACCCGGCGCCTGATCGAGGACGTGATGGTCGGACTCGGCTACCAGGTGATGGAAGGCCCCGAGATCGAGCATGACTACTACAACTTCACAGCTCTCAATCATCCGGAGGGCCACCCGGCCCGGATGCTCCAGGACACCTTCTACGTCGAGGAAGAAGGCAGGATCGAGGAAGTCCTGCTGCGCACCCACACCTCGCCGATGCAGGTGCGGGCGATGGAAGCCTCGCCGCCTCCGCTTTTCATGATCGTGCCCGGCAAAACCTACCGGCGCGATTCCGATGCGACCCACAGCCCGATGTTCCATCAGGTCGAGGGCCTGGCGGTGGGAGAGGGAATCACCCTGGCCGACCTCAAGGGAACCCTCCTCGCCATGCTGCGCGAAATCTTCGGCCCCGACCGGGAGATTCGCATGCGGCCCCATTTCTTCCCCTTCACCGAGCCATCGGTCGAGTTCGACGTCTCCTGCTTCCGCTGCGGCGGTTCCGGTTCGCTCGATGACGGTTCCCGCTGCGGGCTCTGCAAGGGGATCGGCTGGATCGAACTGGGCGGGGCCGGCATGGTCGACCCGAACGTTTTCGGCTTCGTCGCCGACTCCGGGTACGACCCCGACTCGGTTACCGGTTTCGCCTTCGGTTTCGGGATCGAGCGGATCGCGATGCTGCGGCACGGGGTCGGCGACCTCAGGCTTTTCTTTGACAACGACGTGCGGATGCTGGAGCAGTTCTCATGAGGGTTCCTTACGGATGGATGGCCGACTACTGCGACCCGGGTCTCGAACCGCGGGTTCTGGCCGAACGGATGGCGATGACCGGCACCGAGGTCGAACGGGTGGTCACTCTCGGTCCGCCTTCGGCCGACGGTTTCGTGGTCGGAAAGGTCGTCGCGGTCGAGAAGCATCCCGACGCCGACCGGCTCAACGTCTGCCAGGTAGACACTGGAGATGGGGAGCGGACGATCGTCTGCGGCGCGCCGAATGTGGCGGCCGGCCAGACGGTGGTGGTAGCGCTGCCCGGGGCCGTAATGCCGGGCGGGATGAAGATCAAGCAGGCGAAGCTCCGCGGCGTCGAGTCGAACGGGATGATCTGCTCCGAGAAGGAACTGGAGCTCGGCGAGGGCCACGAGGGCATCCTCGTGCTCGGCGAGGGACCGGCAGCCGGCACCCCGGCAAGTGAACTGCTGCCTTTGGCCGAGCCGGTGCTCGAGCTCGAAGTGACCCCGAACCGGACCGACTGTTTCGGCATCTACGGGGTAGCCCGGGAGGCGCACGCGATCAGCGAAGCACCGCTGGCTCCGGCCCCCTGGGACGGCGGTCCGATCGGTCCGGGACTGGATTCGGAAGCCGGTGACATCGACCGGCTGAATGACCCGGTCGGTGACGAGAACACGGCCGACCGGGTGCGGATCCTGGTCGAGGACGAAGCCCTCTGCCCGCGGTTCACTGCGCGCGGATACACCGACGTGAAAGTCGGACCTTCGCCGCTCTGGCTCAAGGCCCGCCTGATCGCGGCTGGCATGCGGCCGATCTCGAACGTGGTTGACATCACCAACTACGTGATGTGGCTGACCGGCCAGCCGATGCACGCCTACGACCTCGACCTCGTCCCCGAAGGCGAGCTGATCATCCGGCGGGCCGAAAACGGCGAGAAAGTCGCCGCCCTCGACGGCAACGAGTACGAATTGAGTGACCGGATGATCGCCGTGGCCGACCGCAACGGTCTCGCCGGAATCGGCGGCATGATGGGCGGGTCCGTCTCGGAGGTCTCCGAATCGACCACCACCGTCCTGATGGAGGCCGCCAACTGGAACGGCCCGAACATCCTCAAGACCTCCCGCGAACTCGCCCTGCGCTCCGAAGCCTCTTCCCGCTTCGAGAAGCAGCTGCATCCGGATCTGACGCTGAGGGCCCAGGCTGTGGCGGCCCGTCTCATGGTCGAGATCTGCGGCGCCACCCCGATGACCGGTCTGGTTGACGTGGCTGCGCCCGCGCCGGCGGCGGAGCCGATCCGCCTGCGGGCCGGCCGGGTCGAACGGATCCTCGGTTTGGCAATCGAAACCGACCGGCAGGCCGAGACACTTGAAACCCTCGGTTTCGGTGTTCAGCGGGACGGAGACGACCTGCTGGTCACCGTTCCGCCGGACCGGTTCTACGACGTGACCCGGGAGATCGACCTGGTCGAGGAAGTCGGTCGGTTGAGCGACCTCGACCGGAACCTGCCCGCGACCCTGCCTTCCGGTTCCGGACGACCCGGCGGCCTCAGCCGCCAGCAGACCCTGCAGCGTCGCTCCGAAGACTCCCTGCGTGAGTCCGGCTTCGACGAGATCGTCGGCCTGAGCTTCACCGATCCCGATGAGGTCGCCCGGCTGCGGCTTGCCGGGGTGGACCCGCGGGCCCAGGGCGTGAAGCTGGCCAATCCGCTTTCCGAAGACCAGTCCGTGATGCGGACCATCCTGCTCGGATCGGTACTCGGGGCGGCCCAGCGGAATCTTTCCCGGGGGGCCGACCGCGTCGCGCTGTTTGAATCCGGTCGGGTTTATCTGCCGGCGGGCGAGTTCGGCCCCGGTCCGCTCGGCGGAGATTTTCCCGGCAAGACGAGACCGCCGACGAACGAGCCCCAGCATCTCTGCGCGGTTACGGTCGGACCGCTCGATCCATCCTCCTGGCAGGGTGAATCGGCCGCTTCGGACTTCTTTGCCCTGAAGGGGGTGCTGGAACACCTCGCCGGTGGCCTGGGCACCGAGGTGTCGGTTGTCAAGGGAGAACCCGAACCGTTCCTCCACCCGGGCAAGTCAGGCAAGGTTTTCGTCGGCCCGGAAGAGATTGGCTGGATCGGCGAGGTTCACCCTCTCGTTGCCGCCGAATACGACCTCGAAGGGGCGGTCGCTTTCGAGATCGCCCTCGCTGACCTGCTCGAGTCCTCCACCGTCGGTGAAGAGTCCTACGTTGACTTCACCCCGTTCCCGCCGGTTGACCGGGACCTCGCCGTGCTGGTCAAAGACGGTACTTCGGCCCAGACCCTGATCTCAGCGGTCGAGGGAGCGGGCGGCGAGCTCCTTACCGGAGTTTCCGTGTTCGACGTCTACAGCGGTGAAGGTGTGGAAGAGGGGCACAAGAGTGTCGCCTTGCGCCTGCGGTTCCGGGCTCCCGACCGGACCCTGAGCGAGGAAGAAGTCGAGCCGGTCTGGGACGCGATCATCGGATCGCTGGAAAAGGTCGGAGGGAAGCTCCGTGGCTGATCCCGTACAGCAGATTGCGCCTGAAGGGGCGAAAGCCCGGGTGATCGTGGCCGGGGCAACCGGCTACGCCGGGGCGCTGGCGGCCGAACTGGTCTGGCAGCACCCGCGGCTCGAACTCGCCGCGGTGACCGGCCGCTCCGAAACCGGAAGGCCGCTCAACGACCTCTACCCGCGCTACTCGGTCCCGCTGAAGCTGAAGGAACTCGAGGAATCGGACTTCGACGACGTCGAGGTCGGGATCGTTGCCTACCCGCACGGCGCGGCCGCGCCGGTCGTCGCCCAGATGCGGGGACGGGGTCTGATCGTGGTCGCCCTT
>JAEZIQ010000114.1 GCA_023436605.1 Actinomycetes bacterium | reverse complement strand
AGGCCCAGGACTTCTTCTTCCGCAAGATCGTCCGAGACGAGGCCCGCTCGCTGAACCACCTGCTCGAGAAGATGGACGCGACCGCTGCCGGTTCCGGGGCTGGACTTGACGCCGAGCGGGAACGCCTCGGCACCGCAGTCGCCAGCATGCGGGCCATGGTCGAAACCATGATGGGCAACCTGATGGGTTCCCAGGAAGACCCCAAGAGCATCTACAAGGTCGGCCTCGGCTCGGTCCAGTTCCTCAAGGCCTTCGGTGATCTGATCATCGGCTGGCTGCTGATTACCCAGGCCGAAGTCGCCGCCGCCGCTCTCGAGAACGGCGCCTCTGATCGCGACAAGGGCTACTACGAAGGCAAGGTCACCGGCGCGAAGTTCTTCGCCCGCAACATGCTCCCGAACCTCGAAGCGACCAAGCTCGCGATCGAGCAGATCGACAACGACATCATGGAGCTTTCCGAGAGCGCCTTCTAGCAGCGCCGGTCAGTCCGGCACTTCAACCGGTGAACGATCGAGGGGCCTGACCGCGGGCCCCTCGATCACGTTCCCGTCCGGGGCGAAGCGCGATCCGTGGCCGGGGCAGTCCAAGGTCTGCTCGGAGCGGTTCCAGCCGACGATGCAGCCGAGGTGGGTGCAGCGGGCAGACACTTCACGGTAGACGCCGTCGAGATCCCGACTGACCGCTTTCTGGCCGAGCCCGGAACCAACGACCATGCCTTCGCCGGGGGCGAGTTGCCGTCTTTCCTGACGACGGGTGACCCGGTCGGCCACCAGTCTGGTCCCCGAATCAAGGTTGTGCCGCGCGAAGCCAGGTACCGCCCTGGCCCGGATCCGCGTCGGATTGAAGATCCTCATCGCATCGGTGTCGTTTCCGAGGAGGTGGTCAACCAGAATCTCAGAGGCACCTGCACCGGCGGCCAGCCCCCACTTCGAGAACCCTGTCGCGGTCAGGATTCGATCCTCAAGAGGCAGCAGCTGCCCGATCAGGGGCAGGCGATCGAAGCTCCTCAGATCGTGAGCTCCCCAGCCGTGGTCGATCGACTTCACCTCGAATCTGTCTCGCAGAAACTGCCGGAGCAGGGGCGGCGCCGTATTGCTTTCGACGGTTCCCGGTCGGTCACCGCCCCCGGCGACGAGAATGCCGGGGCCCTGCTCCTCGCCCGGCAGGGGGCTGATCGATCGAGTTGGATCATCCACGCTCAGGTAGAGGCCCTGCGGAGCAACTCCGTCGAGCTGTCCGGCTATCGCGTACGAGGTCGTCGGCTCGACCCGTGCGAAGAATCCACCGCGGTCGAGTATCGGCACATGCGTGGCAAGCACTACCCGTTCGGCAAGCACCTTCTTGCCGTTCTCGAGCCGGATCCGTTTCGAAGAGATGCCGTCGACCGACACCACCCGGCTGTGCTCGTGAACCCGGCCTCCGAGCGAGTCAACACCGGACGCGACGCCCCTAACCCAGTCGACGGGATTGAACTGGGCCTGGTTCTCGAGCCGCAGACATCCGGTAACCGGAAACGGCAGATCGCAACTCCCTTCGTCGCTCACGGCCAGCCCCGCGTTGCGGGCCGCATCCTGTTCCTCGGCCAGGGTCTCGATCCCCTCCCGGGTCTCCGAGTAGGTGAAGGCGGGGCGCCGCGTCAAGTTACAGCTGATGCGTAGTTCCCTCGCGGTCGCCTCGACAAACGAGACCCCGGCCGAATTAAGTTCGGCATAGGCCCCAGTTGCCTCGTCACCGTTCGTATTTGCGATACGAGAGTAGGCCGAACCCTGGAGAGCGCTCAGCTTGGCCGAGGAGTGACCGGTTACCCCTCCCCCGACCTCCCACGCTTCGAGCAGGATGACCGAAACTCCGGCCCGGGCGAGACGCAGCGCGGTCGATACCCCAACCATTCCGCCGCCGACTACCGCCACGTCGCATTCCTGGTCCTCTCTTGGCGCAGCCCACGACTTACCGGCCTCGGACAGCCAGATCGACTCGGGAACGGACGGCTCGGGGGCGTTCAGCAATGGATCGTCGTCAGCTCCGGGAATCTGATTCACAGATGGCGAGTACCCGGGCATAAGTTGGAGAAACCGGGTTTCAAAGCTGAATCTCGGGGTACCGATCGCTTGGCGACCGGGCCACAGGGGGCGATGTCCACTCTCGGGTGCCTCGACCCGGAGGTGGCAGGAATGTGTGAGTCAGATCCCCGAGCGGAGCGCCCGGCTCCATGACCCGCCGTCTCACCGTCGCTTCCTATTCCCTCAAGGGAGGGATTCCCGAGCAGATTTCGTGGCGAAGTGACGGCATCGAGCGGCTGACGGCCAGGTTGAACCCACACTGGATCGAGCAGCACGCAGGGGAATTCGAGCTTCTGCATGTTGCCCGGCCGCCCCGACGGGTCAGTCAGGAAGAAGCCGACCAGCTCAAGGCCGCCCTGGATGACCTCGACATCCCTTTGGTGTGCACAATTCATCACCCCCTTGCCGGGGACCGGCAGCGGAACGGTTTGACCCTGGTGTCGAAGGCCGACGAAATTATCGTTCCCAACGCGGAACTGCGGGCCGGATATGAGCAAATTCACGACCGGGTGACCCTGATCCCCCAGGGCCACGTCTTCCCCCTCAAAGAACTCGACCAGCTGCCACCGCGGCGGCGGATACCTCCTTTTTCGGTCAGTGTCCTGCTGGACAGCCTGGAACACGACCCGGTCGCGGAGACGATCGTCGAAGCGATAGCCGAGAAGGCCCGGGAATCCAACCTGTACCGGTCCACCGTGACGGTGGAGGACACGGGAGAAGAGTCGAGCGGACCTGCGGGGAGCCTGCTGCCGCTCCTGGCGAGCATTTCCCGGCGGGAACGGGCCGAGGTTGAGTGGCAGGAGATGATCGGAGTCGAGCAGTTGCTGGCCGTCGCGCGCCGGGCCGACATCGTGGTAGTGCCAAAACTGACCGGAGTCCACTGCGCCTGGGTCGAGGCTTTCCGTGACGCCGGCGCGGCGATCGTCATGCCGGCCTCGGAGTTCAGCACCGATTTCCGTACCTCCTTTCCCTTCAAGGTTTTTGCCACCGGTGCACCAAGGAGGGAAGACATCGGCAGCGCGATCGATTCTGCCGCCGAATCACTCGCCGTCGGGCAGGTGTTACCTGTTGGAGCCGACCGTAGGCGACACCAGCGCCGCCTGATCGCAGCCCAGCACGCCCAGCTCTACCGCCGGGCAGTACTCCGGCGCGCGGAGGCGCCGTCGAAAACCCCGGCGGCTACGGCCGTTTGACCGCCCAGAATCGGCGTGTCTAGGTCAGACCGACCTTGACCAGTTGCCTGATGTCGAGGTCGGCCAGCGATGGCTGAACCTGCAGCGCACCTGCGGCCAGCAACTCGGCCTTGGAGAACCCGCCGGTCAGCACTGCCGAGCATTCGAGCCCGACCCTTTTGGCGGCCTCGACATCCCAGATCGAATCGCCGATCATCGCCGCATCCTTCGAACCGGCCTTCTCGAGGGCCGCCTCCACCAGGTCAGGCTCGGGCTTGGTCGCGTCGACATCGGCCGACGTGGTGAAACCATCGATCGTTTCTCCGACTCCGAGCAGGTCGAGGTATCGCTCGACTTCGTCCTGTTTGGCCGAACTGGCGAGGATCACCCTCAGGCCTTGCTCCTTCAGCGAGGCCACGAACTCTGCTGCACCATCGAACGGAGTGACCTCGTCGATCAGCTCCCGGTAGATCACTCCTTCGCTTTCGCGAATCGCATCTCCCGCCTCGGCTTCCGCTTCCTCCCCGGTAACCGAGGCGACCATTTTGTCCCCGCCCTTGCCCACGTAGCGGTGAACCTTCCAGGCCTCGGTCTCGAAACCGTGCTGCCGAAAGGCCCGCTGCCAGGCGATCACGTGCTGATAGTTGGAGTCGACGAGCGTCCCGTCGATGTCGATGATCAGCGATTCCGGCACCACGCACCTCCGTCGATTCTCACACGATCACGGTACCCGGCGACTGGGGTATGAAACCGGTCCGGGTTGAAGATCGAAAAAACGGGTAGGGACAACGTACGCGCCGACCGGCAATCGCCTGCTGCGGACTGAGGACCGTTGGCTTCGATCGGATCATCTCGCTTATGCCGGCGCGTTGAGCAACAACTGCACGGTTCTATCTTCGAGAGCTCGAGGGCAGCAACGCATCGAGAGAGGACAGGTCCGAACATGCGGAACATGGCAACCAAACACGAAAGTCTGGGTTTGGTCAACGAGGCCGATTTGTGGCCGAGGCGCGACGAGCCCGAAGTACGGGCGGAGTTGGCCCAGCGCTTTCTTGCCTACGCCAAGAGCATCGGCATCCGGTACCGCGGCCAGGCCGAGTCAACCGAAGACCTGGTCCAGGTGGCCAGTGTCGGACTGATGAATGCGATCGAGCGATATGACCCTTCCCGCGGTCTCCCCTTCATCGCCTTCGCCTCGCCAACGATTCACGGCGAGCTGAAGCGCCATTTCCGTGATCGGGTATCGACCCTGAAGGTGCCCCGAGCGGTGTACGAACGAATCGGTGACATGGAGTCCGTAATCGCGGACCTGAGAACGGGGTTAGCCCACGAACCTTCGACCGACGAAATCGCCGACGCGATGGGGTGTTCGGAGGGGGACGTCCTGGAAGCACGGATGGCTACCCAGGCCCGCAATCCCGAGGGCTTTATCGACAGCTCCGATGATGAAGGCCGGAACTCGGAAGAGTTACTCGGAATCGAAGACGAGGGCTTCGGACTCGCAGAGGACCGCAGCGTCACG
Source organism: Actinomycetes bacterium (assembly GCA_023436605.1). Classification (GTDB taxonomy): domain Bacteria; phylum Actinomycetota; class Thermoleophilia; order Solirubrobacterales; family 70-9; genus 67-14. The sequence continues at coordinate 252 of JAEZIQ010000114.1, read as the reverse complement.
AGGGAGGCCCTCAGCGAACTCGACGACCGGGACAGGGCCATTCTCACACTCAGGTTCCGGGACGAGCTTTCCCAGTCCCAGATCGCCAAGTCTCTCGGTTGCTCCCAGATGCAGGTTTCAAGACGATTGAGATCGATCCTCGACGCTCTTCACGACCGGGTCCACGGAGCTCCCTGCTAGCAGCGATCAGGCCGGACGGGCATTCAAACGCTTGACGCGAGCCCGGGAGTGGCGGGGTTCTCCCGGCCCTCC
>JAEZIQ010000088.1 GCA_023436605.1 Actinomycetes bacterium | reverse complement strand
ATCTACTCGTACAGCTACATGAAGTCGGATCAGGGCTACCACCGCTTCTTCAGCTACCTGAACTTCTTCGTGTTCTCGATGCTGGTGCTGGTCCTGGCGGGCAACTTCATCATGCTGATCGTGGGCTGGGCCCTGGTCGGCTTCGCCTCGTACGCCCTGATCAGCTACTGGTACCGCCGCAACACCGCGACCAAGGCCGGAAAGAAGGCCTTCGAGATCAACGTGATCGGCGACATCGGCCTGTACATCGCGGCCATCCTGATCTTCAAGGAAGTCGGCGCGATCAGCTACGGCGAGGTCTTCGAGAAGGCGCCCGAGGTCTTCCAGACCAACGAGTGGTCGATCGTGGCGATCTGCCTCTGCCTCCTCGTCGGCGCCTTCGCCAAGTCGGCGCAGATGCCGTTCCACACCTGGCTCGCCGACGCCATGGAGGGCCCGACCCCGGTCTCCTCCCTGATCCACGCGGCGACCATGGTCACCGCCGGCGTCTACCTCATCGCCCGCTGTTTCCCGCTCTTCGAGCTCGCGCCGACCGCGGCCGACGTCGCCGCGATCGTCGGCCTCGTCACCCTTCTGATCGCCGGCACCATCGCGATCGCGGTCACCGACCTGAAGCGGATCATCGCCTACTCGACGATGAGCCAGATCGGCTACATGTTCGTCGGGGTCGGGATTGGCGCCTACTCGGCCGGGATGTTCCACCTGATGACCCACGCATTTTTCAAGGCCCTGCTCTTCATGGCGGCCGGCTCGGTCATCGCGGCGATGGCGAACATGCAGAACATCGACAAGATGAAGGGCTTCCGCAAGGCGATGCCCTTCACCGCGGCGATGCTGATCATTGGCGCGCTCGCTCTCTCGGGCTTCCCCGGTACTTCGGGCTGGTTCTCGAAGGACGAGATCATCGATTTCGCCCACTTCCGTGGTGGCATGTACGACTGGATGTGGGTCGGCATGCTGATCGGTGCCTTCATGACTGCGATCTACTCGTTCCGGATCATCTTCCGGATCCTGCCCGGACCGGCTTGCAAGGAAGCCGAGTACCTCGAGCAGCACGGCCACGTGATCCACGGCGAGCCGGTCAACCCGGCGACCGGCGAGAAGGAAGACACCGAGGTCGGCTACCCCGGCGAGGAGCATCACATCGCCGAACAGGCCGGCGGCATGAAGTTCGCGATGGGCGTCCTGGGTGTGCTCGCCCTGGTTGGCGGCCTGGTCCAGATTCCGGGCGTGACCCACGTGATCACCACCTTCCTCGAGCCGACCTTCGAGAACTCGATCTTCGCCCATGAGCATCCCAGCGTCGGCCAGGCCTGGACCGGCCTGATCGAGGGTGCGGTCATCTCGATCCTCGGCATCGCTACGGCCTGGCTCCTTTACATCAAGCGGCCCGACCTGCCGGCCAGGTTCCGCGAGCGGTTCTCTTTGATCTACCGTCTCTGCGTCAACAAGTGGTACGGCGACGAGATTGTCGACTTCCTCGTGGTCAACCCGGTCAAGGCTTTCGGCCGCTTCTGCAACCAGGTCTTCGAACGGCTCGCGATCGGAGGCGCCACCGCCGGGGTTGTCGGGCTGACCCGTTCGGCCGGGGCTGCGGTTCGTGACCTCCAGTCCGGCCTGCTCCGCGGCTACGCCGCACTCATGCTCTTCGGAGTTCTCGCCATCGTCATCTACTTCCTGATCCGGAGCCTCTGATGCTGAGTTCGATCATCTGGACCCCGCTCGTCATCGGACTCGTCGCCCTCGCCGTTCCCCGGCGCTTTGCGCCCTGGACGGCGCTCCTCGGTGCCGTGGTCACCTTCGGTCTGGCGATCGGCGTCCTCGCCGGCTTTGACGCGAACGGCGGTACCCAGTACATCACCGACGTCGACTGGATCCCGGGTCTCGGGGTCAGCTACAGCCTCGGCATCACCGGGGTCTCGCTGGTCCTGGTCCTGCTGACCACCGTTGCCTGGATTCCGGCGATCGCCTTCGCGGCGATCCGCGGGGTTGAACGTCCGGCGCTCTACTACTTCATGCTGCTGGCCGGCGAGACCGCGACGCTCGGCGCTTTCCTCTCGACCGACCTGCTGCTCTTCGTCCTCTTCTTCGACCTGATGATCGTCCCGTTCTACTTCCTGTTCGGAATCTGGGGACGTGACCGCGGCGGAGAGAGCGACCCCGAAGGCAGTCCCGGACGGGGTCCCGTGACGGTCCAGTCGGCGACTCTGAAGATGATCGTCTTCACCCTGATCGGCTCGCTGCTCATGCTGGTTGGCGCGATCGGTGCTGCGATTGCCGCGGCCGACGGGGGTCAGATTTCATTTGCGATGAACGACATCATCGGCAAGGGCGTGCCGGCCGACCAGCAGGGGTGGATCTTCTGGTGTTTCGCCGCGGCCTTCCTCGTCAAGATGCCCATCTTCCCGCTGCATGGCTGGATGCCGGACGCCTATCGTGCGGCCCCGCTGCCAGCGCTGGCCGTTTTCTCGGCAGTGCTTTCCAAGGTCGGCGCCTTCGGTTTCCTGACCTGGGTGCTGGACATGCTGCCCCACGCGGCGTTCCAGTACCAGACCACAATGATCGTGATCGCGATTGCCGCGATCATCTACGGCTCGTCAATGGCTTTCACCACAACCGACATGCGTCTCGTCCTCGGGTTTTCCTCGGTCGCCCAGCTGGGGTTCATCCTTGCCGGGATCTTTGCGCTCAACGAGTCAGGGGCCAACGGAGCCGTCCTGCAGATGGTCAACCACGGCCTGGTCGTCGTGCCGGCCTTCCTGATCGTCGCGATGATCGCCGAACGCACCGGTTCCGAAGAGGTTGGTCCCATGGGGGGCCTGGCAAAGAAAGCTCCGGTTCTCGCCGTGATCTTCCTGATCGTCACCATGGCGACCCTGGCGATCCCGGCCTCGGCCAACTTCATCGGCGAGTTCTTCGTCCTCAACGGGCTTTTCCAGGTTGACGCGGTCTGGGCGATCGTCGCCTCGATCGGGGTGGCCCTGGCCGCCTTCTACGCCCTTCGCCTCTACCAGCTGGCGATGCACAACCCGTTGCCGGAAGGGTCGAACTCGCGGGAGATCTCGCTGCGGGACGCGCTCGTCGTGGTCCCCCTGGTCGCAATCGTGGTCGTACTGGCCTTCTGCCCGCAGCTGATTCTCGATCATTCCGCACCTGCGACTGATGCCATTGTGAATATCGCCGACGGGCTGGCCGGACCGGGGTGGGGCAAGTGAGCTTCGACGCACCGACAATCGATTACGCGGGCCTCTCGCCGATCATCGCCCTCACCGCGGGTCTGGTCGTGGTGGTCCTCGCCGCCGTCTTCGACTCGATCAAGCGGTTCGGTCCTGGTCTCGCGCTGCTCACCTTCGCGGTCACCGCGGGCTGCCTGATCTGGCAGTGGAACGCTGATGTCGACCTGGTGGCCGGAGCGCTCCGGCTCGATGGTCTCGCGGTCACCCTTTCGCTGCTCGTGGTCGCCTCTGCCGCGATCGCAGTCATGCTTGCGATCGGCGATCCGTCCGAAACGCAGGCGGGCCGCAGCGACTGGCTGGCCCTGCTCACCGGCTCGGTCCTGGGCATGGTCATCCTCGCCCAGGCGACCAGCATGCTGACCTTCTTCGTCGGTCTCGAACTGCTCTCGATTCCGCTCTACGCGCTCTGCGGCACCAACCTCCGCCGCCGCGAATCGCTCGAATCGGGCCTCAAATACCTGATCGTCGGTTCGGTCGGCTCGGCCACCCTGCTCTACGGCCTGGCGATGATCTACGGCGCCTCCGGGGCGACCGGCTTCCAGGAGATCAGTGACGGCCTCCAGGGTGGGGACGGCATGTTGACCGACTCACTGACCCTGGTTGGAGTCGGGCTCGTCGCGGTCGGCCTCGCTTTCAAGGTCTCGATCGCCCCCTTCCACCAGTGGACGCCTGACGTCTACCAGGGAGCGCCCACCCCGGTCACGTCCTTCATGGCCGTCGCGACCAAGGCAGCCGCCTTCGCGGTCTTCATCCGCTTCTTCCTCGTCGCACTCGGCCCGCTGGCCGACCAGTGGGACGTGATGCTCGCCGCGCTGGCCGCGCTCTCGATCGTGGTTGGCAACGTCGGCGCCCTCGCCCAGACCTCGCTGAAGCGGATGCTGGGCTACTCCGGTGTCGCCCAGGCCGGATACATGCTGGCCGGTGTGGTCACCGCCACCCAGGCCGGAGTCGACGCCCTCGTCTTCTACCTCGCCGCCTACGTCGCGATGAACATCGCCGCTTTCGCTGTGGTCGTGATCCGCGAGCGTCAGACGGACTTCTCCGATGACATCTCGACCCTGCGGGGGCTCGGCCGGGAGAAGCCGCTGATCGCGTGGCCGCTCACGATCGCCATGCTGGCCCTGGCCGGCCTGCCGCCGACCGCGGGCTTCATCGGCAAGCTTTACCTGATGGAGGCGCTGATCGACGACGGCTGGACCTGGCTCGCCGTAATGATCGCCGTCGGCACCATGATCTCGCTCGGCTACTACCTGCGGGTGGTCGCCACACTCTGGATGAGCCCGGCCGACGAATCCGACGAGGCCGCCGACTCGATCGACACCGCCGCCCTGCCCCCGCAGATCGCCGGCGCCCAGGTTGATCCCTTCGACGACCCCCGCGCCGACCGCCGCTGGTATCTGGTCCTCCCCGCGATCGTCGCTGCGGCAGTCGCCCTCTTCTTCGGCGTCATCCCCCAGCCCCTGGTCGAGTTCGCCCAGCACGCCGGCGACGCCTTGAGCGTCTGGATTTCCTAGCTCCGACAGGTTGAATCTGTCGGCGAATAGCGCTGACAGATTCAACCTGTCGCCTTGTTCCGGCCTTGTGGCCGGTTCCTGTTGCAGAAAAGTCACACCTGTAGAGCCACTTGTGAGCGAATTCCGAGGATGCTGGATCGGTGACTTCAGCCCCGCTCATCGATCTGAGTTCCAGAGCCCAGCTGCGACGGCTCTACCTGTTCGTGGCCGACCGGGACTTCGTTGCGGCGCGCGAGGAACTGATCCGGGCTGGCTTCAGCCCGGCGAGAGTCGATAACTGGCTTCGAAACGGTCGGCTGATCAAAGTCCTTCGGTCGGTGTATTCCTATGGAAGGGACATAGAGTCGCGGCCCGCCGCCTTCAGGGCTGCGTTGCTTGCAGCTGGTGCGGGTTCTGTGCTGATCGGGCAAAGTGCCTGTGAGGTGTGGGAATGATTGACGCCCGGCAGGGATTGCCTGGCACCATTCATGTCGGCTCTCCGGTCGGACAGGCAAGAACCCTGCCCGGTATCTCTCCCGCGCTTCGGGCCACGAGGGTCCAGGTCGTCTCCAGGAACTTCGATCGAGACGACATTAGCGATCACCACGGACTCCTGGTTGCGAATCCGATCTTCGCGCTTCTGGAAATTGCCGCCAAGGTCTCCCGCAGGGAGTTGCGGTTCGCCTTTCTGGAAGGTTGCCGACTTGCACTCCTCGACGGGCAGGCAATCGAGAACTGCTATCCGAAAATCGAAGGCAGAACCGGAGCGAAGAAGCTGCGCCCGTATCTTGCCCTCTGGGTCCCGGAGCTGGCTCGAACCAGGTCGGTGTTCGAAGGGTGGTTCCTCCTGGTCTGGGTAAACCGGAAGCTGCCGATGCCGCTGGTCAACCACAAAGTCTTCGGGTGCGAAGTCGACTTCTACTGGCCGGAGCTGAATCTCGTGCTGGAGACCGACGGGGATTCGTTTCACAGTGATCCAGTTCAGAAAAGAATCGATGCCGAAAAGCAGCAGTATCTCGAGTCTCACGGCCTTACCGTCAAGCGGCTTACCTTCAAGGAATTCGCCGCAGATCCGGAAGGGGTGGTGTCACGATTCGCCCGAGCGCACGGCTTCGATCCGTCCGCAACGCGATATCGGGCGGACCTCTGAGAGCGAGAGGTTGAATCTGTCGGCAGATAGCGCTGACAGATTCAATCTGTCGGCCCCTTAGGGTTAGCTGGTGCTTTGGATCCTGCTCACCATTCTTGTTTCGGTTGCGGCCGGGATTTATGGGGAGCATCGCTGGCCGGACAAGGCGGGGGATGGGTCGCGGCGGGGGCTGTTGCTCATTCTCTATGTGGTTCTGCCGCCGATCGTTTTCTTCAACCTGGTTCACGTCGAACTTAGTTTCGGCGGCGGGGCCGGGATCGGGGCCGGGATCCTCACCTCGGTCTGCGTCGGCCTGCTGGCCTGGATTCTCGCGGTGCCGGTCCTCAAGCTCGACCGGCCGGTAGCCGGTGCGGTGATCGTTTCCGCGATCCTCGCCAACACCTCATACCTGGGCTATCCGATGGTCTACACCCTGATGGGTGGCGACGCCCTGACCAATGCGGTCCTCTACGACGTGGTCGTCAGTTACCTGACCCTGATGATCGGAGCTTTCGGAGTTGGCGCCGCCTTCGGGACCAAGGCGGGCGAGGGCTTCCGCGAACGCTTCCGGTCTTTCTTCTTCAAGAACCCGCTCCTGGTTGCCACGGTCCTGGCCCTGCTCGCACCGGAGTCCTTTGCGCCGGACATCGCGGTCGACATCTCCCGCATCCTGGTCGTCATCCCGCTGGTGGTCGGCTTCTTCGCGGTCGGAGCGATCCTCACCGAAGAGGTCCGGGGAGGGGTGATGAAGGTGCCGCCTCGGCCCCACAAGCCGCTGGGCGCCGTGATGATCTGCCGTCTGGTCGCGGCGCCGGCCCTCCTCTATCTCTTCACGGTTCCCTTCAGCGGGGTGCCGGACTCCTACTACCTGCTCGCCGTCATGCCGACCGGTCTCAACTCGCTGATCGTCGGCCACGCCTACGGACTCGATCTCCGGACCGCGGCCGAAGCGATCGTCTACACGACGGTGATCGTCCTGCTCGGAGTCGCCGGCTGGGCCGTGTTCTTCTGATCGTGACCCTGCCGGGATGATTTTCCGCGCAAAGCGCTCACATCTGACACGATTCCCCCATGCTTCACCACGTCGCACTGGAGGTGCGTCCCGAAGATATGGCGGCAGAGGGGGAATTCTGGCTCGCTGCCGGATTTGAATCAGTCGCCGCACCTGAAGCGCTCGGGGCGGGTTACGACTGGTATGAAAGGGAAGGAACCCAAATTCATCTGATGGAAACAGTCGATCCTGCGGTGCCGCCGACCCGCGGCCACGTAGCTGTGGTGGCCCCGGACATGGAGGCAACCGTGACCCGTCTCGAGGACAGAGGCTTCGAAGTGACCGAAGGCCGGCAACTCTGGGGTGAGCGCCGGGTCAAAGCCGTCACCCCGGCGGGCCACGTGGTGGAGCTGATGGCGGCGCCACCCGCTCCCGACCGAGGCACGGGCTCGTGAGCGGCCGGCTGCGGTTTCCCCTCATGCCAGCTCTGGGACTGGCTGCAGTACTCGTGTTTGCGGCCGCGCTCGGCTGCGGGCAATCCAGCAGCGGGGCTGAACCCGAAGGAACCCGACTCGGATCGGACACCCCGGTGGTGGTGGTCGTGCTCGACGAACTCCCGACCGCGAACCTGATGGCCGCCGACGGCAAGCGGATCGACGCCCGGCGGTACCCGAAGATCGCGAAATTCGCCTCCGGTGCGACCTGGTACCGCGACAACGTCGCAGCGGGCGATTTTACCGCCTGGGCGGTGCCGGGCATCCTGACCGGGAACTCGGTTGACGAACTGACCTTGCCGACCGCCGAAGCCCAGCCCGACAACCTTTTCACCCTGCTCGGGCCGGGCCGCGAGGTTCACAGTCTGGAAACGGTGACCGAGCTCTGTCCGGTCGAGATCTGCCCTGATGGACATCAGGGTGAGGCCCCGGGCATCGACCGGGCCGATTCCTTCGTCAAGGCGAAGTTCAAGCCGTTCGCACCGGCGGAAGTCAGGGAATGGATCGAAGAGATCCCGGCCGGGAAGGGAACACTTTCGTTTGCCCACGTCGAGGTGCCCCACGCACCACTGCGATTCCTGCCTTCCGGTCAGGCCTACCGGCCCGGCCCGCTGCTGATGCCGACGGACCTGAGTCAGAACGGCTGGACCGCCAGGGAACCTGCGGTGGCCTTCGTCCAGGGCCGGCATCTGCTCCAGACCGCATACGCCGACCGGCTGGTCGGCCAGATCATGAAGAAGCTCGACGAGAACGGCGACTTTGACGACGCCCTGGTCGTACTCACCGCCGACCACGGCGTCTCGTTCGACCCCAAGGACCTGCGCCGCGACGCCACTCCCAACAACAAAGGGGCGACGGTCAATCCGCCGCTGATCATCAAGTACCCGGGTCAGACCGAAGCTGTCACATCAACCGACTCCGTCCAGTCGCTGGACATCCTTCCGACCATTGCCGACGAACTCGGAGCCGAGATCCCCGAGACCGATGGCCAGACGGTGAGCGAGGCGCAACCCGGCCGGGTGATGATCGTGAGCAAGGATCAGCAGCGCAGGATTCGGGTCACCGCTGATGACATCCGCAAGGATCGCAAGGGCGTGCTCGACGATCAGACCCGGCGGCTCGGCAGCGGCGACCTCTGGCACCTCGGACCGCGGAGCGATCTGATCGGTCGCCAGCCGGGGAAGACCAGGACGCTCGCCGGCGCCGGGTACCGGCTTTACGTCACCGCCGCCCGGATCAAACGGGCCGACGGTTCGTCGAACGTGGTTCCCTCCTTGATCTCCGGCAGGCTCGCCGGGGTCGGGGCGGACAGGGTCATGGCCCTGGCCTGGAATGGAAGGATCGTCGGCACTTCACGCAGTTTCGACTACAAAGGAAAAGTCCAGTTCGGGGTGATGGTCCCGCCGGCGGCGATGAAGCGCGGAAAGAACCGCGTGGCCGTTTACGTGGTCGGCCCCGGCAACACCTTGCGGCAGGTACCGCGAGCCTGATCAGGGGGGAAACATGGGGACGACTTGGGGAGGTCGCAAATCTGCGGTTGCTTTCGGAGCGATCGTTTTGCTGCTGCTCGTGCTCCCGCTCCAGAACGTAATCCAGGACAGTGACGGCGCGGTTCCGGCCGCCGGCAAACGACTGGGTTCCGATGTTCCCGTCGTCATGATCCTGCTCGACGAACTGCCGACGGCACATCTGATGACCTCGGACGGCCAGCAGATCGACAGCCGGCGCTTCCCGCAGATCGCTAAGTTCGCTTCCGGCGCCACCTGGTACCGGGACAACGTGACCGGCGGCGACTTCACCGCCTGGGCGGTTCCCTCGGTCCTCACCGGGAACCTGTCGAACGAACGGACCCTGCCCACCGCTGCCGCCCAGCCGAACAACCTGTTCACGCTGTTCGGGCCGGGTCGCAACGTCCATGCCCAGGAAGAGGTGACCGAACTCTGCCCGGTCGAGATCTGTCCCGACGGGAGGCAGGGGGAAGCCCCCGACCTGACCACGGCTGACGGATTCATCAAGGCCAAGTTCCGCCCCTTCGATCCGGCTGAAATCAGGAACTGGACGAAGAACATTCCCGCCGGACGGGGCACCCTCTCCTTCATCCACGCAAAGATTCCCCACCTTCCCCTCCGGTATCTGCCCACCGGGCAGAGCTACCCGTTTGGCGCGCTCCTGATGCCCAGCGACATGGGCGAGATGGGCTGGTCCGCCGACGAACCGGCCGTAGATTTCGTCGAGCAGCGCCACCTGCTCCAGACCGGGTTCGCCGACCGCATGGTGGGCGAGATCCTGCGGAAGATCAAAGCCAACGGAGACTTCCGGCAGGCGATGATCATCTTCGTCGCCGATCACGGCATCTCCTTCGATCCCTACGACCTTCGACGGGACCTCACACCGACGAACGTCGGGGCCATTGCGAACCCGCCCCTGATCATCAAGTACCCGGGCCAGACTGCAGGCCGGATCTCTACCGCGTCGACCCAGTCGCTCGACATCCTTCCGACCATCGCCCAGGTGCTCGGCGCGGAGATCCCGTCCACCGACGGCCAGACGATCGACAAGGCGACCCCGGACCGGATCCTGACCGTCAGCACCGACCGGATGGGCCAACTTCAGTTCACCGTCGATCAGATGCGCGAAGACAGGGCCGCCTTACTGGCCTCCCGCAAGCTGCGTCTCGGTGAACGCAACCTCTGGAAGCTCGGACCGAAGAGCTGGCTGATCGGAAGCCGGCCCCGTCCGTCCGGATATGCGCCGAAGGCCCGCTTCAAGCTCGATCTGCCGTTCCTGGTCAAACAGGCTTCCTCCTCGCGGCGCCAGGTTCCCGCCATGGTCGGTGGTGTGCTTCACGGAATCGAGGTGGGCAAGACGATCGCTCTTGCCTGGGGCGATCGGATAGTCGCCACGACGCGCAGCTTCTACTACAAGGACCGGATCAGGTTCGGGGCGATGGTGCACCCATCGGTGATGAAACGGGGGCAAAACAAGATCCGTCTGTACCTGGTCGGTCCCGGCAACCGCCAACGCCTGATCCCCTGAATCAGCGGTCACCCAGGGTCTACATAACCCGGCACGCGACCGTCTTGCCCGCCTGTTAGGTTCGACGGGTGCGCTACCCGGTCGAGAGTTACACGGCGGAAGAGCAGGCAATGCTCGCTCCGTACTTCACCAACCTCGATCGACCCGTGTTCGCGCTGACCAATCTGCCGGAAACGGTCAAGGGTGCGCTTTTCGCCCGTTACTCCCGTTACGGCGGGACTCTGCGACGCCTTTACCTCGACGAGTTCGCGGCCGACGCCGCGGCCGCCGACCCGGACGGCCGGCTGAAGCCGTTCGACGGGGAAGAGGGCCAGCGTGCGGCGAAGCTCTACCAGAGCGTGTTCGTCGGTTTCGGGGACGACTCGATCGCTCAGCTCGGCGGCGCTCACGTAGCCTGCGAGTGGGTTTCGAACATTCTCACCAAGGTTCTGCAGCGGGGCCGCCTCGCCGCTTACCTCGAGCAGTCGACCCGGTACATCGCTTACGACCAGGAGATGCCCGGGGGCGGATACCGCTACCTGAGAGGCGACGCCCTCGATGACCGTTTCGAGTCGGCGATGGACGAGATCTTCCGCATCTACTCGGATTCGCTGGTCGAAGTCGAAGCCTGGGCAGCGGAGCGCTGGCCCCGCGGCGACGACGAGCCTGAAGGTCCCTGGCGCCGGTCGATCAAGGCCAAGTCCCTTGACCTCCTGCGCGGCCTCCTGCCCGCTGCGACCCTCAGCCACGTCGGGATCTATGCCTCGGGCCAGGCCTGGGAGCAGCTGCTGTTCCGCATGATGGCCTCACCCCTGCCGGAGGCGCGGCGCTTCGGTGGCATGATCCTCGACGAGCTCAACAAGGTGATCCCCAGCTTCGTCTCCCGGGTGGGCCGGCCCGATCGGGGTGGCGAATGGATCTCGTTTCTCGAAGAGCGCCGTCAGGCGACCGAGGACTGGGTGGAACGACTCGGTCTGGCGGACCGCGAGGTCGAGGACACCGGCCCGACCGTCGAGCTGGCCCGGGTCCGTGGATCCGAGGATGACCTGCTCTCGGCCTGCCTTTTCGAGGAGTCCGACGCACCGGAGTCCCGGATTCGCGCGCGGATCGCGAGGCTCGACGCGAAGCAGCGCGAAGAGCTGATGGCGGCGATGGTCGGTGAGCGCCGCAACCGTCGTCACCGTCCCGGCCGCGGCTTCGAATCGGTCTCCTACCGGTTCGAGATCGTTTCCGATTACGGGGCCTTCCGCGACCTCCAGCGTCATCGCATGCTGACCTGCCAGTGGCAGACCCTGACCCCGGATCTCGGGGCCGGGGTGCCCGACGAGGTCCGCGAAGCCGGTGTCGGTGGCGCCTACGAGCAGGCCCTGGAGATCTCCCGCAACGAGTACGAGCGCCTGCGCGAGGCCGGTCACCCGGAAGCGGCCCCATACGCCCTTTCGCTTGGCTACCGGATCCGATACATCCTTGACCTGAACGCCAGGGAGGCGATGCAACTGATCGAACTCCGATCTGGCAGGGAGGGCCACCCGACCTACCGGGCGGTGGCCCAGGCAATGCACGACGAGATCGCCGAAGTTCACCCGGCGGTCGCCGGTGCGATGAGTCACCTCGACACTTCGATGGAGCCGCGCCTCGAGCGCATGCTCTCGGAGATCCGGACCCACCACAAACAGCTCGCCGCCCTCGAAATGTCAAAGGCGCCCCCCGGCTTCTCCGAACTGGGCTGACCGGGAACAGAACCAACGATTTTCCACAATAGTTGTGGGAAACCGTTGGTCTTGATGGTTGCCGGTCATTAAGCTTTCCCGATGCCTGCTGCCCGATTTCCGCGCGCTTTGCCCTGCGCGGTGGCCTTTCTCCTTCTCGCTCTGATGGTCGTGTTGGCGGCCTGTTCATCGAATCCGGAGAACTCCGACGCCAAGCCTTCCCGCTGGCAGCCGAAACCGACGACCGCGGGCTGGCAGTTCCAGCTTCAGGGCAGAATCGACACCACGATCGACGCTCCGGTCTACGAGGTCGACGGGTTCAACGTTTCGAAAGCGACCGTCACCAAGCTTCACTCGCAGGGACGCAAGGTGATCTGTTACATCGATGTTGGCAGCTGGGAGAACTACCGTCCTGACGCAAGGCGTTTCCCCAGGTCAGTGATCGGCAGGGCCTACGACGGCTACCCGAACGAACGCTGGCTCGACATCCGACGCTTCCACAAGTTCGCCGCTCCGATCAAGGCGCGGATCCGGATGTGTGCCCGAAAGGGGTTCGACGGTCTCGAGCCGGACAACATCAACGGCTGGGAAAACCCGACCGGCTTCCCGCTCACCGCCAAAGACCAGCTTCGGTTCAACCGCTGGATTGCCGGGCTGGCCCATCGCAACGGCCTCGCGGTCGGCCTCAAGAACGACGGCAGACAGGCCCGCAAACTGGTGCGGGACTTCGATTTCGCGGTGGTCGAACAGTGCTTCCAGTACAACGAATGCGGCTACTACCTTCCGTTCATCCGCCAGAACAAGGCGGTCTACTCGGTCGAGTACGAACGCCCGCGATCGGCCTTCTGCTCCCGGGCGAAGAAGCTTGGCTTCAGCGCCATCGGCAAGGAGTACGACCTCTTCGCCAGGCCCTGGCGTCCCTGCTCCTGACGCTCGATCCGGTCCGACACGGGCACACCCAAAAAAGTCCGTCGCCCTGCGGGCTCCCCCGAAGCCTTTTTCGGGTGTGCCCGCTTCGAACCGACTTACCTAGATCAGGGATGCCAGGTTTGGGATTTCGTGGTCGGGGGTGACGTCTGTGGTAGGGGAGTGGGATTCGTTTCCGGCGACGAGGATTCCGTCGAGTCCGGCCGCCTGGGCTCCTCCTACATCAGTGTCGAGGCGGTCACCGATCATTGCCACGCGGGCGTCCTCCGGGAGGGCGAGGACTTCGAGGCCCATCTCAAAGATCGGTTTCTCCGGTTTGCCGGCGATCATCGCTTCGCGGCCCGAGGCGGTTTCGATTGCCGCGAGAATTGACCCCGTTCCCGGCCAGAGCCCGTCCGGCATCGGCATGGTCGGGTCCTTGCCGGTCGCCGCGAAGAAGGCGCCCGCCCGGGCGGCCATCGAGGCCGCCTTCAGCTCGTCGTAGTTGAAGTGGGGGTGGCCGGTGACCAGCACCCCGGCGGCCCGATCCCACTGGTCGATCGGGACGAGTTCGAAGCCCGCACCGGTCACCTGTTCGAGGAAACCGTGGGTTCCGGTCGCGAAAACCCTGGCGCCGTCCCCGATCCGGTCCCGGGCCAGATTCAGGAGGGTCGATCCGGCGGTAACGACCCGGCCCTGGTCGGTCTCGACCCCCTGCTCCTGCAGGATGCGGGCCTGCTCGGCGGGAGTGATCCTCGGGCTGTTGGTGACGAAGACGACCGGCTTGCCGGCTGCCTTCAGAGAGTTCAGTGTCTCGGCCGAGCCGTCGATCAGTTCATGGCCCAGCCAGACGACCCCGTCGAGGTCGATCAGGAAACCGTCGTATTGGTCGGCCAGAGCCACCCGGCAAGAATAGAGTTGCCGCATGAGTCCGGTTGCAGCCGATCTCACAAAACCGGCCTCTGGTTCGTCTCAGGGGCAGTGAACGCGAAAGTCGAGAGAGCCGCACCGCCGCCCTTCGAACTGGCGCTCGAAGAACACGGGCCCGGTATTCATTCGTGGCTGATCAGCCGGGTCGGACCGGATCGGGCCGACGACGTCTTTCAGGACACGATGCTGGCTGCTCTGGCCGTCTGGGACAAGACCAGGGTCGAATCGGTGAGGGCCTGGCTTTTCACGATCGCCGGCAACAAGGCGATTGACGAGCAGCGCCGCAGCAACAAACGCGCCCGGCCGGAAGGTGAAGTCGACGCTTGGCCGTCGGCCGCGGTGGCCGAACAGCTGGAGGACCCGGTCTGGGATGAGGTGCGGGTTCTGCCGGAGAAGCAACGACTGGCAGTGACTCTCCGCTTCAGGGGCGACCTGTCCCACCGGGAGATCGCCCAGGCGATGAATATCTCGGAGGCGGCGGCCCGGCGCAACGTGTTCGAGGGACTCAGAACTCTGAGAGAAAGGATCGGCCATGAGTGATCTGGAAAGCAGACTGGCCGGCAAGCCGTCTTCGAACTGGCATGCGCTGAGAGGCGAGTTGCTGGAGCGGGCGGGTTCCGAGAACCTGATCGATCTCGCCTATGAACGACACGAATCCCCCTTCGGGGCCCTGCTCGTCGTGGCCGGTGAAGGCGGCATCGTACGGATCGGACTCGACGCCGAAGCCGAGGAGGAAATCCTCGAGGATCTCGCCCGGAGGGTTTCTCCAAGGATCGCCCTCACCGGAAGGGATTCGGTCGCGGTGGCCCGGCAGCAGCTCGACGAGTACTTCGCCGGCAACCTGCGCCACTTCGACCTGCCCCTCGACTGGCAGCTGACCCGGGGATTCCGCCGGGAAGTGCTCCGCGAAACGGCCGCGATCCCCTACGGATCGACCGCAAGCTACGCGCAGATGGCCGAACGGGCCGGGAGCCCGCGAGCGGTACGGGCTGCCGGATCGGCCCTGGCCACCAACCCCCTGCCGATCGTCGTCCCCTGCCATCGCGTGCTCCGCTCCGACGGCTCGGTTGGCTCGTACGGCGGCGGGTCCCCGATGAAGGCGGCCCTGCTGGCGATGGAACGCGACCGTGCGGGTGTCTAGGAGGCGGCGCGGATCGCGGCGAGCAGGTCGGTCTTGTTCATCTTCGAGCGACCTTCGATGTTCAGTTCGGATGCGACCTCGTAGAGCTCGGCCTTGGTCGACTTCTCGCTGACCGAAGGCGTGAAGAGCGACTGGCCGGGAGCTGGTTCCGGGGACGTTTTCGCTGCCGCGCTATCAGCCGGAACGGAATCCGTTTCCAGGGTGTTGTCACGCTGGATCCGTCGCCAGGCTGCGACCACGATCGCGGTCACGCCGGCGATGCCGACCGCGACGGTCTTCTTCACGACTTCTTCCATTTGTGAGACGTAGGGAACCAATTGATCACGCTCAGACTTTATCGCCCGGACGGTTTGAGTTTCTGACCGGCTGTCTAGTCTCGGAAGGTGAAGTTGCTACTGGCGACCGGCGCCGTCACTCTCTCTCTGCTGATCCCGGCCCAGGCCACCTCGGCGGCCCGGGAGCCCTTCCGGGGGGAGGTCCTGCGGATCGACGCCGACCTGAGGAAACGCATGACCGGTTCATCCTGGCATCGCGGCTGTCCGGTCGGACTGGCCGACCTGCGGCTCCTGAAGCTCCCCTACCGGGACTTCAACGGTGGGGTCAGCCGTGGCTTCCTGGTCGTACACAGGACCGCCGCGCCCCGCATGGTCAAGGTGTTCCGCCGGCTCTTCAACGCCGGTTTCCGGATCCGCAGAATGAGGCTGGTCGATGCCTACGGGGCAGACGATCACCGCTCGATGAACGCGGACAACACTTCGGCCTTCAACTGCCGCGAAGTCGCCGGTCGTCCCGGGGTCTGGTCCCGCCATGCGTTCGGGCGGGCGATCGACATCAACCCGGTTGAGAACCCCTACGTCTCGGGTAGCCACGTCTCACCGGCGAGGGGGAGGGCGTACGCCAGTCGCAGGCCGGTCCGCAAAGGGATGATCCCGCCGCGGGGGCATGTGGTGCGGGCCTTCGCATCGATCGGCTGGGAGTGGGGAGGCTTCTGGTCGGGCCCCCGGGATTACCAGCACTTCTCTGCCTCCGGTGACTAGAATCGTCCCCATACCGTCGCACTGAGTTCGTAAGCACCGCTTCGATTAAGGAGTGCGACCCGAGAGAAAGCGGGTGCGATGGCAATGGCAGAAGTATCGATTGAAGTGGCCCATGGAACGGGCACCAGGTTCGATCTGGAAGCTGGCGAAGTGATCCGGATCGAAACTCCGGACGGCTCCCAGGGAGGCGACTTCAGTTTCCCGGGATTCGACCAGGCCCTGACCAGAAACAAGCTCGGCTGGAAGCGCTTCAAGCGGCCGTGGCTCGTCTATTCGGCCGAAGTCGGAGACTCGCTCTTCGACGTCGACGGGGAAGCGACCTTCGAGTTGACCTCGTTGAAGAGTGAGGGGATCGCCGACATCATGTATCCGGGCTGTTGGGACGAGGTCTATGAGGACCGCCGCCCCGGCTGTCAGGACCTGATCTCGGGTGCCCTCGGCATACCCCGAAGCGAACTGATCGGGATGCTCTCGTTTTTCGTCGGCTTCTCGGCTGACGACGTCGCCTACCGCGGTCTCGCCGGGATCGACATCGAACCTGGCGACCACCTCGAGTTCAGGGCGCTGCGCAAGGTCAGTTGCGCGGTCTCGGCCTGCCCCGACCGGGAGATCCCCGGCTGGAAGCCGGGCAGTCTGCTGGTCACCGTTTCGGGGGCGGACCAGTGAGCGGGCCCACCGGCTTCCGGCTGGCGATCGCCCAGCCGGCAATCGACCGGAACGCCCCGGAAGAAGCCCGGGTCGACGATGCGACGAAGCTGATCGCGAATTCGGCCATCGCGAGAGCCGATCTGGTCGTATTTCCCGAAAGCTATCCCGGCCCGATCACGGCCGGTCTCGAACACGATGCGGCACCGGCGATCGCCGAAGCTTGCCGGAAGGCTGGTGTAGCGGCCTGCTGGGGCCGGGTCGAGGCGACCGGCGACGGTCGGTTCTTCACCGTCGTGCGCCTGACCGATCGGGAAGGACGGGACGCCGGACGGTACGTGCGCAGCCACCCGGCGACCGGGGACGTCCATCCGGTGCTCTCCGGGGCGCCGATGGCGCCGGGTCCGGAACCCGGACTGTTCGAACTGGACGGCCTCAAACTGGGGATTGTGGTCTGCTCGGAACTCTGGAACCCGGAGCTTTGCCGGGTGTTGGCCCTCCGGGGAGCGGAGGTCCTGCTCGCCCCGGCCGGGGGCGGTTTCCACCGGGTCGCAGACAACTGGAAGCTGATGGCCCGGGCCCGGGCGGTCGAAAACGAGATGTACGTCGGGCTTACCCAGCAGCTCTTCGACGGCGAGGCCGGTTCCGCCCTGATCGCCGGTCCCGAGGGAGTTCTCGCTTCGGGCGCTGATCCGGGGTTGCTCGTGGCCGACCTCGACCTCGACCGTGCCCGCTGGCTACGAGCGCGGGACGACTCGATGGAAGAACCGAAGCCGTTCAGTTCGCTGCCGGGCCTGCTC
>JAEZIQ010000058.1 GCA_023436605.1 Actinomycetes bacterium | reverse complement strand
CCCCGACCCAACCCAACACACCGGTCGAGGACACGACGCCGAACTCCGGCGACGCCGACACCACCCTGCAGGGCGTCGTTCCGAACTTCACTACCTCCGACAGACAAAAGAGCGGCAAGAAGAGCGGAGGCAACGCAAACCAGCAGCTGCCGTCGACGGTGGTCCGTCCCGCCCCGGTTCCCGAGGCGACTCCGCTCAAGGTTGCCCACAAGTTCGCCACCACCTTCGTCAGCTACGAGGTCGGCGACAAGGGTGCCGCCCAGCAGTTCGCCCGGACCGCCACGCCGAAACTCGCCAAGGAACTCAAGAAGAACCCGCCCAAGCTCCCCTCGACCGGACAGATTCCGAAGGCGACCGTCGTCAACGTGGTCCGGGGCAAGAAGTCAGGCGATTCGATGCAGGTCAGCGTTTCGCTGATGCGAACCGGCGCCGCCTCCGAGCTGCGGCTCGCCCTCACCCGGGAACAGGGTGACGGCTGGCTGGTCAGCGAGGTCCGGGGGTAAGAACGGAATGGGGAGGTTCAGGACAGCTCTCGCCACGATCTCGGTCGGTGCCCTGCTCGCGACCGGTCACGCCGCCAACGCCAACGGCGCGACCCCGATCACCGACGAGCCCGCCGCCACGGCCGGGGTGTCTCCAACCGGTCCCACCGGGTCGACCAGTCCCACCGGTCCGACCGGTCCGAGCAAGCCGGGCAACGGCAACAGCGGAAACAACGGCGGCAGCGGCAATACCGGCAACGGCGGTACCGGCAAGAACAATTCCGGTGGCAATAACAAGCCGGGCGGCAAGAGGGACGTCAAGCCCCAGAGCCCGAACCCGAAGCCGCAGAGCCCGGACACCCCGAACCAGATCGTGCCCAACGCCGACAACCCCCTCTCGGCCGAGATCACGCCCGGAGGGCCGGGCGCCAGCCTGTCCGGTGACTCGACTCCGGTTCCGGCCTGTGACGGCAGCGCCGGTCCGCCCCGCAACCTGATCCCGATCTACATCGAGGCCGCGAAGAAGTACGGCCTCGGCGAGCGTGGACCACAGATCCTCGCCGCGATCAACTCGATCGAGACCGACTTCGGCCGACTGAACAACGTGACCTCCTACGCCGGGGCGATCGGCTGGATGCAGTTCATGCCGTCGACCTGGGACATGTACGCGACCGACGGTGACGGTGACGGCAAGACCGACCCCTACAACCCGAAGGATGCGATCCACGCGGCGGCCCGTTACCTCCAGGCGGCCGGCGCACCGGGCGACTGGTACGACGCGATCTGGGCGTACAACCACGCCGACTGGTACGTCCAGGACGTGCTCGACAAGGCCGCCTGTTACGGCGCCCTCGAGGACACTGTCGAGATCGAGGAAGAACTCAAGACCTACGTCTGCGAGGCCTCCGACCGGCGGGTCCTCGAGATTCCGAACTACTACATGCGCGGCTTCGAGGATGCGGCCTCGCGCTACGAACTCGGCAAGCGCGGGATCTGGGTCCTGGCCGCCGTCGCCCGACTGGAGTCGGACTACGGCCGCGGCATGAACGCGAAGCAGCTCAAGGAGAACGGTCCGATGGGCCTCTCCCGCGCGGAGTGGAAGAAGTACGGCGTCGACGGTGACGGTGACGGCTACGTCGAACGCGACGAACCGTGGGACGGCATCGCCACCTTCGCCCGGCTGCTCTGGTCACAGCCGACCCTCGAGGCCGGGCTCTTCGAACACAATCACGCCGCCTGGTACGTGGAAGCCGCGACCAGGGATGCGGGAGTGATCGCCGGTGACTGCAAGACCGTTAAGACCGACTGGAACATCGCCTACCCGGTGACGACCAACTCGACCGAGATCAACTGGGACAACCTGCAGATCCTCAACTCGGCTGCTGCGGACGACATCAAGAACGGCCTGGTCGATCAGCGGGTCGTCAACCTGCTGGCGCTCCTCACCCAGAAGTACAGCCTCCTGGTGAGCTCGCTGCGCTCGGACCACAGCATGATGACCGCCTCGGGCAACATCTCTAACCACTACGGCGGCCGGGCGATGGACATCGCCGCGGTCAACGGCGTGCCCTGCACCGACCAGTCGGCGACCAGCCCCTGCACCGAAGTGATCCAGATCCTCGCCAGCCTGCCCGACGGCGTCAAGCCGACCGAGCTGATCTACGGCTGGGACGTCGACGGCGCCGGCCCCGCCTTCGCGATGAGTGATCACGCCGATCACATCCACGCCGGCTTCGGCCTCTAGCTCCGGAACCACCAGAACGACGCTGGCGGCGTCCTGGAGGTCCCGGAGAAGCACCCGCAGCTTGGGCGGGCGGGGCACAAAACCAATGGTTTTCCACAAATATTGTGGGAAACCGCGGGTTTAGTTTTCGTTCTAGGTACGGAGGGCTTTTTCCTGGAGCTTGCGGCAGGCTTCGAGGGCGTCCCAGCCTTCGCCACCGGAGGTGAGCTCGGAGGGGTCGCCGAAGACGGCTCCCTGGCCGACCTCGGAGCGCAGGTTGCGGCCGGTCAGGGCACTGGCCGCCTCGACCCCGCCTGACATCGCGCCGACGATTCCGTGGCCGCGGCGGCTCGAAGCTCCGCCGAGGAAGAGGCCCTCGATCGGGGTCCTGTACTCCGGCCGGAGAGGGCCGAACTGATCGGTCGCGGCCTCGATGCCGTATGAGGATCCGCCGGTCGAAAGTGTGTAGCGGGTCTGGGTCATCGGAGTCGCAGCTTCCTGCCAGAGGATGTGCGAGCGAAGATCCCCGAGCTGGTCCTCGGCCCGGGTGATCAGGTGCTCGGTCAGCTCGTCCTTGACCTTCCGGTAGGAGGCCTGCCGGCTGTACTTCGGCGCGTCCTCGGATTCGTCGACTCCCCACGCCTCGGGGTCGGGGGTCGCCCAGGTCATCAGCTCGAGAGTCGAGCAGCCGGGCGGGGCGTGGCCCTCGTGTTCCGGATCCTTGGCCGAGGCCGACGAGATGTAGACCGGCGGGTCAGAATCGAGTTCGCCGGCGGCGATCGGGTCGTAGTAGGCCTCCTGGTCGTAGCGACTGTGGAGCCAGTAGTTGGTCGCCGGCATCCGCTCGGTGATGTCGAAGTCGAGCCCGAGATAGACCGTGAACAGTGGTGCGGCCATGCGGAAGCCATCGACCTGGCTGCGGAGCTCTTCCGGCACTGCCTCCTGGTCGAGCAACTCGAGGAAGAGGTGCTTGATGTCTCCGGTGGCGATCACGTTCCGGGTCGGGATCAGCTCACCGCCGGTCAGTCCGACCGCGGTCACCCGGTGGCCACTCTCGCCCGCCTCGGTGACGATCCGCTCGACCTCGGCGTGGGTTCTGACCCGGCCGCCGTAGCTGTGGATCAGGTCGACCAGATGGCCGGCCAGTTCCTGGCCACCACCCCGGACGTAGAAGGCCCCTTCCTGGAGATAGTGGTCAAGGACGGCGGTGTGGAGGATCACCGGGGCCCGGGAGGGCGGCGTGGCGTAGTCCCCTGCCTGGCCGAGCAGGACCGCCCGGGAGCGTTCACTCAGGTAATGCTCGTCAAAGAGATCGGTCATCGAACGCATGCCCCAACTGACCACGGTCGGCGCCTTCTCGAGGTACTCGGTGAGATCGGTGTTTCTGTCCGGAACGCCAACCTTGCGGAACTCGTCCATCAGGTTGCGCATCACGTCGGTGACCGCGCGCAGGCCTTCCTCTTCGTCGGGGAAGGTTTCGACCAGCCTTCCGACGTAGTTGTCCCAGCCCCTGGGCACCTTGAACTCGAGGTCGGGGAACACGAAGGTGTCGAATCCGTCCGGGTCGAGCTCGGGAAACTCGATCCGGTCGAGCAGCCCGACGCCGCGCAGGATCCGCGCGATCTCGCCGTCCTTGACGCCCCCTATGTAGTGGAGGCCGACGTCAAACTGCCACTCGTTCTTGCGCCGGAAGGTCTGGCTGCAGCCGCCGGCCACGTCGTACTGCTCGAGCACGAGGACCTGACGGCCCAATGCTGCGAGATAGGCAGCGGCGGTGAGGCCGGCGAGGCCCGATCCGATGACCACCGTGTCCGGCTCGGTCGGCACCGGAGGGACCACGCGCTCCCAGATCTTTTCGCTCATTCCGCCTTCAGCCTTTCTATACTCAACATTGTGACTACTCAATTTGTTGAGTATAAGAGCACTCCAGCCGGAAATCCAGCCACGTGGCGCTGAAGCATGCGGTTCTGGCCGCCCTGACCAGCCAGGAGGGCTCGGGCTACGAGCTTTCGAAGCGCTTCGACGCATCGGTCGCCAACTTCTGGCCGGCCTCGGCCCAGCAGATCTACCGGGAGCTCGACCGCCTCGAGGCGGACGGCCTGGTCAAGGCGCGGACCGTGCGCCAGGCCAAGCGTCCGGACAAGCGGGTCTTCCAGATCACGGCCGACGGCGGCCGGGAACTTCGCCAGTTCATCCGGGGAGCCACCAAACCGACCGTGATCCGCGACGACCTGCTGGTCAAGGTCGCGAGCCTGAGCGAAGAGAACGCCGGGGATGTGGCGACCGCGGTCCGGGAACGGATGAAGTCCAGCGAGGAGAAGCTGGCGATGTACGAGAGTCTTCGCGCGGCCATCCTCGGCGACGGAACGGAGCGGGAGCTTCTCGCGGCCGGACCGGGTCGGGAGAACTTCGGCCCCTACCTCGCACTGAAGCGCGGAATCGCCTTCGAGAAGGGCAACCTCCGCTGGTCCCGCGAAGTTCTTTCGGTTCTGGACTGAGAGCCGTCGGGCGAGCGGCGTGCTCGCATATGCTGGCGGCAGACCGGGTACCGGTCGTAAGCCAGTCACAAACAAGGAGAGGACCTAGATGCCCACTTTCGTGATGCTGACCAACCTGACCTCCGAAGGCGTAAAGACCCTGAAGGGCAACCCCGGCCGCGTGTCCGAGGTTAATCGTGAAGTCGAAGCCCTCGGTGCCCAGGTCGTGGCCCAGTACGCAACTCTCGGCCAGTATGACTTCGTCTCGATCATCGAGGCTCCCTCCGATGAGGTGATGGCCAGGGTGTCGGTCGAGATGGGCTCCCGTGGAACCATGACCAGCCAGACCCTCTCCGCGCTGCCCACCGAGCGGCTCGCCGAAGTTCTTTGAGTATCCGCATCCTCGTCCTTGGCGGTGGCGGCCGTGAGCACGCCATCGTCAAGGCCCTCTCCCGTTCCCCGCAGTCGCCGGAACTCTTCTGCGCTCCCGGCAATCCCGGCATAGCCGCCGACGCGACCTGCCTGCCCGATCTCGATCCGGTTGATCCGGCGGCAGTGACCGCCCGTGCCAAAGAGCTGGAGATCGACCTGGTCGCAGTCGGCCCCGAAGCGCCTCTGGTCGCCGGAGTGGTCGACGCCCTGGCTGACGCAGGCATCGCCGCCTTCGGCCCGAGCGGCGCCGCGGCCCAGCTCGAAGGCTCGAAGGCTTACGCCAAGGAGGCGATGGAAGAGGCCGGAGTGCCAACCGCGGGCTACGGCGTCGTGACCGATCGGGAATCCGCCCTGGCCAAACTCGCCGAGACCGGTGCCCCGGTGGTACTCAAGGCCGACGGACTGGCCGCCGGCAAGGGCGTGCTGATCTGCCTGAACGATGAGGAAGCCCGCGAGGCGATCGAGATTTTCTTCACCGAGCAGCGCTTCGGTGAGACCGAGGTCGTGGTCGAGGAGTTCCTCGAAGGCGAGGAACTCTCGCTGCTCGCGATCTGCGATGGCGAGCGAGCCATCCCGCTGGCCCCGGCCCAGGACTACAAAAGGATCGGCGAAGGCGACACCGGCCCCAACACCGGTGGCATGGGGAGCTACTCCCCGGTCCAGACCGTTTCCCCGGACCAGCTCGCCGAGCTCTCCGCCGCGGTCCACCAGCCGATCGTCGACCTGATGGCCAAACGCGGCCATCCCTTCCACGGGGTTCTTTACGCCGGCCTGATGATGACCGCGGACGGACCCAAGGTCCTCGAGTACAACACCCGTTTCGGCGATCCCGAGACCCAGGCGGTCCTGCCGCGACTCGAGTCGGACCTGGTCGATCTTTTCCTCGCCGCGTCGATCCCCGGTGGGCTGGCGGAGAAGGAAGTCAGCTTCGCCGACCAGTTCGCGGTCACGGTGGTGCTGGCTTCCGCCGGCTATCCGGCCTCCTCATCGAAGGGTGATGTGATCACCGGCCTCGATGAGGCCGCCGCTTCGGCCGAGGTCGTCCACGCGGGTACGGCCGAGCAGGACGGTGAGATCGTCACGGCCGGTGGCCGGGTCCTGAACCTCACCGGTGTCGGCCCTGACGCCGCAACGGCACGCGATCGCGCTTACGATGCGGCTGACGCAATCAATTTCGACGGCAAACAGATGCGACGTGACATCGCCGAAAGGGCGGTCCGGCGCGAAAGAGACGGACAATGAGCGAAAACCCGCAGCAGCCCGAAACCCTCTCCTCCGTAGAGCAGCTCTTCGAGGAGATCGATGTCGACCAGCCCCAGGTGGGAATCATCATGGGCTCGAAAAACGACAAGCCCAAAATGCAGCCCGCCGGCCAGGCCCTCGAGGACGCCGGAATCACCTACGAGGTGCGGGTCATGTCGGCCCATCGTGACCCCGAACTGGTCGTCGAGTACTGCACCAACGCGAAGATGCGCGGGCTCAAAGTCATCATCGCTGGCGCCGGCATGTCGGCCGCCCTGCCCGGTGTCGCCGCCGCCCACACGGATCTCCCGGTGATCGGCGTGCCGATCCTCGGCAAGTCGCTGGGTGGCCTCGACGCGCTGCTTTCAGCGGTCCAGATGCCTCCGGGCGTCCCGGTTGCCTGTGTCGCCATCGACGGCGCCAAGAACGCCGGCGTGCTCGCGACCCGCATCATCAACCTCGCTGCGTAGGCAACCGTGATCGAACGCTACACCCGCCCCGAGATGGGGGCGGTCTGGACCCAGCAGGCCAAATTCCAGTCCTGGCTCGACGTCGAACTGGCGGCGACTGACGCCTGGGCGGCCGAGGGTGTCGTCCCGGCCGAAGCGGCTGCCATCTGCCGGGAGAAGGCGAGCTTCACGGTCGAGGAAGTGAACGCCCGCGAGGAGATCACCAACCACGACGTCGCCGCTTTCGTCGATGTGGTCGCGGCTTCCATCGGTGAGGAAGGCCGCTGGATCCACTTCGGCCTGACCTCCTCCGACGTGCTCGATACCGCGCTTGCGGTGCAGCTGACCAAGGCCGGGGAGATCCTGGTCGCCGGGGCCAAGACCTACCGCGACGCGCTGATCGAGCGGGCCTTCGAGTACCGCGACACCCTGGCCATGGGCCGCACCCACGGCGTCCACGCCGAACCGACCACCTTCGGGCTGCGCCTGGCCGGTTTCGCCTTCGAGGCGGACCGCAACTGGAAGCGCCTCGAGGCAGCCACCGCCCAGGCCGCCCGCGGCAAGCTTTCCGGTGCGGTCGGCACCTACGCCTCGGTGCCGCCCTCGATCGAGCGCCGGGTGATGGAAACCCTCGGGCTCCAGCGCGAAGAGATCGCGACCCAGGTTGTGCCGCGGGACCGTCACGCCGAACTGCTGTCCGCGATCGCCCTGGCGGGAGCGGGGATCGAGCGTTTCGCGACCGAGATCCGGCACCTGCAGCGGACCGAGGTCCGCGAGGCCGAAGAGCCATTCGCGACCGGCCAGCAGAAGGGTTCGTCGGCAATGCCGCACAAGCGCAACCCGATCCGGACCGAACGCCTGACCGGTCTCGCCCGCCTGCTTCGCGGCTACGCCCAGACCGGCCTCGAGAACGTGGCCCTCTGGCACGAGCGCGACATCAGCCACTCCGGCGCTGAACGGGTGATCCTGCCGGACGCAACGATCGCCCTTGACTACATGCACTACATCGCGACCCAGGTCGCGACCGGTCTCGTGGTTCATGTCGACCGACTCAAGTCGAACCTGGAACTGACCAACGGGGCCCTGTTCAGCCAGCGTGCCCTGACCGCACTGGTCGAATCGGGCATGACCCGCGACGACGCCTACCGCACGGTCCAGGCCGCGGCACACGAAGCGTTTGACGGGGACACGCATTTCCGCGAACTGATCGGCGAGGCTGCCCCCGAACTCGATCTCGACGAGATCTTCGACTACAGCGCGTATCTCACCCATCTGCCCGAGGTGTTCGAGCGCCTCGAAGAAATCCGGTGACCGGAGCTAGATCCGGTTTTTCAGCGCCATGCTACTAAAAACCGGATCTCGCGAAGTTCCCCGCGGTCCGGAGCTAATCGGCCGCGGTCAGGCCCGAGCCGCGGCCGATGCGGTCGCCCGTGGTTTCCAGGACAACGAGCTCTGGATGTGGCTTTTGCCCGACGACCGGGTCCGGGCCCGGGTCGAGCGTCGGCAATACCGCTCGCTCGTCAAACACGTCTTCGTTCCGCGACGGTCCGGCTGGGTGTCATGGCGGTCCGAAGGCGAGGCCGCCGGAGCCTGTCTCTGGTACCCGCCCGGCACCAAGCGCCACAACTTCCGGGAAACCCTGGCCGAAAGTCTTCCCTTCCTCCCGGCCGGCATCCCGCGCTGGGGCATGGCCGCCAGGCTGCAGCGATTGATCGTCTCGAACTGGCCGAAGGAGCCGCACTACTACCTCTCGGTCCTTTCGGTCTCGCCCGAATCCCAGGGGCAGGGCTACGGCACCGAGCTGATCCGTCCGGGTCTCGATGCCGCCGACCGGGACGGCCTCGGATGCTGGCTTGAAACCCAGCGCGAGAGCAACATCCCCTTCTACGCGAGGTTCGAGTTCCAGCTCGTCAAGAAAGTCGAGGTGGAGCCGGGCGTCCCCCTCTGGCTGATGTGGCGCCCGCCGGTTGCCGGCTAGCCGGGTTCAGCAGAGCGAATCCTGAAGTACTCCGTTGGGGCAGACCGAATGGAGCCAGAGCGCGTTCGGAAAGACGGTCCCGGTGAAGGTGGCCCCGGTGAAGTTGGAGTTCATGATGACCACCGAGCCCAGCGACGCGTTGGTCATGTTCGCGTCCTGGAACGCCGAGATCTGAATCGAGCTGGCGTGCATGAAGGCCTCGCTGAAGTTGGCGCCCTCCATGATCGTGCTGTTCAGATTCGCCGAGTAAAGCAGCGCGCCGGTGAAGTTCGCCGGTTTCGGCTGGGCGACCACGCCGTAAAGATTCGCGTTCTCCAGGTTGGCGTTGGTCAGGTTGGTTCCCGAGAGTGTCGCTCCCCACAGGTTGGCGTTGATCAGGTTCGTCGTCGTCTTGGCCGGCTGATTCGAGAACGGGGGCGGCGGTGGCGGCTGGTTGGACCCCTGGAGGTTCGCGCCCGAAAGGTCCGCTCCATAGAAGTTCGAGTTCGAGAAATCACCATTGGTCATGGTCGCGGCGTTGAGGCTGGACCCGTAGAAACTCGTGTTCTCGGCGCTGGACCCGGCCAGGTTCGATTTCTTCAGGTTCGCGTTGCCGAGATCGGCAGAAGTCAACGTGGCCTTGTTCAGCTTTGCCCCGACCAGCCAGGCACCGCGGAGATCGGCATTGGTCAGATCGGCACCGCGGAGATCAGCGTTCCTCAGGTTCGCGTTCCTGAGATCCGCCCCGCGCAGCTTCGCTCCCCTGAAGTTGGCCCCGGTCAGCTTGCCGTGAAACTCGAGTTTCCAGTTGAGCTTCTTGCCGGCGCACTTCGCCTTGGTCTTGAGGACACAGCCACCGACCGACTTCGCCCCGGCCGCGGGGACCACGACCAGAGTGAGAGCCGAGACGAACAGGACGAGGGCTACCCGGAGTGCGCGCATAGCGCGACCTTATTTGTAAAACCGAAATCCCGCCAAACGTGGACCGGTTACTTCAGTTCGCGGGAACCTTGTTCATTGCTCATTCGCCGATCAGGCATGCCTTGTAGAGTCGGAGCCAATGAGCCCCTCGATTGAAGACCTCAAACTCGTCAATTCCGGCAAGGTCCGCGAGATCTACGAGATCGAGGATGACCTGCTTCTGGTCGCCTCCGATCGCATCTCGATCTACGACGTGATCATGCCGACCGCGATCCCCGACAAGGGGAAAGTGCTGACCCAGATGTCGAACTTCTGGTTCGAGAACACCACCGACATCGTGCCGAACCACTTCATTTCGAATGACGTTCCGGAAGAGGTCGCCGGCCGGGCCGTGCGGGTGCGCAAGCTCGACATGTATCCGGTCGAATGCGTGGTCCGTGGCTACCTCTCCGGCTCCGGCTGGAAGGAGTACCAGGAGAGCGGCTCGGTCTGTGGGGTCGGGCTGCCCGAGGGCCTCAAGGAATCCGACAAGCTGCCGCGACCGATCTTCACCCCGGCCACCAAGGCCGAGCTCGGTGACCATGACGAGAACGTCTCCTTCGACCGGGCCGCCGAGATCGTCGGTGATCGCCACCTGATGGAGGAACTCCGCCGGATCTCGATTGAGATCTACGAGTACGGCGCCGCTCACGCCGCCGAAAAGGGGATCATCCTGGCTGACACCAAGTTCGAGTTCGGCAGCTATGCGGGAGCGGAAATCGTGCTTGCCGACGAGGTCCTGACCCCGGATTCCTCGCGTTACTGGCCGGCCGATCTCTATGAACCCGGCAAGACCCAGCCTTCTTTCGACAAGCAGTACGTCCGCGACTGGGCCAACGCCGCCGGCTGGGACCACAACCCGCCTGCCCCGGAACTGCCCGATGACGTGGTCGCCCAGACCCAGGCCAAGTACCGCGAGGCCTACGAGCGGATCACCGGGAGGGAACTGTGATTCAGGCCCGAGTACTCATCCGGCCCAAGGAGGGCATCCTCGACGCGCAGGGCAAGGCCGTCGAAGGAGCGCTGCCGGCGCTCGGATTCGAAGGAATCGAACATGTCCGGGTCGGCCGGATCGTCGAACTCCAGGCCGAAAACCCCGATCGGCTCGAGGAACTCTGCGAGAAGCTGCTCGCCAACCCTCTGATCGAGGACTACGAAATCGAGACTGTCTCCGAATGAAGTGGGGCGTACTGCAGTTCCCGGGTTCCTGCGACGAACGTGATGCCCTGAACGCCTGCCAGATCGCCGGCGGCGGGACCAACGAGTCGCGACTGGTCTGGCATGAGGACACGGACCTCTCCGGTCTCGACGGGATCGTCGTTCCCGGCGGGTTCTCCTACGGGGATTACCTGCGGGCGGGAGCGATCGCCCGCTTCTCGCCGGCGATGACCGCGGTGGCCGAGTTCGCCGCTGCCGGCGGTCCGGTGCTCGGTATCTGCAACGGGTTTCAGGTCCTTTGCGAATCGGGGCTCCTGCCCGGCGCGCTCCTGACCAACGAACGGACCAGGTTCATCTGCCGTCAGGGCGACCTGGTGGTCGATGAAGCCGACTCGCCGTTCCTCGCCGACCTCAAAGCAGGTCAGCGGATCTCGATCCCCTTCAAACACCAGTCCGGCCGCTTCTTCGCGCCGCCGGAACTGCTCGAGCAGATCGAGTCGAACAAACAGGTCGCCTTCCGCTACGCGCCCGGCCAGAACCCCAACGGTTCCCTGAATGACATCGCCGGCGTTACCAACGAGGCCGGCAACGTGCTCGGCCTGATGCCGCATCCCGAGCATGCGGTCGAAGCTTTCAGCGGGTCGACCGACGGCCTGGCGATTTTCCGGGGCCCCGCCCTGGCTGGAGCTTCAGCATGAGCGAGCAGAGCGCACATCGCGCTCTGGGCCTGACCGACCACGAGTTCGACCTGATCTGCGAGAAGATGGGTCGCGAACCGAACGGGGTCGAACTCGCCATGTTCTCCCTGCTCTGGTCAGAGCACTGCGCCTACAAGCACTCGCGCAAGCTGCTCAGGAACCTGCCGACCGAAGGTCCCCGGGTAGTCATGGGTCCCGGCGAGAACGCCGGTGCGGTCGACATCGGCAACGGCTACTCGATCGCCTTCAAGGTCGAGTCCCACAACCATCCTTCCGCGGTCGAACCCTTCCAGGGCGCGGCGACCGGAGTCGGGGGAATCCTCCGCGACGTGATCGCTCTCGGCGCCCGGCCGATCGCCATCCTCGACTCGCTCCGCTTCGGTGAGCCCGACACCGAGCGCACCCATTACCTGGTCGACGGCGTGGTCCGCGGGATCGGCCATTACGGAAACTCGATGGGAATCCCCACGGTCGGTGGCGAGATCTACTTCGAACCACCCTACGAGCAGAATCCGCTGGTCAACGCGATGTGCGTCGGGATCGCCCGCACCGACGAGATGGTTCGCGCAGCCGCAGCCGGCACCGGCAACAAGGTCGTACTCTTCGGCTCGCTTACGGGTCGCGACGGCATCGGTGGCGCCTCGGTGCTGGCCTCGGCTGAACTCGACGAGGGCGATGACGCAAAGCGTCCCACCGTCCAGATCGGGGACCCGTTCGAGGAAGCGAAGCTGCTCGAGTGCTGCCAGGAACTGCTGGCCAGGGAACTGCTGGTCTCGCTTCAGGACCTCGGCGCGGCCGGACTGACCTCCTCGGCCGGCGAGATGGCCTCCGCGGGAAGCACCGGCATCGACATCGACGTCGGACTGGTCCCGCTCCGCGAAGCGGACATGGAGCCCTTCGAGATCATGGTTTCGGAGTCCCAGGAGCGAATGCTGGCCGTGGTCGAACCCTCGAAGGTCGACGAGGTGCTGGCGCTCTGCACCAAGTGGCAGACCGCTTCCGCAGTGATCGGCGAGATCACCGACAGCGGCACCTTCCGGATCCTCAAGCACGGCGAGACGGTTGGCGAGATCCGGGTCGACGACCTGGTCGACGGCTGTCCGCTCTACGACCTCGAGCCCGAAGAGCCGGCCGAGTGGACCTACCCGAATCGGGAATCCATTGAGGCGGACGCCTCCTCCAGCGACATTGCCCTCAGCCTGCTCGCCTCCCCGTCGATCGCTTCGAAGCGCTGGGCCTTCGAGCAGTACGACTCGATCGTCGGCTCCCGCACCGTCCACCGGGCCGGCGCCGCCGACGCGGCAGTCTTGAACATTCCCGAGTCGGACCGGGCGATTGCCGTTTCAATCGACGGCAATGGCCGCCGGGTCGCCTGCGACCCCTTCCAGGGCACGATCGAAGCCGCCCTCGAATGCGCCGCCAACCTCGCGGTGGTCGGAGCCGAGCCGCTCGGCGTGACCAACTGCCTCAACTTCGGCAACCCGGAGAAGCCGACCGTCGCCTGGCAGCTCGGCCGGGCAATCGACGGCCTGGCGGAAGCCTGCCGCGCCCTCGGTGCTCCGGTGGTCGGCGGCAACGTTTCGCTCTACAACGAGACGCCTCAGGGTCCGATCTACCCGACTCCGGTGGTCGGCATGGTTGGCGAGCTCCCCGACCCGGACAAGGTGGCGGGCGAGAACTGGCGCGAGGGTGATGCGATCGCCCTGGTCGGTCCGTTCAACCCGTCGCTCGCCGGTTCCGAACTCGAGAAACAGCGCGGCCAGCTCGGCCGGGGCCTGCCCGAGGTCGAAATCGAACCGGTCAAGGCCGCGATCGAACTGGTCCGCGAAGCCGTTCGCTCCGGCGTCGTCCGCACCGCGACCGATGTTTCCGACGGTGGCGTCACGACCGCGCTGGCCGAACTGGCAATCAGCTCGGGTGTTGGATGCGAAGCCGACCTTCACCCGCTCATCGTGCGCCGCGAAAGCGGCAGCGAGGATGCCCTGTTCGGAGAAGGTCCCGGCGGTTTCATCCTCGCCGGCGAGCGTTCCGATCTCGAGAAGCTCGGTGGCCAGGGCGTTGACCTCGAACTTATCGGTGAGGTTGCCGGCAACGAGATCATCGTCACCGCGAACGACAGCCGGGTCGAGATCCTCGTCGAAGAAGCCGAAGCCGCTTTCGAATCCCTCGAAGACCGCATCGAGTCCGACCAGGCTGGCCTGACCCACTAGGGGTCAAGCCGGCCTGGCCGGCAATAAGTAAGTCGGGCGGGTGGCATAAGTAGTCGGGCGGGGTCGGACCCGCCCTCCAGGTCCCACCCGCCAGCCCACAGAGCCAATTGACAGTTGGGCTGGCTCCGTCTTGTGGTGGTTCGGGTGATTGCCGGTCTTGTTGACCCGATAGGTTCTATTGGGACGTGGCGAAGCCGATTCACGATCCCGACACAACCGAGAGCAGGCGTGACCTTGCGGCGCAGGTCGCGAAACCGATGCGCCAGTTCCTGGCGACCGAGTCCGGCAGTGCCGGCCTTCTGCTCCTTGCGGCTGTAGCGGCTCTGATCTGGTCGAACTCGCCGGTCGGCGATTCCTACTTCAGCTTCTGGGACACCAGCCTCGCGATCAGCATCGGCGATTGGTCGATCGACCACTCGCTCCGGTACTGGATCGACGAAGCGCTGATGGCCGCTTTCTTCTTCGTGATCGGTATGGAGGTCCGGCGCGAACTCTCGATGGGCGAGCTGACCGAACGCAAACGGGTCTGGGTCGCGGTACTCGGCGGCATCGGCGGCATGCTCCTGCCCGCCCTGATTTTCCTCGGGATCAACGCGGGCTCCGGCAACGAACACGGCTGGGGCATCGTGATCGCTACCGACACCGCTTTCCTGCTCGGTGCCCTGGCGATCGTCGGTCCGAAGTTCCCGACCCAGCTCCGGGTCTTCCTGCTCACCCTGGCGATCGTTGACGACATCGTCGCGATCAGCGTGATCGGGCTTTTCTACTCGGATTCGATCGAGCCTGTCGCGATTGCGGTCTGCGTCGTCTGCCTGATTCTCATCGCGCTCTTCCCTCGTCTGAACGTGTGGCGCTCGGGTGCTTACCTGGCGGTCGGCGTAGTGCTTTTCGTGGCCGCGATGGAATCCGGGATTCACGCCACCCTGGCCGGGATGATCGGCGGCCTGCTCGTCGCCGCCTATCCGCCCGAACCGAAGAAGGTGGAGAAGGCGGCCAGGCGGGTCCGGGCCTTCCGCCAGTCACCCCTGCCGGAAGTCGCAAGGACCGCGAACCAGAGCGTCCAGCAGGCGATTTCGCCGAACGAGCGTTTCCAGACCCTGCTCCATCCCGTGACCAGCTACGCGATCGTGCCGCTCTTCGCCCTGGCCAATGCCGGGGTCGATCTCGGCGGCGGAGTACTGGGTGACGCGATCGCCTCGACCCTGACCTGGGGCGTCGTCGCCGGACTCGTGCTCGGCAAGACCCTGGGCATCACGGCCGGTGTCGTGATCGCGATCAAGTCAAAGGTCGGCGAACTTCCCCGCGGAATCGGCAAGGGCCAGACCGTGGGCGGGGCGGCACTCTCCGGGATCGGCTTCACCGTCTCGCTACTGATCGCGCGGCTCGCCTACGACGACATCCAGACCCAGGACCACGCGGTTGTCGGCATCTTCATCGCCTCGATCCTCGCGGTCTTTCTCGCCTGGACGATCTTCCGGCTCGCCGCTGTCTTCCGCGGTGAGACCAGTGCCAGCCTGCCCCGCTTCCTTGACAAGCCGTTCACCCCCGAACACGACCATTACCTGGGCAACCCGGATGCTCCCTACGTCCTGGTCGAGTACGGGGACTACGAATGCCCTTACTGCGGCCGGGCCACCGGCATGATCAGGGAACTGCGGGAACGCATGGGCGACGAAATGGTCTACGTCTACCGTCACCTGGCCCTGGTCGACGTTCACCCTCACGCCGAACTGGCGGCCGAAGCGGCCGAAGCCGCCAACGCGCAGGGCAAGTTCTGGGAGATGCACGTGGAGCTCTACGACCATCAGGGCGACCTCGACATCGAGGACCTGATCGGCTACGCCGGCAAACTCGACATGGACGTAGATC
The DNA here is from genome assembly GCA_023436605.1 of Actinomycetes bacterium. Taxonomy (GTDB): domain Bacteria; phylum Actinomycetota; class Thermoleophilia; order Solirubrobacterales; family 70-9; genus 67-14. Next base: position 21,996 of record JAEZIQ010000058.1, on the reverse strand, counting down.
AGTTCGTCGAGGACGTCCAGAGCGGCAAGTTCGCTCAAGTCGTTCAGAAACACGCTGCGTCCGGTGACGCCAGCGGCGCTCACGGCACCCCCACGTTCTTCGTCAACGGCATCCGCCACACCGGAGCCTACGATGCGGTCAGCCTGGCCGAGGAACTCCGCTCGACCAAGCCCGAGACGACACCGGTGTGACATTCCTCCCGAGCCCCTAGCCATGGCATCGCCCATGTGTTAGGCATAGGGAGTCGGGGGATTCCCCGCCCAACTGAAGGAAGGGCTCGGAAGGTGACACTCGGTTCTCGTTTGGTCGTACTGCTTTCGATCGCAGTCGCGGCAACTCTGATCGGCGGCAGCGGGCAGGCCACCGCCGCACCCGCCAACGACAACTTTGCCGCCCGTCAGACGATTACCGGCGCGTTGCCCATCACGGTGGCGGCCAGCAACATCAGCGCGACAGCGGAAATGGGCGAACCCCAGATCGGGGGCAACGACCCCCGGAAGACAATCTGGTTCAGCTGGACGTCGACGGTCAACGGGACCATGGTCGTCGACATGTGCGATGACGGTTTCACCGGCTACAAGTTCAGCTTCCTGGCGATCGGTGTCCGCACCGGGGCCACCCTGGGCACGTTGATGACCACGGCGACAGGTACCGGTCAGTGCCTGGTCAGGTTCCCCGCAACCGTGGGGACCGTCTACCACTTCCAGGTCGATTACCACGACGAAGGCAACTTCAACTTCAAGCTGCGGAACCTGAACCCGCCGGCCAACGACAACTTTGCCGGAGCCGCGAATCTGGGTTCGGCCCTGCCAACTTCCTTTGACTCGAGCACGGTCGATTCAGGCTGGGAGGCCGGCGAACCGGCCGCCCTCGGCGGCACCTCGCAATCGCGATCGGTCTGGTTCACCTGGACCGCCCCCGCATCAGAGCGGATCCGGCTGAGCGTGTGCTCGATAACTTCGGTCGATGGCGCCACCAACAAGGCCGTGATCGCATATACCGGCGCGACCCTCGCAACGCTCTCCGAAGCGGCAAAGGTCGGCGTCAACCAGTGTTCGGTCGATTTCATGGTGACTGCGGGCACCAGCTACAAGTTCGCGGTCAGCGGAACAGTCAAGGGGGAGTTCCTCTTTACGCTCGACCTGAAGAAGGCTCCGCCTCCGACCAATGACAACTTCGCGAGCGGGCAGGTGGTCGGCCCGGGGCTGCCGATCAGGATCCAGGGCAATAACGACTTCGCGTCGGCCGAACCGATGGAGCCAAAACACGGCGGCATCGGCAACCCCGCCTTCCATTCGGTCTGGTACCGCTGGACACCCGCGCAGTCCGGCACCGTGCGGGTCAGGGCCTGCAACCCGAAACTCGCATCAGAACTCCGGACCAGCATCTACACGGGCGCCACGCTGGCCACCCTGGTCGAGATCAGCAAGGTCCCGCCCTATTCGCCTCATTGCAGCGTCACGGCGGACGTCGCGGCCGGCACCGAGTACCGGATCGCGGTCGACGCCCAGCCGGGCTCCGATACTGCCGGGCCCTTCGAGCTCGACATTCACACGCTGGCGATTCCGGCAAACGACCTCTTTGCCGACGCCCAGAACATCGGAACCGGGTTCCCGCAGACGGTCAAGGGCACAACGGTCGACTCGTTCCAGGAAGTTGGTGAGCCCGCCCATTCCAGCGAGGGCTACTCGAGTCCGGTCGGTTCGGTCTGGTACCGCTGGAAAGCTTCCTCGGACCTGCCGGTGATCTTCGAAGTCTGTTCGCCCGGGGAATACGCCAGCCGGGTTGCCGTCTTCTCCGGATCGACCCTGGAAGACCTGAAACTCCTCGACGACTCATTCGAAGGCTGTCGAAATGGCGGCGTCGGGGGGAGGCTTGCGATCCCCCCGGTGAGCGGCACCACGTACCGGATCTCGGTCACCCCGGTGAGCGTCCAGATCGAAGCGCCGTTCACCCTGAGAGTGATCGGGCCAACGTCCGCTGCTGCTCCCTTCAATCTCAAAAAGGCGATCGCCAAGTGCAAGAAGAAGTTCCCGGGCAAGAGCGCCAAGGCGAAACGGAAACGAAGCAACTGCATCAAGGCGGCCCGCAGGAAAGCAGCCCTGATCAAGTGCGCCAGGATCAAGGACAAGAAAAAGCGCAGCAAATGCACCAAGAGCGCGAGGAGGCGTTTCAAGTGAGCTTCGAACTGCGTCTCGCGGTCGTCGTTCCCCTCGTGATCATCGGAGTGCTGGCCGGCACCGGGACCGCGACAGCTGCGCCGGCGAATGACAACTTCGCGTCCGCCCAGGTGATCGGCGCCACTTTGCCGGCGACTGTGCCCGGAAACAACATCGGTGCTACGGCCGAGGCGGGCGAACCACAGATCTACTCGATCACCCCTCAGAAATCGGTCTGGTACCGGTTCACCGCCCCAAACTCCGCCACCTATGTGCTGGATACATGTAACGACGGCTTCACCGGAGCGTCCGAGTTCGAGGACCCGCTGATGGCCGTCCATACCGGGGCCACGCTCGCCACCCTGGTCAAGGTTGCCGACATCAACGGAATGTGTTCGCTCAGGTTCCCGGCAACCGCCGGCGTGACCTACAGCCTGCAAGTCGATTACTACGAGTTCGAGGGCAGCTTCAACCTGTCGCTGCGCCGGCTGACGCCGCCGCCGAACGACAGCTTCGCCACCCCGACGACCCTTGGCCCTGCCCTGCCGGTGACCGCGAACTCGACTACCGTCGATTCGACCTGGGAGGCTGGTGAACCACCCGGTTTCGGCGGCCCGGCCAGCTCGCGCTCGGTGTGGTTCAGCTACACCGCGTCAGCCACCCAACGAGTTCGTCTAAGCCTGTGCGAGAAGGCAGTGATCGACGGGGCGGGAAACGACCGTGTGGTCGTCTTCACGGGCAACACGCTCGCGACCCTGGTCCCGGTCGCCGAGCTCACCTCGAACGACTGTAACGTCGACTTCCCGGTCACTGCCGGCACGACATACCGGATCGGGGTCTCTGGCCCCCAGCCGGGCGAGTTCACTTTCCAGATCGGACTGAAAGCCGCGCCACCACCGCCGAACGACAACTTCGCCAACGCCCAGGTCGTTGGCCCGACGCTGCCGGTCAACACGTCTGGCAACAATGACTTTGCGACAGTCGAAATCGGCGAACCCGACGACCATGGCGACTACCCGAGCGGGACCAGCCGCTCCGTCTGGTTCAGCTGGACGGCCCCGGCGAGCGGACGCATTCGAGTCAAAGCCTGCAACCCGGATCTACAGCTCTTCATGAGTGTCTACACAGGCGCCACCCTGGCGACCCTGACCGAGGTGAGTGAGAGTCTCGATTACGCCGCTTGCAGCCGGTTTTTCGACGCCGTGGCTGGCACCACGTACCGGATCGCCGTTGCCGGCGGCCCCTTTGACGGAACCTACGGTCAATTCGCCTTCAATATTCACCGGGTCGTGCTCCCGCCCAATGATGCCTTCGATGCTGCGGTCAACCTCGGATCTGGACTGCCCGCCACCCGGAAGGGCACGACGGTCGACGCGACCACCGAAGAAAACGAACCGGGCCACGGCTCATACGGCAGCGGGGGCGGATCGGTGTGGTACCGGTGGACCTCCCCCACCGACGACCCGGTGATCCTTTCAGCCTGTTCGAATGAACTTGCAAACCAGATCACGGTTTACGACGACCGGCCCGATCCGCTCCCTGAGCAGACCGGCTTCTACGCCCTGCGCCAGATCGACTTCGATAGCGATTCCTGTCGCGGTGGCCTGAAGGGAGGCCGGTTGGCAATCGCTCCGGTCAAGGGCGCGAAGTACATGATCGTGGTCACCCCGGCCCTTGAGGACTTCGAGTCTCCCTTCACCCTGGCAATCGAAACGGGCAAGCCGAAGCCGGCGGCCTTCAACCTCAAGCAGGCGATCGCCAAGTGCAAAAAGAGGTTCCCGGGTAAATCCACCAAAGCGAAACGCAAACGAAGCAACTGCATCAAGGCGGCCCGCAAGAAGGCTGCCCTGAACAAGTGCGCCAAGGTCAAGGACAAGAAGAAGCGGGAGAAGTGCATCAAGAGCGCCCGCAAGCGGTTCCGGTGACCGGCTAACCAGATCAGCGCGAGCAGAGGCGCTCGCGGGCGATCCAGTCGGAGCCGGGCGGCGACTGCGGTTCCTTGTGCGGTGAAGCTCCGCATTCGATCACGCGACGCGAACCTGGGCCGGCAGCCCCGCCAGCCGACCTGGCAACCGCCCCGAGCAGCCGCGGCACCGGGTTGATCGGGGTGTTGTATCGGCGCACCTCGAAGTGGAGATGGGGACCGGTCGACCTCCCGGTCGAGCCAACCAGGCCGATCCGCGTACCTCCCCTGACTCGCTCGCCGACCCAGGTGGTGATCGAGGAAAGATGCGCGTACCAGGTGGTGAAGCCGAGGCGGTGCTGGACCACCACCAGGTTCCCGTAACCGCCGTAGTTGTAGCCGGCGGAGATCGTGGTTCCAACCCCGGCCGCACCGACCCGGGTGCCGTACGGAACCGGGAAATCGAGACCGTCGTGGCGCCGCCCCGGAGCGCTTTCCGGGGCAAAACCGGAGCCGATCGGCCCCGGTACCGGACGCAGGAAACGGACCGGGCCCCTGGGAGCGCCCGCCTGTCCGCGGGACCGGCCGCCGCGAAGCGAACGGATCGTGACCGGGCCGGCGATCCCGTCCCGTGCCACCCCGGCCGCCCGCTGGGCCCGGAGCACAGCCCCGTGCGTGAGGGGCCCGAAAATGCCGTCCGCCCGGCCGGGTCCGTGACCCGCACGTTGCAGGAGGAACTGGAGGGCGGCTACGTCCCAGCCCCGGTGACCCTGTCGCATCATCCGGCTGCCGAGGGCCGGGCGACCGCGCCAGCCCAGGGCCCGTCGGGTCCGGGGACCAGCGATGCCGTCGACCTGGAGACCGTGTCGGCGCTGGAAGACGATCACCGCACGACGGGTGAGCGGACCTTTGATCCCGTCGACCTGGCCGCGGTAAAGGCCAAGCGAGTCCAGAGCCGCCTGCAGGGCGGCCACGCTGGCCGGTGTTGCGTTTGCCGGAGCCGGCCCTGCCGCCGCCACGGTCACCACGATCAGTAGCGCCGCTCCGACTGATCGGATCACGCGCATGAATCGAGCTTCGGCAGCCGCCCCCGGAAATGCAAGGACCGCAAGGATTCCTGCAGCAACTGATTGACCGATCCGGCAAGCGGGTAGCCAACTTCGCATGAGAGGAAGGAGACGGGCACGCCTCACGAGCATCGTCTGTGCCGGGGTCCTCGTGGCCGGGGTCCTCGCCGGTTGTGGAGGCGATGACGGTGGCCCGACCTCGCTCAAGTGGTTCATCGCGATTCAGCCCGGCGGATCGATCCAGAAGGTCGCCGAAACCTGCTCGAAACAGTCCGGCGGCAAGTACGACATCGACCTGGAACTGCTGCCGACCGATGCCTCCCAGCAGCGCGAGCAGCTCGTGCGGCGGCTCGGGGCCGAGGACGACTCGATCGACCTGATCGGCATGGACGTGGTCTGGACCGCGGAGTTCGCCAACGCGGGCTGGATCCGCAAATGGAACGACGGTGACGCAAAGGAAGTGACCAGGGGTGTCTTTGATCCGGTGATCGAGACCGCCAGCTACGAAGGTGACCTCTACGGCGCCCCCTTCAACTCGAACACCCAGTTGCTCTGGTACCGCAAGGACCTGGTGCCGAAAGCCCCCGAGACCTGGGACGAGATGGTCCGTATGGCGGAGAAGCTCGGCCCGGCCAACGGCGGCCAGATCCAGATCCAGGCCAACAAGTACGAAGGCTTCACGGTCTGGGCCAACGCGATGATCGAGTCGGCCGGCACCCAGGTCCTCTCGGACCCGACCACGGTCGACCTCGCTCGGGGACCAACCGAGAAGGCGCTGGCCTCGATGGGGCTGATGGCCAACTCTTCGGCCGCCGCACCCAACCTGACGACCTCGGATGAGGACACCTCCCGGCTCGGCTTCGAAGCCGGCGCCGCCTTCATGGTCAACTACACCTTCGCCTATGGCAGCGCCGGCGAGAACGCCCCCGACGTCGCCAAGAACATGGGCGCCGCCCGCTACCCCGGGATCGAACCCGGTCGCGAGAGCAAGCCGCCCCTGGGTGGTTTCAACCTGGGCATCAGCTCCTACTCGACGAATCCCGAGCTCGCGGTCGAAGCGGCCAAGTGCCTGACCGCGCCCGAGCAGCAGTTGACGGTCACCGAACTCGATGGCCTCGCCCCGGCCCGTTCCGGGCTCTACGACACCAAGGTCGTGAAGAAGGCCTTCCCCGGCTTCGCCGACCTGGTCCGGGAATCGATCGAAACGGCGGGCCCCCGCCCGGTCACCCCGGCCTACCAGGACGTCAGCCTGGCGATCCAGTCCGCCCTTCACCCACCGACCAAGATCGACCCGGATGACCCGGCCCCGGCCTACGACGAGCTGAAGGACAAGGTCGAGCAGGGAGTCAAACGGGAGGGCCTGCTGTGAGTCAGGCGAAGACAGCGATCTCGGATCGGGCGAAATCCGAACGCCGGCTCGGCTGGCTGCTCTGCGCCCCGGCGGCGATCGCGATGCTTGCCGTCACCGCCTACCCGATCGGTTACGCGATAGTGCTCTCGCTGCAGCAGGTCGACCTCCGTTTTCCGGACGAAGGCGGCTTCGTCGGCTTCGACAACTACGTCGCGGTCCTGACCTCCGACCTCTGGTGGACCGACCTCTTCAACACGGTCTTCCTCTCCGTCATCTCGGTCTCGATCGAACTCTGTCTCGGCATGGCGATCGCGCTGGTCATGCACCGGGCGATCTTCGGTCGCGGCGTGGTCCGCACCTCTGTCCTGATTCCGTACGGCATCGTCACCGTCGTCGCCGCGTTCTCCTGGCAGTTCGCCTTCGCTCCCGACACCGGCTTCGTCAACCACCTGCCCTTCATCGCCGAGGACAAGGACTGGTTCGGTGAACGCTTCTCGGCTTTCGCGGTGATCATCATGGCGGAAGTCTGGAAGACGACCCCCTTCATGGCCCTGTTGCTGCTGGCCGGGCTGACCACGATCGACGACGGCCTCTACAACGCCGCCAAGGTTGACGGGGCCAGTGCGTGGCAACGCTTCGTCCGGATCACCCTGCCGCTCATGAAGCCGGCGATCCTGGTCGCCCTGCTCTTCCGGACCCTGGATGCCTTCCGGATCTTCGACACGATTTTCATCATGACCAACGGGGCGCAGGACACCCAGTCGGTCTCGATACTCGGCTACCAGCAGCTGATCTCCCGGCTCAACCTCGGCCTCGGCTCGGCGGTTTCCGTACTGATCTTCATCTGCGTGCTGGTGATCGCCGTGATCTTCGTCAAGGGACTCGGTGCCCGGCAACCTGAAAGCGGGAAGGCGTGATGGAACACACCGGCAAGGAGAAAACGCTCTGGACGATTGCCCTGGTGCTGGTCCTGATCTTTGCCCTGGTGCCGGTGCTCTGGATCATCTCGCTCTCGTTCAAGACGCCGGCCACGATCACCGACCAGTCGTTCATCCCGACCGAGTTCTCGTTCGAGAACTACGAGAGCCTCTTCAAGGGAGGCATCTCCGAAAGCCCGTTCATCAAGCCGCTGATCAACTCGCTCGGAATCGCGCTGATCACCACCTTCGTCTCGATCATCCTCGCCAGCTTCGCGGCCTACGCGATCGCCCGGCTTGACTTCCCGGGCCGCACGATCATGCTGGCCGGCGCTCTGGCGATCGCCATGTTCCCGCCGATTTCCACGGTCGGCCCGCTGTTTGACATGTGGCGGACCCTCGGGCTCTACGACACCTGGCCCGGTCTGATCATCCCCTACCTGACCTTCTCCCTGCCACTGGCGATCTACACCCTCGTCGCCTTCTTCCGGGAGATCCCGTGGGATCTCGAGAAGGCAGCCCAGGTTGATGGCGCCACCCCCTTCCAGGCCTTCACCAAGGTGATCGTGCCGCTGGCTGCGCCGGGCATGTTCACGGCGGCGATCCTCGTCTTCATCTTCGCCTGGAATGACTTCCTCTTCGCGATCTCGCTGACCTCATCCGATGCTTCCCGCACCGTGCCGGCAGCGCTCGCCTTCTTCACCGGCGACTCGACCTTCACCCAGCCGACCGGCTCGATCGCGGCCGCGGCAGTGATCGTCACCGTGCCGATCATCATCTTCGTCCTGCTGTTCCAGCGCCGGATCGTGGCGGGACTTACCTCTGGAGCCGTCAAGGGCTAGGCCTCCGGGCCGGAAAGGACCAGGACCACAAATGGCAGACATCGTCCTCGACCACGTAACCAAGAAATACGGCGACGGCTACGAAGCCGTGAAGTCGATGGATCTCGAAATCCAGGACGGGGAGTTCATGATCCTCGTCGGTCCCTCGGGCTGCGGCAAGTCGACCGCGCTCAACATGATCGCCGGGCTTGAAGACATTTCGGACGGCGAGCTGAAGATCGGCGGCGAGGTGGTCAACAACAAAGCCCCGAAGGACCGGGACATCGCCATGGTCTTCCAGAACTACGCCCTATACCCCCACATGACGGTGCGGGAAAACATGGGCTTCGCCCTCAAGCTGGCCAAGGTCGACCAGAAGGAGATTGACGCGAAGGTCGAGGAGGCGGCAAAGACGCTGGACCTGACCGAGCACCTGGATCGCCGGCCGGCCAACCTCTCCGGCGGCCAGCGGCAGCGGGTCGCGATGGGACGGGCGATCGTGCGTGACCCCAGTGCCTTCCTGATGGATGAGCCGCTGTCCAACCTCGACGCGAAGTTGCGGGTCCAGATGCGGACCGAGGTGGCCGAACTGCAGTCCCGGCTCGGCACCACAACCGTGTACGTGACCCATGACCAGACCGAGGCGATGACCCTCGGTGACCGCGTCGCGGTAATGCGGAGCGGGGTGCTGCAGCAGGTCGACACCCCGGCCAATCTCTACAACGATCCGGTCAACCTGTTCGTCGCCGGCTTCATCGGTTCCCCCTCGATGAACTTCGTCCACGGGCAGATCAAGGGCGACGAGGTAGAGCTGCCGTTCGCGACCCTGCCGCTGACCGAGGAGCTGAAGGGCGCGGCCGGCAGCTCCGGCGAGCGTGAAGTGATCTGTGGCCTGAGACCGGAGAATTTCGAGGACGCGGAACTGGTCGGTGAACATCTCGGCGAAGGCGTCACCTTCGAGGCGAAGATCGACCTGGTCGAGTCGATGGGCTCCGAGCTCTACGCCTACTTCAACGCCGGCAGTGACCAGGTCGACAAGGTCGAGCAGGCCGCCTCGGAGGCCGGTCTCGAGGAATTGGCTGGCGGTGACACCAATCAGGTCGTGACCCGCCTGTCACCGGAAAGCAAGGCGAAGCGCGGCGAGAGCCTCAAGCTCTGGGTCGACCCGCAGCGCCTTCTCCTCTTCGACCCTGAAACAGGCGAGCGCCTCAAGTCGTGAACGCCGATTTCGCCTTCGCCCACGATGCTGTTTCCCTTTTCCCGCCACTACGCAGTGAAAAGGGAAGCAAGGCCTTCTAGGAGCGGTAACTTGAAGCGGTCAGGCCGATCTCACTGGGTGGGATCCGGGTCTGGATCTCGGTCACCCTGGCTTCGATTACCTCATTGCCGAGCTGGCGCGCGACCGAGACACGGTGGTGGCCGTCCTCTACGAAGTGGACCGTGCCGATCCGGTAGACGTCGATCGGGGGGAAGCTCTCCCCGCGGCGGGCAGCCCTGGCGATCCGCTCCCAGCGGTTCCGCACCCGCTTGGTGGTTGGCCTGAACTCTCCGTCGAAGCCGTGCCCGCGGTCAACCGTGCCGACGATCGAGTCGATCGGGATCGAACGCAGTCCGAGCCGGCGGATCCCGGTCCGGCCGAGGGCTTCGGTTACGTCGTCCAGAAAGAGAATCGGTCGGCCACCACCCTTGATCTTTGCGATGAGGGCGCGGAGCTTCTGGCCCCGACGGGCTTTCGAGAAGTCGGACTGGGCGTCCTGTGAACTGAAACCTGTCCCGCCCGCCATAGGTTCGAGCTACCCGGTCCGGACCCGGGCCAACCTCGGGGCGGCCGGGTGACCTTCAGGTCGCCCCAGGTGTCGTGAGAGAAGCCACTCTCCTGATTTGCGGCTATTTTGCGCTGGAAACGCGGGGATAGTCGAGTGCGCTGCTAATCTCCTAATGCAGGCAGACCGCCTGCTCCTTTGTCCTTTTGAATTGTTGGTGGCCTGACCTGTGACTGAGCGGATCGACCTGGACCGCGAGGGACCACGCGACGAGTGTGGTGTCTTCGGTGTGTATGCCCCCGGACACGATGTGTCCCGTCTGGCGTACTTCAGCCTGTACGCACTCCAGCATCGTGGCCAGGAATCGGCCGGAATCGCCACCTGCGAGGGCGGCCACATCACCACGATGCGGGACGCCGGCCTCGTTTCCCAGGTCTTCGACGAGGACAAGCTCCGCGCCCTGACCGGAGACATGGCGATCGGCCACGTCCGGTACTCGACCACCGGCGGCGGCTCCTGGGAGAACGCCCAGCCGATCTGGCGCGATGACGGCCGTGAACTGGCTCTCGCCCACAACGGCAACCTGACCAACGCGGTCGATCTCTACAACCGCCTGCGCCGCAAGGGCCTCGAGTTCCGCGGAACGACCGACTCCGAGATCATCGCCGCCCTGATCTCCAGCGACTACGGCCGCTACATCGAGGACGCGGTCGCCAACGTGATGCCGCAGCTCGAAGGCGCCTACTCGACCGTGGTCATGACCAAGCACGCGATCGTCGCCTTCCGCGATCCCTTCGGCATCCGCCCGCTTTCGCTGGGCCAGCTGCCCGACGGCAGCTACGTCTTCGCTTCCGAGAGCTGCGCCTTCGACATCATCGGCGCCAAGCTGGTCCGCGAGGTCAGCCCGGGCGAGATGATCTCCCTGAGCGAGCGCGGCCTCGAGTCGCGGCAGGTGATCAAGTCCGAGCGGACCGCGATGTGCGTCTTCGAGCACATCTACTTCTCGCGGCCGGACACGATCCTCGAAGGCAAGCGCCTGCAGGAGGTCCGCGGACAGATGGGAGAAATCCTCTGGCGCGAGGCCCCGGCCGAGGCCGACCTGGTCATCGCCGTGCCCGACTCCGGCACCCCGGCCGCCCGCGGATACGCCCGCGCCTCCGGCCTGCCGCAGGACGACGGCCTGATCAAGAACCGCTACGTAGCCCGCACCTTCATCCAGCCCGGTCAGGAGCTCCGCAAGCACGGCCTCCGCATGAAGTTCAACCCGCTGCCGGAGATCATTTCCGGCAAGCGCGTGGTCGTGGTCGACGACTCGATCGTCCGCGGCAACACGACCCGACAGATCGTCGGCATGCTGCGTGACGCCGGCGCCAAGGAAGTCCACCTGAGGATTTCCGCCCCGCCGATCCGCTACGGCTGCAATTACGGCGTCGACATGTCGGCCCGCGAGGAGATGGTCGCCCACAACCGGACCGTCGAGGAGATCGCCGAACACATCGGTGCCGACTCGCTCGCCTACCTCTCGATGGAAGGCGTCTATGAAGCGGTAGGCACCCCGGCCGACGTCCACTGCGACGCCTGCTTCACCGGCAACTACCCTCTCGGTGACGACCCCGACGAAGCCGACGGCAAGTTCGACCTCGAACAGATCGCCGTCCTCCCCGTCATCCGCTAGCCCAGCTTCCGGGCCGTCAGGGCCGGCTGACCGGCAAGTTGAAAAACGAGAAGGCCCAAATGGGTCATTATCGCCACGAAGAGCCGCTTCGATTTGACCGAGTGCTCCGATGTCCGAGGTAGTTACATGGGTCGAACCGGATCAGGGAAGATGGCGGGCGTGAGTTCGTCCTCTTCATTTCCCGTTGTGGTGCTGGCCTCCGGTGGCGGAACCAACCTTCAGGCGATCCTTGACCGGCTTCATGGCCGCGGCGAGGTCGAGGTGGTCGGTGTCGGCTCCGACAAGCCAGGCGCCTACGCGCTCGAACGGGCCACGGCCGCGAAGATTACGACTGCCGTCTTTCCGCGCGATGATTTCGAGGACCGCGAGGCACGGGACCTGGCAATGGGCGACTGGATCGAGTCGACTGGCGCCGAGCTGATCGCTTTGGCCGGATACATGCAGCTCGTCTCACCATCTTTTGTCTCCCGCTTCCGGGGCCGGATCGTCAACGTCCACCCGGCGCTGCTTCCCTCCTTCCCCGGACTCGATGCGATCGGTCAGGCGCTCGATCACGGAGTGAAGGTGACCGGGGTGACCGTCCACTTCGTCGACGAAGGGACCGACACCGGACCGGTGATCATCCAGAAGGCAGTGGAAGTTCCCGCAAATTGGGACCGGGACGAGCTCGAAGCGGCAATCCACGCGGTCGAGCACGAGATCTACCCGGAGGCGATCGGCATGATTGCCCGTGGCGAAGTTAGGATCGCCGAGGACGAGCCGCGCAAGGTAAACGTCACACGAGCAAAGTGACCCGGTCGTTTCCCCGGGCGCTTCGAAACGAACACGAGGGTTGATATGGACAACATGGATCCGACCAATGGACCGGTAAAGGTCAGGCGTGCACTGATCTCGGTCTCGGACAAGACCGGAATCGCCGACTTCGCCAGGGCGCTGGCGGAACTCGGGGTCGAGATCCTCTCCACCGGTGGCACCGCGCAGGCACTGCGAGACGCCGGCCTGACTGTGATCGACGTCTCCGAGTTCACCGGTCAGCGGGAGATCATGGACGGCCGCGTCAAGACCCTCCACCCGAAGATCTACGCCGGGCTGCTCGCCCGCCGTTCCGACTCCTCCCACATGGAGGTCCTCGAAGAGGAATCGATCCCGCCGATCGACCTGGTCTGCGTCAACCTCTACCCGTTCGAGCAGACCATCGCCCGCGAGGACGTCGGCCCGCAGGAAGCAATCGAGAACATCGACATCGGCGGCCCGACCATGATCCGCGCCGCGGCCAAGAACCACGAGGACGTGGTCGTGCTGGTCAAGCCCGAGTGCTACGACGCCGTGATCGAGGAGATGAACGAGACCGGCGGCGAGGTTTCCGCCTCGACCCGGCACTGGCTCGCCAACGAGGCCTTCGCCCAGACCGCCCGCTACGACGCCGCGATCTCGGCCTGGTTTTCCGAGTCCTACGAAGCTTTTCCCGAGCATCGGGTGCTGGCCTTCGAGAAGCTGCTCGACCTTTCCTACGGCGAAAACCCGCACCAGCGGGCGGCGCTCTACGCGCAGGTCGGCCTCGACAGCAACGTCCTGACCGGCATGTCGAAGCACCATGGCAAGGCGCTCTCATTCAACAACGTGCTCGACCTCGACTCCTGCCGCAAGCTTCTGGCCGACCTCGAAGGTCCGGCCTGCGTGATCGTCAAGCACAACAACCCCTGCGGCGTGGCGATCGGCGATTCCGGCCTCGACGCCTACGAACGGGCCCGGGACTGTGACCCTGTCTCCGCCTACGGTGGCGTGATCGCGATCAACCAGAAGATCGACGTTCCCCTGGCCGAGTCGCTCCACAAGAACTTCGTCGAGGTCCTGATCGCGCCGGGCTACGAGCCCGAGGCCCTCGAGATCCTTCAGCAGAAGGAGAACATCCGCATCTTCACCGACGAATCGCCGCGCTTCCCCGATTCCCGCGAGAAGGACATCAAGCGGGTTCGTGGCGGCATCCTGGTCCAGGACCGCGACGGCGAACCGGAACAGCGGGAGATGATGGAAGTCGTGACCAAGGCCCAGCCTTCCGAGCAGGCCTGGGAAGACATGCTCTTCGCCTGGACCGTCTGCCGACACGTCAAGTCGAACGCGATCGTGCTCGCCAAGGACGGAGTCACCCTCGGGATCGGGGCCGGTCAGATGAGCCGGGTCGACTCCAGCCGGCTGGCGATCGAGAAGTGCCGCGACGCCCACGGCGAAGAGGCCGACGACCTGCTGGCCGGCTGCGCGATGGCCTCCGACGCTTTCTTCCCCTTCGCCGACGGCCCCAGCCTGGCGATCGAAGCCGGAGCGACCTCAGTCATCCAGCCCGGCGGCTCAAAGCGGGACGCCGAAGTGATCGAAGCCTGCGACGACACCGAGACCGCGATGGTCTTCACCCGCCACCGGCACTTCAGGCACTAGCCAGCAGTCGGGCCGGTCGCCGGCCCGACTGCTTACTCGGCCCGGGTGACTTTCAGGGTTCGGATCTTGTCGGTTCGTGGGTTGGCGACGACGATCCGGGCCAGACCGTTCGGCCTGGCCAGCGGGCCATACGCGAGGTAAGCCTGCTCCTTGCCGCGGAGCCGGTAGGTCCTCGCGAAGGTCGCATCGCCACGCTTTGCGAAGCGCTGGATCACCACGGCGAACAGGCGAGGATTCTTCTTCGCGGCCGCGACCCGGAGCAGGCCGTATCGCGGCGACTTGGTGAAGACCAGTTTGGTCCCTCGTGGTTCCTGGTCAACCTGGAAACGGATCGCGTAGGACACCTGCTTCGACTGGGCTCCGAAATCGACCTCGGGATACTCGTCCAGCGTGGTCGCGCCAAACGCGAGCCGCTGGCGTCGCGGGGCGAGCGTCGCGTGAGCGACCTGACCGGGCTTGATCCGGATGTCGTTCACGGTGGCGTCGAAGGTCGGTCCGACCATCGAGAGACTTTGCCTGACCGGCGACTTCAGGGCGTGCCCGCTGACCCTGACCTTGAACCATGATTTCCGCGGAATAAGGTAGATCGGCTCGAGCGTGTCCTGATAGTTGGAAACGCGGTGAAGGATCTTCGCGCCAGGGATCCGGTTGACGAACCGGCCGCCGATGTATCCGGTCTTGCGGCCCTTGCGGTCGGTGAAAAGCAGGCGGGCACTCTCAAACGACCCCCCGGAGATCGTCACCTGGGTGTACATCGACCTGCCACCCTGACGGCCGCCGCAGAAGGGGCAATCCTGGATACCGAGGCTGGGCCGGGTCGCCTTCAGGATGAGTGTCTGGGATTTCGCGTCGCCTTCGTAGAGTGCCTGCGGTCGGTCAGGATTCTGAGAGGCGTAATAGGACCAGGTGTCAGCGTTGCGGTCGATGATCAGGCGACGTGACTCATCGCCGGGCCAGTTGTTGTCGTACACGTGGACATGGAAGATGCCGTCGCCCATGGCTTCCACGGCGTATGGCGTTATCGCGTGCCCGCCTTCATACCCGCGCTTGAAGATTCCGAGCTGGTAGCTCTCGCGTTCGACGGGATTGAGTTCCTTGAGCAGCGTGTCGAGGATCTCGGTCGGGCGACCGTAGACTCCTCCCGCGATCACCGACGGAAGAGTCTGGGTAGCGAACGCGCGGGCGATTGCGCCCTGGAGCGGCCGGTTGTTCTCAATCGGCAGGTCGAAGGTGAAGGGCCCGCCGCCGAGCGACTCGATGGAGGGGTAGCCGAAGCGGGTGATCTGGCCCTTGTAGATCAGGTTCGCAAGCGCCGAAAACCCATAACAGTGCCCGCCCTCCATATCTTCATTCTGGCTGTCCATCCAGGCGCGGGCGGCGGAGGTGAGGACGCATTCCGTTCCCCGGCCCGTCAGGCAGACGGAAGCCCCGAACAGTCGCTGCATCTCGTGCTCGTCCAGGTTCGAGTAGCCGGAACTGCCGCCGTAGTTCTTGAACGAAAACCCGTTCGGATCAACCCGGAAACCCGAGTCGGCGACAATAGTGCCGGCCTGCGAGGACGTCGTGAACGCGAGCGTGGCAAGCAGGGAGAACAGCAGCGTGAACAGCGACTTCTTCATCATTTGTCAGGTCTCCTAGCCCTTGGCCCGTACTTCTCGCAGTTTCAGAAGCTTCACCCGGTCGCCATTCGCCGATGCGATCACCACATAGGCACGTTTCCCGGCGGCCAGCGGGCCGTAATAGAGGAAAGCGACCTGGTTGCCACGCAGACGATAGTTGCGGACGAACCTTGTCTCGCCCTGAGCGCTGACCTTGTTGATCACAACCTTCCAGTCCTGGGGACCGCTCGCCTTCTTGCCGATTCGCAGCAGCCGGTAACGTTGCTTCTTGGCGAAGAAGAAGGTAGAGCGCGGAGCGGCTCCGAGTGCGCTCGCCTTGATCCGGTAGGCAGCCCGGCTGCTCTGGGCACCGAAGGTGACCTTGGGCGAGGATTCACCGCTGGCTCCGGTGATCGAGAGGGTCTGCTTCTTCGGGGCGAGTGTCGCGTAGGCGACCTTGCCCGGACCCATCTTCAGGTTCTCGACAGTCGAGTCGAAGGTCGGCCCGACCACGCCCAGCGACTCCCGGTCTCTCACGGTCATGTCGCGGCCGTCGATCCGGATCCGGACCTTGAGACCCTTGGGGATCAGGTAGACCGGTTCGGGGCTGTCACTGATCGTCTCGATCGTCCCGTCGGCGGCGAACTTGATCGGGGACGAAGCCTGGGGCAGGATTTTCGCGCCTGGGATCTGGTTGATCAGGCGTCCGCCCAGGTTGCCGGTCTGGCGACCCTTCGAATCGGTGATCAGCAGCCGGGCATGCTCGTCGGCAGTTCCCGAGAGGGTGATCTGATTGAAACGGGAATGAGCGCCCTGCCGGCCGTAGCAGGCGGTGCAGGGCTGGATGCCCAGGGCCGGCTTGTTCGGACGTAGGAAAAGACTGTTCGACCGGGCGTTGCCGACGTAATCGGCCTCCGTGACGTTGGGGTTGATCGAGGAGCGGTAACGCCAGGTGTTCTTCCTCGTGTTCACGATCACGCGACGGTTCGCATCGTCGGGCCAGTTGTTGTCGTAGACGTGGATGTGGAATATCCCGTCACCCATACGCTCGACCGCGTAGGGCGTGATCGCGTGACCGGCCTGCATTCCCCATTGGAAGATCATCAGGTTCCAGGCTTCGCCCGAGCTGTTCTCGAGGTTGTCAATCAGGTGCCGGAGCACTCGGTTCGGAGTTCCGCGGACGCTCTGGCTGTTCACGGAAGGCAGAATCTGGAACGCGAACGACCTGGCGATCGAGCGCTGCAGGCGCCCGTTTTCGACACCCAGGTCGAAGGGGTTGGGGCCACCTCCGAAAGCGGCCAGGGAGCTGTACCCGAAGCGAGGGAGCTGTCCGTTGTAGATGTACTGGGCCAAGGCGGAGAACCCGTAGCAGTGGCCGCCGTCCATGTACCCGTTGATCGTGTTCATCCAGTTCCGCAC
This sequence comes from Actinomycetes bacterium, assembly GCA_023436605.1. Taxonomy (GTDB): domain Bacteria; phylum Actinomycetota; class Thermoleophilia; order Solirubrobacterales; family 70-9; genus 67-14. The sequence continues at coordinate 4,890 of JAEZIQ010000058.1, read as the reverse complement.
GCCGGGGTTGAGAACGCAGGTCGCGCCCTTCCCCGAAATGCAGGCAGCCCGACCGAAGATCTTCTGGACCTCGGCAACGTCCAGGTTCTTGTAGTCGCCTCCGCCGTAGTTCTCGAACGAGAATCCGTTGACGCCGGGACGAAAGCCGGTGTCCGCCACGACGGTGCCCGCCCTGGCTGCGGGAGCCAGAAGGAGAGTGGCTACGAGCGCCACAAGAAGAATCGGGTACGACAGGAAAGCGCTCTGGCGCGCGACGGATGCTGACTTCAAGGTTCTCCTCCGGGAGGAACGAGGGACGGTGCCTGACGTTTCAATCTTGACAAACCTGGCCCCGGGACGCCGGGAAAACCGGTCGAGTGCAAAGATTCGGAGGCCCCCTTAGCTCAGTTGGTTAGAGCTGCAGGCTTTTAACCTGTGAGTCCTGGGTTCGAATCCCAGAGGGGGCACTCTTCTCTACTAGCCGAGGCCCGGCAAACCCTCTTCGGGAGTGCTGGCCTCGGCGTAGAGCCGCTTCGGGATGCGGCCCGCTTCCCGGGCGGCGCGGCCGGCGCGGACCGCGTACTTCATCGCGGTGGCCATCAGGTCCGGATTTTCCGCCCGGGAAACAGCGCTGGCCAGGAGCACGGCATCGCAGCCAAGCTCCATGGCCAGGGTGGCATCGGAGGCGGTGCCGATCCCGGCGTCGAGGATCACCGGCACCTTTGCTTTCTCGACGATGATCGAGATGTTGTAAGGGTTGCGGATCCCCGCGCCGGAGCCGATCGGGGCTCCCAACGGCATCACCGCCGCGCAGCCGGCCGCTTCGAGGCGGGCCGCGAGGATCGGATCATCGTTGGTGTAGGGCAACACCGTGAATCCGTCGGCGACCAGTTCCTCCGCCGCCCGCAGCAGCTCGGGGGCATCGGGCAGCAGGGTCCGGTCGTCCCCGATCACCTCGAGTTTCACCCACTCGGTTTCGAACGCTTCGCGGGCGAGCCGGGCGGTGCGAACCGCGTCGCGGGCGGTGTAACAGCCGGCGGTGTTGGGCAGGATGAAAAGGTCGAGCTTGCGGATCACGTCCATGACCGAACCCTGGGCTTCAGGGTCGAGCCGGCGCAGCGCGACCGTGATGATCTCGGTCCCGGAAAGAGCAAGGGCGCTTTCCATCGCCTCTAGCGAGCGGAAGCCCCCACTGCCGGCGATCAGACGCGAGTTCCAGGTCCGCCCGCCAAGCTCCCACCGATCGAGGTCATGCTCGCCCGAACCGCCCTGGATCGCCGCGACCACTTCGATCGACGCTCCTTCGTCCGGCCTGGTCGACTCCCAGGAAGAACGCGGCACGACCTCACCGTCAAGCGCGACCGCCACGCCGCGGCGGTCCTCGGGGATCCGATCGCCGCCGACCAGTCCGATCACCTCGGCGATGGTCGTTCCCTCGCGCACCTCGGTCGGGCGTCCATTCAGTTCGATCTGCACTTACTTCGTCTCCTGTCTTGTGAACCGGTCCGGCCTGGCGGCGGCAACGGCATCGGACTCCTGGCCAGCGATCAGATCAGCTACCGCGACGGCCGTGACCGGAGCCAGCAGGATCCCGTTGCGGTAGTGGCCGGTGGCGAGTACAAGACCCTCGATCGCGGTGTTGCCGATCACCGGCAGGTTGTCGGGCGTGCCGGGCCGGAGTCCGGCGGTCGCACCGAGGAACTCCATCTCGGCGACGTCAGGCAGGAGGCGATAGGCCTCCCGCAGCAGCTCGTGGACCCCGCCGCCGGTGACCCGGCGATCGAAACCCATCTCTTCCACCGTGGCACCGAGGATCAGTCGCCCATCCGGCCGGGGCGCGATGTAAACCCGTTCCGACCCGAGGATCCGGCTGCAGGCGGGATCTTCCGGATCACCCTGAAGCTCGACCACCTGGCCCTTGACCGGGCGGACCGGCGGCCGCACTTCCTCGGGCAGCCATCCGGCCACACCGGCTTCCGCCCCGGGGGCGGCCAGCACGATTGGGGCCTCGAGGCTCGCTACCGATGTCTCGATTCCGGCAACCTGGCCGCCGTTCTCCCGGATCAGCCCGGTGACCTCGGCCCGTTCGATCGACACTCCGCGACCGGCCAGGCCAACCCGGAGGGCTTCGACCAGGGCCCGCGGATCGACCACCGCGTCATCTTCGACCAGCACCGCGCCAGCCAGGGAAGGGCTTACGCCAGGTTCGAGGTCACGGGCGGCCATCGGACCGAGCCACCTCGAATCGAGCCCGTGGCCCTTTTGCAGTTCCATCACCCGCTTTAGCTCCCCTGCCTCGTCGCGATCAAGTGCGACGTGAAGGGCGCCGGTGTGCCGAAACCCGGTATCGAGACCGGTCGCCGATTCGATCGCGGCGATGAAGTCCGGGTAGAGCTCACGCGAGCGGAGGTTCATCCCGAGCAGCTCCGGTTCCCCGAAGTCGAGCTCGCCGATCGGAGCCAGCATTCCGGCGGCCACCCGCGTCGCACCGCAGCCCGGAGCGTCCCGTTCGACCACGGTCACCTTGGCGCCGCGGCCGGAGATCTCCCAGGCAGCGGCCAGTCCGATCAGGCCGGCTCCGACCACGATCACATCGGCTTTGCTGTTCGAGTTTTCCTTTTTCATCCGGTCCCTGCGGAGCCGGCTGCCCTTTCCCTTTTCGCCGGAATTACCCGGATCAGGTTCAGGCGGTCGGTGGCTTCGGCGCCACCCTCTCAGCCCGGGCTAAGGGCTCCCGCAGGTGGTCCTAGCTTACCGGCCTCTATCCTCAGGCCATGAGCTTCGAGCCAAGCGAAGGTGCCGGCAATCTGCGGCGTGAACGCCTGCGGACCGCCAGGCTCTACTTCGTCTGCGACGCCACCCCGAACGGGCAGGACCCGGAACCGCTCCTCCGGGCGGCCCTCGACGGCGGTGTGGACATCGTTCAGCTCCGCGAGAAAGAAGCCGGGACCCGGGTAATCGAACGCGCAGCCGACACCTTCCGCCGGATCTGCGACACGTACGGAGTTCCCTTCATCCTCAACGACGACCCCGAGCTCGCGATGTCGGTGCGAGCCGACGGCGTCCACATCGGACAGGAAGACATGACGGTGGCCGAGGCCCGGGAGATCATCGGACCGAATCACCTGCTGGGGCTCTCGACTCACTCCGAGGAGCAGATCGCCGCGGCCCACCAGACCGTGCGTGACGGGGTGCCGATCGACCACATCAGCGTCGGCCCGATCACCGAGACCCCAACCAAACCGGGCCGGCCGGCCGTTGGGCTCGAGCTGATCCGCCACGCCGCCACGACCGCGACCCTTCCCTTCTTCGCGATCGGCGGTATCGATCCTGACAACGCTGTGGATGTGCTCGAGGCCGGAGCGAGGCGACTCTGCGTGGTCCGGGCGATCCGGGACGCGGCCGACCCTGCCGCGGTCGCCGCCAGCCTGCGCCGCTCCTTCGCGGCGGTCGGCGAAGAGGTGCTGCCCGGTGGCTGAGCAGGACCCGAAGAAACCCGCCCGGCGAAAGCAGCGGGGGGCCCGTGCCGTCGACCCGTTGGCCAACGGTTCCGGCAACGGGCAGCCGAAACAGTCCGGAGCCGACGCCATGAAGGCCGGCTACGCCAAGGCTGAAGTCAAGAACCAGGCCGCCCGGGATGCGCTGGTTCCGCTGGCCGAAGGCGAAAGGCCGACCGTGGTCACGGTTGGGGCGCTCGTCTCGACGGTGATCAGCGTTTTGCTCTGGGGCTCGGCGATCTACGCGCTCGTAACCGGAGCCGACGCCGGAGGCCAGGACGTGAACGTCGCCCAGTGGGCTTTGTTTGCCCTGGTCATCTCGGCCATGGCCTGGGGGATGTGGAAGGCCAAGTACTGGGCGGTGCTCGGCTTCCAGATGCTGCTCGTTCTTCTGATCATGGGCGGTGTGCTCGGCATGGTCACGGCTCCGACCCTGATCCAGATCATCGGCACGCTGATCCTCGTGGTTGGACTATCGGTGCTTTTCTGGTTCATGGTCAAGGCGATGGCCCGGATCCAGATGCCCGAACGCCCCGGTTCCCAGTGAATCAGCCGAGGCTGCTCCGGTAGTCTCGGCTGACCATGGCTGATGAATCTTTCGACGTAATCGTTATCGGCGCCGGACCGGGTGGCTACGTGGCCGCGATCCGCGCCGCCCAGCTCGGCAAGTCCACCGCGGTGGTCGAGTCGGACAAGACCGGAGGCCGCTGCCTCAACTACGCGTGCATTCCGGCGAAGACCATGCTGCACACAGCAGAGGTACTCGACGATGCGAAGAACAGCGCCGACATCGGGGTCAAGGTCCAGGGTGTCGAGCTCGACTGGGAGGCGCTCGGCCAGCGCCGCACCGACGTGTCGGCCAGCCTTTCCAGCGGTGTCAAGGGTCTCTTCGACAAGAACAAGATCAAGCTGATCGAGGGCGAAGGCAGCCTCACCGCCGAAGGTGACGTCAAGGTCGGCGACACCGTCTACGGCGCCGACAAGGTGATCCTTGCCACCGGTTCGGTCGCCCAGGCGATTCCCGGAGTCGAGTTCTCCGACCGGGTGCTGGACACCTGGGGAGCATGGTCGCTGCCGGAGCAGCCGGACAGGATCGCCGTGGTCGGCGCCGGCGCCTCCGGCTCCGAAATCGCCTCCGCCTACATCCGCTACGGAACTGAAGTGATCCTGGTCGAGATGCTCGACCAGATCCTGCCGGCGGAGGACAAGGATGTTGTCCGGGTGGTCGAGCGGACCTTCAAGAAGCAGGGCATCGAGATCTCAACCGGTACCCCGGTCGAGAACGTCGAAGTCGGCGAGAACTCGGTCAGGTTCACATACGGGGACAACTCGGCCGAGGTCGATTACCTGGTCATCGCCGGCGGCCGCCGACCCGACGTTGAACCGCTCGGTCTCGATGCTGCCGGTGTCAAGC
>JAEZIQ010000167.1 GCA_023436605.1 Actinomycetes bacterium | reverse complement strand
GGGGACGGGGTCTGATCGTGGTCGACCTTTCGGCCGATTTCCGCTTCGACAGCCTGCCGGACTACGAGAAGGCCTACGGAATTCATTCGGAACCCGATCTCCTCAACGGTGCCGTCTACGGGTTGCCGGAGCTGAACCGGAATCAGGTCGCGCAGGCCGAGCTGATCGCCAACCCGGGCTGCTATCCGACGGCCTCGATCCTCGCGCTGGCCCCGCTGGCCGAGGCGGGACTGATCGAGGACGTGGTGATCGACGCCAAGTCCGGAGTGTCCGGAGCGGGGCGGGGCGGTGGTGAAGGAACCTCGTTTGTGACGATCACCGAGAACGTAAGCGCCTACAAGCCTTCCGGCCATCGTCACCGGCCCGAGATCGCCGAGAAGCTGCGCCAGGTCGCTCCGGACGGCACTGCCCCCGAACGGTTGACCTTCGTCCCGCACCTGGTCCCGGTCGACCAGGGCGAGCTGGTCAGCTGCTACGTGACCCCCCGTCGCGAAGTCACCCAGGAGGAACTCGACCGGATCTTTGCCGACGCCTACGCGGATGAACCCTTCATCCGGCTGCGGGACGTGCCGCCGGGCATGAGGGACGTCCGCGAGACCAACCAGTGCCACATCTTCCCGCTGGTCACCGACGACCGGATCCTGGTCGAGTCGGCGATCGACAATCTCTGGAAGGGCGCTTCCTCTCAGGCGATCCAGAACCTCAACCTGATGCTCGGCCTCGACGAAACAGAAGGACTGAAATGAGCGAGTACCCGAGTCTCAGCGTCCCGCCGGAAAACGAGTTTTTCCGTTCGAAGTGGGTCGAAGCACCGGTCGGGGTCGAGTTCCACGACGCCTCCCGGCTGCCCGAGGGCTTCCGGGCCGGGGGCGTCGCCTGCGGCCTCAAGGGCGGCGGGGCAACCGATCTCGGGGCGGTCCTCTGCGAGACCGAAGAGCTGAGTTCGGCCATCCTCCTGACCGCCAACGCTGCCGCGGCCGCCCCGGTCCGGGTCTGTCGGGAAAGCCTCTGGCAGGACGAGATCCGGGCCGTGATCGTCAACTCCGGCAACGCCAACGCGGCAACCGGGGAACAGGGAATTATCGACGCGCTCGCGATGCGGGATGCGCTCGCTGCGGCAGTCGGACTCAAGGGCCAAAGCGTGGCCGTGGCCGAGACCGGGGTGATCGGCGTGCCGATGGACATGGAAGCGGTGCTTTCCGGGATCGGTGGTCTGGCCGACTCGCTGATGCCCGATGGTGGCGTCACCTTCTCGGAAGCGATCATGACCACCGACAAGTGGCCGAAACGGGTTTCGCTGACCGTCGATGGAGTCACCCTTTCGGCCCAGGCCAAGGGTGCCGGGATGATCGAACCGGGCTTCGCGACCATGCTCTGCTTCGTCCAGACCGATGCCGTCGTGCCGGATCCGGAAGCGACGCTGCGCCAGGCCGTGAACGGTTCGTTTGAACGAATCACCGTCGACGGCCAGATGAGCACCAACGACACCGTGCTGCTTCAGGCCTCGGGGACTTCCGGTCGGGAACTTCCCGAAGGGCTGCTCGATGCCGTGCTGCTACAGCTTGCTTTGGAGATCGTCACCGACGGGGAGGGGGCAAGCCGGGTCGGCCGGGTCGAGGTGACCGGAGCCGCCGACCAGGAGGAGGCGGAACTGGTCGCCCGCAAGATCGCCAACTCGCCGCTGGTCAAGACGGCGCTGCTCGGACGCGACCCCAACTGGGGCCGGATCGCCCAGGCCGCCGGCCAGGCCCTGGCCGGACAGGACATCGGCGAGCTCGGCCCCGACGTGATCGAGGCCGGTGACATCGCCGAAGGGGGGAGGGAAGCCGACCTGAGCCTCCGCCTGGACCGTGGCGATGGTTCCGCGCATGTCTACTTCTCGGACCTGACCCACGAGTACATCGTGATCAACGCCGAATACACCACGTAGTGCAGCCAAACGAGGAAAAGAACATGGACTCAACGCTCGACGACAGCAACGTCAACGTGCTGCTCGAGGCGCTCCCTTACATCCGGGAGTTCCACGGGAAGACGGTAGTGATCAAATACGGCGGGGCAGCGATGCGAGACGAGTCCCTGCGCCAGGCCTTCGCCGACGATGTGGTCCTGCTCAAGTACGTCGGCCTGAACCCGGTGATCATCCACGGCGGCGGTCCCGAGATCACCAAGTACATGAACAAGATGGGGATCGAGGTCCGCTTCCAGCATGGCCTGCGGGTCTCTGACGCGGAAACGGTCGAGGTCGCGAAGATGGTCCTGCTCGGCAAACTGAATGCCGACCTGGTCGCCCGTCTCGGCCGGGCCGGATCTCCCGCGGTCGGTCTCTCCGGTGAGGACGGCGGTCTCTTCGACGTGGCCCCGGTCGCCAATGCCGAAGAGGTCGGTTTCGTCGGTGACATCGAACGGGTCGACATCGACGTCCTCAACCACATAGCCGAGGATTACATCCCGGTGATCGCCTCGGTCGGGTCCGATCGCGAAGGTAACTCGTACAACATCAACGCCGACGAGGCGGCCGGCAAGGTTGCCGCCGCGCTGGGCGCGTTCAAGGTCGTCTTCCTGACCGACATCGTCGGCTGGCTGAGCGACCCGGATGATGAGACCTCGCGCATTTCGGTCACCAGTGTGGCCGAAGTGGAAGCCGCGCTCGAGTCGATCTCCGGGGGTATGCGTCCCAAATTGACCGCCTGTGTCAACGCGATCCGCGGTGGGGCCCAGAACGCCTACATCATCGACGGTCGTCGGCCGCACTCGCTGCTGCTTGAACTGTTCACCGACGCCGGCATCGGCACCATGGTGACCCCGTGAACGAGCAGGTCAAGGCCGACGAGGCCAACTATGTGATGCAGACCTACAAACGGGCCGAGGTCGAGTTCGTCCGCGGTGAAGGGGCACTCCTTTTCGATGATAAAGGCAGGGAGTACATCGACTTCCTGGCTGGCATCTCGGTCGCTTCGGTCGGTCACTGTCACCCGGCGGTGGTCGAGGCGATCCGGACCCAGGCCGGCGACCTGCTTCACGTTTCGAATCTCTTTTACACGGCGCCGATGGTCGCGCTGGCCAAGCGCCTCTCCGAGAACTCGCTGGGCGGCAAGGTGTTTTTCTGCAACTCCGGAACCGAGGCCAACGAGGCCGCGATCAAGATCGCCCGCAAGGCGGCCCGTGCCCGCGGGGTCCAGCAGCCGGAGATCATCTCCTTCGAGAACGATTTCCACGGGCGAAGCTACGGTTCACTTTCCGCCACCCCCGGCCTCGCGGCCAATCCCGACTTCGCGCCGATGTTGCCCGGGTTCCGCTCGGTTCCCTTCGATGACGCCGATGCCCTGCGCCAGGCTGTCGGGAAAAACACGGCGGCCATTCTGATCGAGCCGATCCAGGGCGAGGCCGGAGTCTTCCCGCTTTCCGACGAAACCCTCTTGGCCGCCCGCCAGGCAGCGGACGAGGTCGGCGCGCTGCTGATCTTCGACGAGATCCAGACCGGAATCGGCCGGACCGGCTCGCTCTGGGCCTACGAACAGGGGCCAGTGCGTCCCGACGTGCTGACCACGGCAAAGGCACTCGGTGGCGGCACCGCGATTGGCGCCTGCGTCGGCAACGCGGTAACCGGAGAGATTCTTACCGCCGGTGACCACGGCTCGACTTTCGCCGCCGGACCGGTGGCCGCCAGGGCCGCGCTTGCCGTGCTCGACCTGGTCGACGATGCGGAGATGCTGCGCCGGATACGCTCCTTGGGCGCCCGCCTCAGCGAACAGTTGGCCGCTCTGGACGGCGTGGCCGAGGTGCGGGGCCGGGGCCTGATGATCGGGGTTCGGCTCGACGAAGGGATCAATGCCGGGGAGCTCAACGCGGCCCTGCTGGGGAACGGACTGGTCGCCAACGCGCCCCGTCCCGACTCGCTCCGGTTCCTGCCGCCCTTTGTGCTGACCGATGAGCAAGCCGACCGCGCCATGGCGGTGATGGCAGACACGCTGGCCGGATACCATCCGGTCGAATCGAAGTGATTGGAGAGCTCCCTTGAGTGATGAACCGACAAGAGTGATGCGTAACGACGAGCCACCCCGGAGGCGCCGGGACGACGGCCCGCAGTACACGCCTGAAGAAAAGCAGAAGCACCTGCGAAACCTGATCATCGTGCTGGTTGCGGTGATCGTCGGTCTGATCATCGCCGTGATCGTGATCAGCGGCGGGGGAGACGACTCCGACAAGACTTCAGACACCGGTGACACCGCGGTGACGACTCCCGTGGTCCCGGTCACTCCGACCGGTCCCACCGGCGACACCGGCGAAACGGGCACCGACAACGACGGCGGCGTGACCCCGGATGTCCCCGATGACGGCACCGACGGGTCGGGCGGCATCAGCCCGGACACCGGCACAGACACCGGAACCGGCACGGACACCGGCAGTGGCGGCATTTCACCCGACACGGGCTCCGGCACGGACTCGGGTACCAACAGCGGCGGGATCGGCCCCGGATGACCGACATCTCACTCGATTCACTGCCGGGACCGATCGCTTCATACGAGGCGCGCCCGGAGGAAGTCAACCGTGTCGTCCTGCTCTACTCGGGAGGTCTTGACACGAGCGTGATGCTGCACTGGATCCAGGAGGCGTACGACGCCGAGGTGGTCACCCTGACCGTCAACCTGGGCCAGCCCGGCGAGGACTACAGCGCGATCCTCGACAAGGCGAAGTCGATGGGGGCGATCGCCACCGAAGTGATCGACGCCCGGGAGGAATTCGCCGAGGACTTCGTGCTGCCGGCGATCAAGGCGAACGCCCTCTACGGAGGCGGCTATCCGCTATTCACTTCGCTCGGTCGGCCGCTGATCGGCAAGCTCGGGGTCGAGGTCGCCGCCAAGTACGGCTGCGACACGCTCGCCCACGGCTGCACCGGCAAGGGCAACGACCAGGTCCGGCTCGAAGGCACCGTCGCCACGCTCAATCCCGAGTTGAAGATGATTGCCCCGGTCCGGGCCTGGCAGATCGGTCGCGAGGAAGAACTCGAGTACTGCCGTCAGCACGGGATTCCCCTCAAGGGCGGCACCTCGGTCTCGCCCTACTCGATCGACGACAACCTCTGGGGCCGCTCCTCGGAGGGCAAGGTGATCGAGCAGCTCGACACCCCGCCCCCGGATGACGTCTTCCAGCTGGTCACCCGGCCGGAGGAAGCACCGGATGAGCCGGAGCTTGTGACGATCGGATTCGAGAAGGGTCGTCCCGTCACGTTCAATGGCGAGCGCATGGACCTGGTGCCACTGCTCGAGGCGGCCGCCGATGCCGGGTGCCGCCACGGTTGCGGCATCGTCGACCACATCGAGGACCGCATCGTCGGCCTCAAGGTGCGTGACATCTACGAAGTGCCGGCCGCGGCGCTGGTGCTGACCGCCCATCAGGATCTGGAGAAGGTCGTCTCGACCATCCACCAGAACAACTTCAAGCACTCGCTCGACCGCCACTGGGCCTACATGGTCTACGCCGGGCTCTGGTTCGAGCCGCTGCGCCACGACCTCGACGCCTACATGGATTCGGCCAACGAGTTCGTCACCGGCGAAGTCACCCTGAAGCTCTACAAGGGCTCGGTCACTCCGGTCGCCCGCAAGTCCGAGTACGCGGTCTACGACGAGAACCTTGCATCGTTCGGGGCTTCCGGCGGAGACTTCTCCCAGAACGCGGCCCCCGGCTTCATCGAACTGTTCTCGCTGCAGAGCCGGATGGCCCACCAGGTTCGAAACCGGGAAAACTAGGGTACCGTCGGGACATGGAGGCAAACAGATGATTTACAAGC
>JAEZIQ010000002.1 GCA_023436605.1 Actinomycetes bacterium | reverse complement strand
CAGTGGCACCGGAAATCCGACCCACCGCAAACTGCGGCCGGGGTGGTGGGTCGGAAACCCGGTTGGTCGACCGGAAATCCGACCCACCGTGTTCCGGGAGCCGAGATTTCTCGCGGGCGAGTAGCCTCCCGCGCATGGGTGTTATCTCGCACGATGTTCGATCCGGATCAAAGCCCGACCGCAACCTGGCTCTCGAGCTGGTTCGCGTCACCGAATCGGCGGCCCTGGCCGCATCGCGGTGGATAGGACGGGGTGACAAGAACTCGGCCGACGGTGCCGCCGTCGACGCGATGCGGATCCTGCTCGACACGGTCCCGATGGACGGCATCGTGGTGATCGGCGAAGGCGAGAAGGACGAGGCGCCGATGCTCTACAACGGCGAGAAGATCGGCGACGGCAGCCCGCCCGTGGTCGACATCGCGGTCGACCCGCTGGAGGGCACGACCCTGACCGCCCGCGGCTTCGGTGGCGCCCTCGCGGTGATCGCCCTGGCCGAGCGCGGCACCATGTTCGACCCCGGCCCCTGCGTCTACATGGAGAAGCTGGCCACCTCCGCCGAGTTCGCCGACCTGCTCACCTTCGACGAGCCGATCGGCGAAGTGATCCGCAAGATCGGCGAACGCAAGGGCGGCGGTCCTGAAGAGGTCACCCTGACCATCCTCGATCGCCCGCGTCACGAGGAAACCGTCAAGGAGATCCGCGAGGCCGGCGCGACGATCCGCTTCATCACCGACGGCGACGTGCAGGCGGCACTTCTGGCCGTCTCCGACGACACCGGAATCGACCTGCTCTGGGGTATCGGCGGCACCCCGGAAGGTGTGCTCGCGGCCGCCGCGATCAAGTGCCTCGGCGGCGAGATCATCGGCAAGCTCTGGCCCCGCAACGACGAGGAACGCCAGGCGGCGATCGACGCCGGCTACGACCTCGACCGCGTACTCACCTCGAACGACCTGGTCAGCGGCAACGACGTCTTCTTCGCCGCCACCGGCGTCACCGATGGCGACCTGCTCGACGGCGTCCGCCGTCACCGCGGCTACGCGACGACCGAGTCTCTGGTCATGCGGTCCCGCTCCGGTACCGTCCGCAAGGTCGGCGCCCGCCACGACCGCGCCAAGCTGCGTGAAGTAACGGGTGGTCTCTACGGCTGAGCTGGCCCTTGTAGCCGGATCGACTGGCTACATAGGACGCCTGCTGTCCAAAAGGCTGGCCCGGGAAGACCTTCCGGTGCGCTGTCTGGCCCGGAATCCGGAGAAGGCCCGGGATCTCGAAGCGGCCGGCTGTGAGGTCGTCAAGGGCGATGTGCTCGACCCTGCGTCACTGCGCTGGGCTCTTGCCGGTGCCCGGGTCGCCTACTACCTCGTTCACTCGATGGGACGGGGAGCGACCACCGACTTCGCCGAAACCGACCTCGAGGCCGCGACGAATTTCGCCGAGGCCGCGGCCGAAACCGGCGTCGAACGGATCGTCTATCTGGGCGGACTGGGTGAGGGCGGTTCGCGCCATCTCCAGTCCCGGCACGCCACGGCCGAGGCGCTCGGCTCGACCGGGGTGGACCTGACCTACATCCGGGCTGCGGTGGTCGTCGGATCCGGCAGCGAATCGTTCCAGACGATCTACTGGCTGGTTCGAAGGCTGCCGGCCATGGTCACCCCCCGCTGGACCTCGATCCGGACCCAGCCGATTGCGATCGACGACGTGGTCGAGTACCTGGCCAGAGCTCGCGATCTCGAGGGTTCCCGGGAAATCGAGATCGGCGGACCCGACGTGACGACCTACGGGGGCATGATGGACGAGATGGCCCGCGCGATGGACAGACGCCCCCCGCTCCGGATCGGTGTGCCTCTGCTTACCCCGAAGCTCTCGTCACTCTGGATCGGCCTGGTGACTCCGGTCGACACCGGAGTGGCCCGTCCGCTCGTCGAGGGGCTTTCCACCGAAACCGTGGTCCGTGACCCCTCCGGCATGGAACTCTTCGACCTGGAACCGATCGGACTGGCGGAAGCGATGAAGCGGGCGGTTCAGGAACTCGAGTCCGGAGCCTGAGGCCCGACCCCGCGCCGAAGCACTTCGTCGGGGATCTCGTCGAGCGAGCGCAGGAACCCCCGGGTGACGGTGATGTGGATCCGCAGCTGGGTCTGGGAGTAGATCCAGGTGCCGGTCCGTGCGAACCATCCGGTCCCACGGATCCAGGGGTAGAAGTTGGAGACCGTCGAGGACACCCGGAGTTGGGGGCACTCGGCCGAACTACCCGCTTCGCGGTCAACGGCGATGCGCAGGTACCCCTGTCCCCGACCTTCGCGGGACACCAGCAGCCCCTTCTCGATCGGCCACTGGACGGACGCCTCGCGATCGCCGGTCGAGAAGTGGGGAGCGCGGAACCGCAACAACGGGATCCGGCCGAACAGGGCGACGATCGGCTCTTCCCCCCGGTAAGCGACGCGGATCGCGCCCAGGGTCCGGCGGCGGATGAAATCCCAGTAGGAGCGGGCAAGAAGCTCGAGGGTGGAAGGGGTCCAGATCGCCTCGAAGGTCGCGCGGTCAACCGTGATCAGGGCCTCCTGCTCGCAGGTGATGCCGCCGCTTTTGGCCAGCCCCCGTCGCACCGGGTCCGGCATGAGCTCGATCCGGACGCTCATCTAGCGGGACTTGCGGCGACGGAGTGGAATCACCTTGGTCTCCGCCTCGCCGGCATCGTCCGCGCCGGATTCGCCCTTCTGCTCCCGCTGCTCGGGCCACGGCTCGCCCAGCATCAGCGAGCGGTAGGGCTCGGCCATGGTCTGCTGGACCGCCTTTTCTTCCTCCTCCTGAAGTCGTTCCAGGAGCTGGGCCCGGCTGAGGATCCCGTAGGGCAGCCGTCCCGTGTCGTGGTACTCGTGTCGCAGTGAATTGATCACCGCTCCGGCCAGCATCGTCAGGGCGACCAGGTAGAACCAGAACAGCGCGATCAGAATGAACCCGATGGTCGAGCCGAAACGGTTCAGGGTCGAGACGTTGGTCAGGTAGATCGGGAAGAGGAAGTTGGCCAGGAAGGCGACCAGGGTCGTGAACAGGGCTCCCGGCCAGACCGCCCGCCAGGACATGTGGCCCTTGGGCACGGCCCAATAGATCACGGCCGCGACGGTGAAATTGAGAATGATCGTTATCCCCCACACGACCGCGTTGTCGAGGTTCTGGACCTCGTTCAGGCCGAAGGGAAGATTGTCGGTCTGGCGGATCAGCGCGCCCTCGAGGGCAGGGAGCAGGACGCTGCCCAGCAGGAAGATCGTGACCACCACGAGCATGCCGAGCGAGAAGCGCTTCTGTTCCCACCAGCCACGACATTCGACGTGGTAGATCCGGCAGAAGGCGGTGTCCATCGACCCCCAGAAAGAGGCACCGATCCAGAGCGAGCCGATCGCGGCCGCGATGCCGAGGGTGGCGGAGTTGTTACGGATCGCCGAGGTGACGTCGTTCAGCGTGCCCTGGCCGGCATCCGGGAAGAGTCGCTGGAGATCTTCGACGATGCCGGCCTCGACGCCCTCGATCTGAAGCACCTGGGAGAAGATGAAGAGCACGAGGAAGGCAAAAGGGAAAATCGCCAGCATGAGGTTGTAGGCGACCATGCCCGAAAGGCCGGTGATGTTCTCGCGCCAGGCCCTGGTCCAGAAGGCCTGCAGCCAGTGGAGGTGCTTCCATTGCTCGGAGAGGGGAAGCGGAGCATCGTTGGGATGCTCTGGATGATTTTCGTCACAGTTGGTGCAACTCATGGGGCCAGGGTGCGTTTCTTGAGTATGAAGTACCCAGGATCACGACCACTTGACTTTACTTAGTGAAGTGGCTATTATCCGTTCACTCGTTTGACCACTTTGAGATGGCGGCGGCTTTTCCTGCTCCGCAAAAACCGAGCACGTGGATCTTGACGAGTGATCCAAATGAAAGTCGTCTGTCACCCGGACCCCTCTTATTCCGGGCTGACGGGTTATTGATTGCCGCCACCGGGAATACCAGATAGGGACAAGATGCTTGTAGCCGAACTCCAGGAACTAGAAGAAGTAAAGACCCTCGTCAACCGGGGTCAGCAGCTCGGCGTCCTCACTTTTGGTGATGTTGCCACTGCTGTGGCCGAGGTCGACCTCGACGAATCCGACGTCGAAGATCTTTACGGTCACATCGAGAAGCAGGGGATCGAGCTGGTCGAAGATGTCGACCCGGCTCAGAAGACTTCGGCCGAGAACGAGCGCTCCGACGGCCGTCGCGGCCGCCGCCGCAAGAAGGAGGCGCTCGACCTCAAGCCGGACATGACCACCGATTCGCTGCAGCTCTTCCTCAAGGACATCGGCAAGGTTCGCCTGCTGACCGCCCAGGAAGAGGTCGATCTCGCCAAGCGGATCGAACGTGGCGACCTCGACGCCAAGCAGAAGATGGTCGAGTCGAACCTCCGGCTCGTCGTCTCGATCGCCAAGAACTACCGCAACCAGGGCCTGCCTTTCCTCGACCTGATTCAGGAAGGCACCCTCGGCCTGGTCCGTGCGGCCGAGAAATTCGATTACCGCAAGGGATTCAAGTTCTCGACCTACGCGACCTGGTGGATCCGTCAGGCGATCGCCCGTGCCCTCGCCGACAAGGCTCGGACCATCCGTATTCCGGTCCACGTCGTCGAGAAGCTGAACAAGATCGGCCGCGCCGAGCGCAAGCTGGTCACCGAGCTGGGCCGTGAACCCACCCCGGAGGAGATCGCCGAAGTAACCGGCATCGATCCCGAGGAAGTTGACTCGATCAAGCGTTCCGCCCAGTCTCCGGTCTCGCTGGAGAAGCCGGTCGGCGACGAGGAAGAGTCCGAGTTCGGTCAGTTCATCGCCGACGAGAAGGCCGAGTCGCCGTTCGACCGGGCCGCCGACCTGCTGACCAAGGAAGCGCTGAAGGAATCGCTGGAGAACCTCTCCTACCGCGAACGCCGCGTGCTCGAGCTCCGTTACGGACTCGGCGGCGAGCATCCCCGCACCCTCGACGAGGTCGGGCGCACCTTCAACGTGACCCGCGAGCGGATCCGCCAGATCGAGAACCAGTCGCTGAAGAAGCTTCAGAGCCTGAACGAGGCCCAGAAGCTCCGCGAAGCTACCTGAGTCCACCCAGGACGACGCTGACTTCGTCAGTACCACAGAAAAAGGCCGGCTCAAGTACCAGGTACTGTCGCCGGCCTTTTTTCTGTGGGTATCCTCGCCAGCCCCGCCCTGGTGGACGCAGGTCGGTTCTGTTGCAAAGGTTTTGCACTGGTAGAGCCACGTGTGAGGTTTTTCCCGGCAGGGTGGGGGCATGGCCCAAGCGTCCCTCCAGACCCCCGCCACCGTCCTGCTGTTGATCACCCTGGCGATTGCCTCGGTGACCGATCTGCGCAGCCGGGTGATTCCGAACTGGCTGGTCGCGTTGGCGGCCCTGGCCGGGCTGGGGCTGGCGGCAGCCGGGGGCAGTTTCGTTCCGGCGCTGATCGCTGGCGCGTTTGCCGCTTCGCCCTTCATGGCGGCTGCGCTCACCAAGCCGGAGGGCATGGGCATGGGTGACGTCAAACTGGCCGGGGTGATTGGCGTATATCTGGGTCAGACGGTCTGGATCGCACTGGCGGTCGGCCTCGGCCTGGCCGGTTTGGCCGGCGTGCTCGTCTCTCTCGGCAGGCGGTTGCCGCCGGCTGAGACGGCCCTGCCATTGGCCCCGTTTTTCGCTCTGGGAGCGGTAGCAACCCTCGCCGTTGGCAGCAATGCGCTTCAGTAAGTGAAGCCATGTGCCTATACTTGTTGAAGTGACCAAAGGTCGAAGGCAGCCCGCCAGACGTGCGAGGTGCCGGTCGGCCGAAAAGCGAACCGTCACTTGAAACGATGAGCGCAATCGACAACGATCAGTGCCCCGTATGTCGCACCGCAGACGTGATCTCCGGCAAATGGACGCTACTCGTGATCCGCGACCTGGCCGGCGAAAGCCGCCGCTTCTGCGAACTCGAGCGATCGCTCGAAGGAATCAGCCCCCGCACTCTTTCGCTCCGCCTCCGTACCCTTGAAGAAGCGGGCATTGTCGAACGCCAGACCTTCCCCGAGGTCCCGCCCCGGGTCACCTACGCGCTGACCGAGAAGGGCAAGGATCTGGTCCCCCTGATCGACGACATGCGCCAGTACGGCATCCGCTGGCTCGACGCCGAGCCCAGCGATTCCCAGGCCGTCACCGCCTGAGACCTGCTCACTGTTTCACGACCTGACGTCTGGTCCGGTCGTAATTCGCCTCGAACCTGACCCACGGGCGCAGCAGGCTCCGACCGGTCCAGCAGTCGTCGTTGTACCAGTCGTCGTGACTTGTGTAGCTGTAGCGGCCGCGGACAGTCTTGCCTCGCAACGTGCCTTCCAGCCGCACCGAGTCGTACGAATCCTCCCCGGAAAAGGCGATCTTTCCGCCGGGAGTGATCCGGACCGGCTCCCGGATCGGTAGCCCGTAGGTTCCCGAGTAATCGTCGCAGGTCAGGTGGGTGCGGACCCTGATCTTGACGAAGGTCTGTCCGATGCGGACCAGCTCGGCCCGGGTCTTCCCGACTGTTCCCGAATAGTAGCTGCGGGGCGGG
The DNA here is from genome assembly GCA_023436605.1 of Actinomycetes bacterium. GTDB lineage: Bacteria > Actinomycetota > Thermoleophilia > Solirubrobacterales > 70-9 > 67-14. Next base: position 6,185 of record JAEZIQ010000002.1, on the reverse strand, counting down.
ATCGTCGGGCCCCCTTCCAGGTAATCCCGGCCCGGACCACCGAACAGGTGGTCGTTTCCCTCCTCGCCGCTCAGCTCATCCCGTCCCCTGCCGCCAAACAGGTCGTCTTCGCCCTCGCCGCCGGTGAGAGTGTCGGGGCCGTCGCCACCGGAGATCCGGTCATCGCCACCGAATCCGCGCATGAAGTCGCTGCCCGGACCGCCGTGCATGGTTTCCTCGGTCGTCGCCAACTTCTTGGTACGGCGGTCCCTCTGGTTACTTCCCTCGATCCGATCTTTACCGGCTTCGCCGAAAGCGGTGCCACCCTTCATGTGGATCCGGTCGTTTCCCGTGCCGGCACAGATGACCGTCGACTCGTTCTCGCGGCCGATGTGGATCTCGTCGTTCCCGCCCAGGGTGACGATCACTCCCGAGTTCACGTAGATGTCTTCGCGCCGGCCGGTGCCGAGCCAGGTCGCGGGCCGTCCGTCACATTTCGCAGAAGGGGCCGTACCACCCTTCAACCCGGAAATGCCGAACCGGTGGACGCCATACTCGCCGGCGGTACCGGTCAGCCGGTAGTCGTCACCGGCGGCAAGGATCCGGGGCGGGAAAGGGCTGGCGGATGTCCCCGGATTCCAACCCCACATCGGCTTGATTCCCTCGTTGTCGAAGGTTGGATCAGGTTTCCCTTCGGACGTCAGTCTGGCCACGAATACGTTGCTGTATTCCTGGTTGAAGATGAGGCCGGCCACGACCAGATTCCCGTGTGAATCAACGATGAGGCTGTCGGCCTCGATTGTCACGCCACGCCCCGCGGCGCCGTGGAAAGCACCATTCGTGAAGACGGAAACACCACGTCGGCCGAAACTCGGGTCCGGCCCGTTGGCGGTCGCTTTGTAGATGACCGCGCCGCTGGCCAGGTAGAAGCCGCCACCTTCGATTGCGGTGACGGTGCCACCACCGCCCGGCCGGGGCGCGGAACCGGGTGTGCTCTTGCGCCAGATCAGTTCCAGCGACCCGTCGGCCGCCGGTGCTTCGTAGACGTAGACAGTCGAAATGTCCCAGCCGTTGTCGTAGCCGTCGCTGTACGAATCGCGGTCGACGACAACCAGTCTGCCGTCCGGCAGGATGTCGATCGCGCTCAATTCCTGGAGGGAAGAACTCCAGACGCCGGACTGCCCGGCTATCGGCAACGGCTCGCCGCTTCCGTCGAGACGCATGAGCAGCATGTAGTCACAGTCGGAACCGCAGCCATCGCCACTGCCGGCCGCGAAAATGCTCCCATCGGGCAGTACGGCGAGCGCCGGAAGTCTCGGGTTCTCGGGCCGCGGGTCTTCCTGGTCCTCGGGAGGGGCAAAGAACGATCGATGTAGGCCGCTGTCCCCGAACCCGGAGTCGAGGGTGCCATCGGCCAACAGGCGGGTCACCACTCCGCGATCGCCACTATGACCGGCGATCACGATCCGTCCAGAGTCGTCGAGGGCGACGCTGTCGAAGTTCATACCTTCGAATTCGACCGATCCGCCATCGCCGAAAGACTTATCGAGCTTCCCATCCGGCAGGTACCGCGCGGCGATCCCGAAGCCCGCCGACCGGGTGCGCCCGACCATCACGATCTTCCCGTCTGGCTGGGTCAGCGAGTCGTAAGAGATCTGTCCCGAGGAAGCACCTAGCGGGGTCTGAACCGTTCCTCCCTTGTTGAAGGCGCGGTCGGCATCACCCGGCGCCGCGGTAGCTCCGCTTGGCATAAGCGCTGCCAGCGGAGGAATCAAAACGAGCAGGAACAGCAGGGACCGACGCTTCATGCTTTCTCTCCTGAGCGGTGCCTGGGGGACTGGACGAACCCCATAACCACGCGGGAGACCCGATGTTGCACTTAATCCTGCAATCGCAGGATGCGCCGCTTGGGACGGGAACTTCCAAGCACCATGCACGATCCTGTTCTTGATGAGGCTTTGAAGCGGCTCGCAGCCGAAGCGTCGACGCGGTTCACCTCGCTGGTGGCCACCGGTGACGAGATTCCCTTCGATGTCGCCGAGAACAATGGGGACAGCTCTCACTTTTACCGGTACGTGCCGCTGACCTCGCGCTACATCAGCGCCCACATCGAAGAACTGAAGTCACTGCCTTCGTACGGTCCGGCCCGGGGCGCGATCGCATCTTCCGACGTTGCCGCTCCCTATCTCGAGGCGCGCGGCCTCCCGGTTCCTTCCGAGCCGACCCGTCGGGCCGAGGAGATGATCGCCGTGTTCATCACCTCCCTCTGGGAAGGAACCACCGAGTTTTCGCTGGACATCAGCCGGGTCGAGCAGGCTCTCGCCGGCCTCGAAGTCCAGGCCCGCGACATTCGTGAGGCGGATGTTCTGATGGTGCCGCTGATCGGGTTCGAAATGACCCCGACCGAAGTCACCCTGGCCAGTGGTGTGAGGATCGCCCAGGCTGACTCGATCGAAGCTCCGCTCGAGGCGACTTCGAGCGAGGGTACGGGTCGCAGCGCCTGGCAGCCCGCTTACTTCGCGTTGACCGACCTGGAGAGCACCGAGAGCGGCCCCGCGCAGGCGATCGGCCGCCTGAACGGTCTGATTCGGGCACTCCGCCTTTACAAGGAAGGTTCGGTCGGTCTTGGCCCGTTCGCTTTCGCCCCGGTCGGCGAGGACTCCTGGCGTCGCATCGAGACCGCATCGTCGCCGCCCCGGGCCGGCAGCTACTTCCTGATCGAGTCGGAAGTGGAAGGTCTCAACGAACTGATCGTCAGCCTGGCCAAGGAATCGCCGGCCGCCGACCGCATCGAGTTCGCTCAGAAGCGCTTCCAGTACGGCTGCGAGCGCATCAACCCGGTCGAGGCGCTGAGCGACCACCTGCTGGCGATCCGCGCTTCACTCGGGGGAGAGGGTGTGATCGACGCGCCGCTGGCCGCCCGGGCCGCAGCTCTGATCACCGGCAACGCCGACGATCTCCGTTCGCGTGAACGGATCGAGCTTGCCCTCGACCTGGAACAGTCCCTGATCAACGGCGAAGACCTGACCTCGATCGGCGGTGAATCCGCCACGTACATCGCGGCGTGGGTCGAGGACTCGACCCGCCACATCATCCGTGAGGCGGTGCTCGGCAACTACGGGGCCAACCTCAACGTCGCCGCCGAGGAAACCCTGCTGACCACCGGCCTGACCGCCGGCGAGGGCAGCGTCTCCGGTTACGGTTCGTCCGCCGAATGGGACTTGATCGAAGTCGAGGAAGACGAACCGATCAGCGAACCGGTCGCCGCGGAAGGCGCCGACATTCACATCTTCAAGCCCCGGGTCGTCGGAGGGACCAGCGTCGACCAGGCCGAAGACCCGCTTTTCGGCGTCGTGCCGGAATTCCAGCCCGAGCCGATCCCCGACGCGCCCAGGCCAATGCCGGAAATCGAAAGGGCGCTCGGTATCGAGCCGGTCGCCGACGAGGAAGAAGACACCGGGCTGACCCGCCTGCTCGAACCGATGCCGCAGGAAGGAGAAATCTCGGTCACCGCTTCGACCGAGATCGGAGCGACCCTGCGCGAGGATTGGCTTTCCCAGGCGCCAAGCAACGGCTCCACCATGGAATGGCCTTCGCATGCGATGGACGGATTCGATGAGGACCGACGTCGGCCGCACCCGGCCCCGAATCGGAACTTCTTCCCGGAACCCGAGACCACCGAATGGTCAGTCTCGGAAATGAAGTTCAAGAGTAAGTAGTCGGCAGGCCGGTACCGCCACCCGGCAGAGCCCCTCCCAACCATCATTTGCTTCTGATGGGAGGGGCGGGTTGAACATGGAGGCGGAGCGAAGCTCGCCGACTGCAGTTAAGGAATGCGGGCCTGGAGCCTAAGAGGAAGCCCGTTCGACGCGCTCGTCCTCTTCCACGAACAGGTACTGGTTGATCTGGCAGAGGCCCGCGACGTCGTGGACGTCGGTGTCGAGGTAGGGGATCCTGATCACCGGCTCGCCGTTCAGGGCCTCGACCAGATCGTCGATGTTCTTCTGGTCACGGACCGCCAGCACGTCGTACTCGGCCAGGTTGCGGGCCAGCCGTTCGGCCAGATCCTCGTCGTCAAGGACCGAGTCGATCCGTTTGACGAGATCTTTGACTTTCACCTGACGGGTCCCGAGCCGGTAACGGACGCGGTTCACGACCGCCCCGCCGAAATTCATGCCGTTCTCGACCAGTTTCGAATGGAAGTAGATGGCTTCCTCGATCGGCTCGGACTGGGGACCGCAGATGATCAGGAAGCAGGTGCGGTCGTCCGCGAGTAGCGAACTGACCCGGTGGGCGCGGTCCTGGAACCCGTCGATCATCCCGCTGAAGGCGGTGAAGAACTCGGAAAGGTCGGCCAGCAGATCGAAGCCGACGATCCGCTTCAGCACCGACAGCACCATCCCGGTACCGCGGCTGGCAACCCTGGCCGCGAGTCCGGTCGGCTTGATGAATATCTGAAGCGACTTGCCCTCGATGAACTGGGTCAGCCTCTTCGGTGCGTCAAGGAAATCGAGGGCGTTCCGGCTGGGCGGGGTGTCCAGCACCAGCAGGTCGAACCGACCCTCGGAGTGAAGTTCGAAGAGCTTCTCCATCGCCATGTACTCCTGGGACCCGGCCAGGGCCCCGGAAATCTGCTGGTAGATGCGGTTGTTCAGAACCCGGTCACGGGACTCGGCATCCTCGGCATGCCGGGCGACGAGGGCATCGAAGGTTTCCTTGGCGTCGAGCATCATCGCCCACAGCTCGCCCCCGCCCGAGGTATCGAGGCCCTGGGCCTCGAGCAGCTTCGGATCGACCCTGCTCGCCTCGTTGCCCAGCTCCTCGAGGCCGAGCGAGTCGGCCAGCCGCTTGGCCGGGTCGATGGTCAGCACACAGACCCTGGCTCCGCGCGCGGCCATGCCGAGTGCGATCGCAGCCGAAGTCGTAGTCTTTCCGACGCCGCCGGAACCGGCGCAGATCACGATCTCGTGACCCTCGATTACCGACTCGACGGAGGCCATCAGGTGATCTCCTCGGCCAGCTGACGGGCCGCCTTCAGGTCGAGTTCGGGCTTGAAGATGAAAGGAAGGGTGGAGACCTCGGTCTGGACCAGCTCCTCGAGGCGGGCGAGCTGCTCATGCTGGGCCCGCGACCTGGTCGCCAACGAGGCGCCGGCCCGGCCAGCCGCCCTCACCTGCGGGTCGTCGCTCTTCTTCAGTTTGCCAAGCGTCTTCACTTCCGATTTCGAGAAGGTCTCGGGATAAAGCCCGTTCATCACGATCCGGTCGATCGCGATGCCAATGTCACCCGTGAGTTCGGATTCCAGCCGCGCCGTTTCGTTGACCGGCATCTCTTCGGGCAGCGAGACGATCACCGTGCCGGTCTGCTGCTGATCGGTGATCAACTCCTCGAGCTGCAGGGCCTGGGTGTGGATCGGGCCGACCCGGGCGATCGAGGCGAAGGTTCGGGGGGTCTGGAGGAAACTGATCCCGTGGCCGGTCGCCGGCGCGTCGACAATCACCAGGTCGTACTTGCGGCCATGCTTGACCTTGCGGTCGAGCTGGGCGAGTTCCCAGATCTTGCCGATCGTGACCAGTTCGTTCAGGCCCGGAGTCGCCGCCGCGAGGTAGGTGAACATGCGGCTGCGAAAGAGCAGGTCCCGCATCGCCTTGACCTTGAGTTGAAGCAGGACGTACTCGCGCATCGACTCATCCGGGTCGATCGAGATCGCCCAGAGGTCGTTGGCGAGCTCCACTTCCCGGAACCCGACCTCCGCCTGGGCGAACAGTCGGGAGGCGTTCTCGGTCGCCGCAACCTCGCAGACGATCGTCCGCTTGCCTTCCATCGCGGCCCGTATTCCAAGCGCCATTGCGACGGTGGTCTTGCCCACTCCACCTTTGCCGGTGACGAACAGCAGGCGCTTGTCGAGGAATTCAGGGATGAAGGCATTCAACCGGATTGAGGTCGTGGGGAGGAAACCGGCTTCCATATGCGAATAACGGCCCAAATGCGAATCTTGAGCCGCAAGAACCACGACCGCGCAAAGCAGGCACCCGAAGCCGAGGCCCAGCAGCCCGCTCCGGAGCCGGCCGCCCCGGCGCCGACCGCCCCGGCGACGACCGCCACCGTCGAGGCTTCGGCTCAGCCCGAACCGGCGCCTGCCCCGGCCCCGGTCGCCCACTCCCCCGCCCCCCCACCTGCCCCCGCCCAAGCCCCAGCGGCCCAGG
>JAEZIQ010000166.1 GCA_023436605.1 Actinomycetes bacterium | reverse complement strand
TCTCGCGGTCGACGGCACCGGTGTGAGAGAAGAGGATCTCGACCTTGCGCTCGAGTTCGGCGACCCGGGCGCGGAGATCCTCAACCTCGCTCATCAGGCCCTCAGGTCCTTGGCGAAGGCCTCGAAGGCGTTGGCGTAATTGTCGAGGTCATCCTGGGTGTGGAAGACCGAGAGCGTCCACTCTTCCTCGACGCCCGGCGTCATGAAGATGCCGTTGTTCATGTGGTAGAGCCAGCCCAGGGTGGACAGTTCCGCGTTCACGTACTCGGCGTAGTCGCGGTACTCGTAGAGGCGCTTGGGCGAGAAGATCACGCAACCCTTGGCGCCGATTCCTTCGGTGTAGGCCGGCAGCTCGTAGGTGTCGATGATCTCCTGGCAGCGCTTCTTGAGGTACTCGTTCTTCTCGTTCAGCTCGACGTAGGCCTCTTCGGTCAGGACCTCGGTGAGCGCGGCCTTGGCGGCCGCCATCACCAGCGGGTTGCCGTTGAAGGTTCCGTACTGCTTGACGCGGTCGTCCTCGACCAGCTGGGCAATCTCGTCTGACATGCCGATCGAGCCGCCCGGATAACCACCGCAGGTCGCCTTGGCGAGGGTGATCATGTCCGGGGTGACTCCGTAGTAGCCGGTGGCGCCGCCGTGAGACATCGTGGCGCCGGTCTTGACCTCGTCGAAGATCAGCTTGATGCCGTACTGATTGGTCAGGTCGCGAACGGCCTGGAGGTAGCCGTCTTTGGGCGGGATGATGTTGATGTTCATCATCGCCGGTTCGACGATCATGCCGGCGACCTGGTCGCCGATGTTCTCGAGCACGGCCTTGAGGGCGTCGACGTTGTTGAACGGCACCGTGTGCGTCAGGTCGGTGAGCGCCTTCGGGGTGCCCTCTCCGTAGGGGACGGCGATCGGGTTCTCGCGGGTGCCGATCTGGTCGAGCGGCGGCGCGACCGAGACCATCACGGCGTCGTGGTGGCCGTGATAGGAGCCTTCGACCTTGAGGATCATGTCGCGGCCGGTGGCACCGCGGGCGAGGTGGACCGCATCCATGGTCGCTTCGGTGCCAGAGTTGATGAACCGCCAGTGCGGGAGCTTGAAGCGCCGTTTCAGTTCTTCGGCGACCTCGATCGAGTCATTGGTCGGGGCGGCGAAGTGGGTGCTCTGGTCGATTCGGGCCTTGACCGCTTCACCGATCGTCGGGTTGGCGTGGCCGATCACCATCACGCCGAAGCCGGCGTGGAAGTCCGTGTACTGGTTGCCGTCGACATCCCAGACCTGCGAGCCCTTGCCTTCGGTCAGGTAAACCGGCCAGGGATCCATCATCTGGAAGGAGGAGGGGACACCACCGGGCATGACCTTCACTGCCCGTTCGTACTCCTTGGCGGAGTTGCCGGTGCGGTTGCGGTAGATCTCCTGCTGCGCTTCGGTCAGCGCCGCGATCTTCTGGGGGTCCAGTCCACTGTCAGACATTGCTCTCCTGGGTCGTTGCCGGGTTCAGCCCAGCCTATAGACCAGGCATCCCTCAGACCGAGATGTAATGTCAGAGAAGCAGGGCGTCGCTTGACGTTTTGTTACCCCTCGCGGGCACGGAGTTCGGCCCGGCGGATTTTGCCCGAGGCCGTTTTCGGCAACTCGTCGGTGAACTCGATCAGGCGCGGATACTTGTAGGGAGCCGTCTCCCGGCGACAGTGTTCCTGGAGTTCGGCGATCAAGGCTTCGTCACCGTTACCTTCGCGCAGTACGACGACGGCTTTCACAACCGAGCCGCGCTCGGGATCGGGCGAGGCGATCGCCGCCGCCTCGGCCACCGCGGGGTGGGAGAGCAGGGCGGACTCGACCTCGACCGGCCCGATCCGGTAGCCGGATGAGCTGATCAGATCGTCGTTTCGGCCCTGGTGAAACAGGTAGCCCTGGTCGTCCGCGACGACGAGATCACCGGTCGCCCACCATTCACCCTCGAAGCGGGTGCCGTCCACGTAGCTGTGGAAGAAGGTGGGGCAGGTGGCGGCCCTGACCTGAAGTTCGCCGTCGAAGATGCGGGTTTCGATGCCGGGGAGAGGGCGGCCCATCGAGCCTTCCCGGCCGGCGACGCTTTCGCCCGGGCGCATCCCGGTGATCGCCCCCGTCTCGGTCTGCCCGTAGCCGTCGGAAATCTCCAGTCCGGTCGCTTCCCGGAAAGCTCCGATCACCTCCGGGTTCAGTGCCTCTCCGGCCGAAACCATCCGTCGCAGCGAAGGGGCAGGAGCGAGCTCGGTGCGTCGAGCCAGAACCCGGTACTCGGTCGGGGCCTGGCAGAGCAGGTTGACTTCCTGCTGCCGGACGATGTCGAGTCGGATCTCCGGGTCGAACCGGCCCTCGACCAGAAGCGACTTTGCTCCGCGGAGCCACGGCGCGATGAACGAGTTGCGGGAGGACTTCGACCAGCCCGGAGCGGCGGTGCACCAGCAGAGATCACCGGGTTCGGCCCCGAACCAGTGCCGGGCCTGGAGCGCCTGCCCGAACAGGTAGCTCTGCGAGTGGAGGACGCCCTTCGGTTCGGCCGTGGTCCCGGAGGTGAACACGATCAGGGCGGGGTCGTCGGGGGCCAGGTCAACGGCCTCGGCGGGCGTTGCCTGGGCGAGGTCCTCGTCGAAGATCCGGTCGAGGTCGTCCATGTCGAAAGCGGGAATCCCGTCCGGCAGGCCGGACAGGTAATCGGCCTCGCCGATCGCGAGCGACGGGTTGGTGGCTCCGACACGAAAGGCGAGATCGTGCTCACTCAACTGGGGGTTGAGCGGCAACGCGATCGCTCCCATCCGGAAACAGGCCAGCATCGCGACCACCCACTCGATCCGGCTTCCGACCAGGATCATCACCACGTCGCCACGCCGCACACCCCGATCCAGCATCGCGCCCGAGAGGCCGAGGCTGCGGGCGAACAGGTGCGAGAAGTGGAACACGCTCCGTTTGCCGTCCCCGTCGATGGTGATCACCGCCTCCTGCGAAAAGGGGAAGCTCTGGATGACGTCGTCGATGAAGTTCAAGACCAGGCGAGTCTAAACACAGCAACAAAAAACGGAGCCACTCAAAGAGGGCTCCGCGGGAGTCTGGGTGAACGGGGGCGGGCAGTGCGTGCCGACGACGTTTCGGGCCGAGGAGGCAGGTACTGCCCGACCCCGTTCTAACTCAGAGCTAGTTCTCGTACTTCTTGATGATGCGCAGCGCGCCTTCGGGGGCGGCCTTCTCGCAGAGGTAGCAGAGGACGCATTCGTCGAGCTGGCCGGCGACGATCTCGGTGCCGTTCTCGGTCGCCTTGAAGATGCCCACGGTGCAGACCTCTTCCAGCTTCTTCGCCAGTTCCGGGTCCGAGGCTGCGGGCTCGTCGAGCTCGATGTCGATGAAGACGCTGTCCATCGTCCCTTCGCTCATGATCCAATCCTTTCCTTGACTGCGTCCGGGATCTCGTCGATCCGCTCGACCACCGTGATGCCGGCAGCTTCGAGACGCTTGATCTTCTCGGTGGCCGAGTCTTCCTTGCCCTCGACGATGGTTCCGGCGTGACCGAAGGTCATGCCCTTCATCGACTCGTCGTCCATGAACTTGCCAGCCATGAAAGCGACGATCGGAAGGCGGGAGTTGTTTTCGGCCTGCCAGTCAGCGAGCTGGGCTTCCATCCGGCCACCCGGCTCCGAGTAGATGACGATCGCCTTGGTTTCCTCGTCGGCTTCGAAGTACGGCATCAGTTCGGCGTAGGTCGAGCCGATGATCGCGTCGCCGCCGATCGAGACGGCGGTCGAGACGCCCAGGCCGGCAGCCGTGAGCGAAGAGGAGATCTCGGTGGTCATGCCGCCGGAGCGGGACATCACGCCGACGACTCCCGGCTTGTACGACTTCTCGGCGTCCTTGGCCGGACCGCCGATGCCGCCCATCTTGCAGACCTCGGGGACGATCAGGCCGAGACAGTTCGGGCCGATGATCCGGGCGTCGTGCAGATTGGCGAACTCGACCATCTGGGCGACGTCCCCGCGCGGGATGCGCTCGGTGACGACGACGATCAGCTTGATGCCGTTGTCGATCGCCTCGATCACCGCGTCCTTGGTGAATCCGGGGGGGACGGTGACGATCGAGCCGTCGATCTGGCTGCCGTGGTTCGAGACCGCCTGCTCGACGGTGTCGAAGACCGGCACGCCGTGAACCGCGCGGCCCTTGCGGCCCGGGGTCACGCCGCCGACGATCTTTGATCCGTAGTCGAGGCATTCCTTGGTCAGGTTGACCGCCTCGCGGCCGGTGATGCCCTGGACGATGAAAGTGGTGTCCTTGTTCAGGAGGATGCTCATGCTTCCGCCCCTTCCTGGATCTTGGCGACGGCTCGTCCGGCGGCATCCCAGAGGGAGACCGAACGGTCGCAGTATTCGACGCCGTAGTGGTCGAGGATCTTGTTGCCCTCGTCTTCCCAGGCGCCCGGGATGCGGAAAATGGCGATCGTCTCGGCCGGATCCTTGCCCAGTTCGAGGCAGGCCTTGATCACACCGCGGGCGACGATGTCGACCCGGGTGTTGGACACGATCGACATCATCACGGCGATCTTCTCGACGCCGTCCTTCTTCAGGACCTCCTTGGCCAGGCCACAGGCCTTGGCGACCGACGGGTTGCCGCCGATCTCGGAGTAGTTGGCCGGCTTGCCGCCCTGGCTGCGGACCGCATCGGTCAGGGTCAGCGATCCACCGCCGGCGCCGATCACCAGTCCGAGGTTGCCGTCGAAGCCATGGTCCTTGCCCTGGATCACGCCGCGATGGTCGGCCGCGTCGATCTCCTTGACGTTCTTCTCGAACTGGGAGGGGACGTAGCTGTCACGGCTGACGCTCAGGTCGATGCCGAGCTCGTTGACGAGCAGCTTCTTCTGGCGGCCTTCGGCCTCCGATTCCATCTCCATGTGGGCATCGAGAGCGACGAAGGTGCCGTCGGTCAGCTCGGCCAGCGGGTTGATCTCGGCCAGGACCATGTCGTTCTCACGGAACAGACGGGCGAGCTTGGCGAGGATCGGGGTGGCCCGGTTGAGCTGGCTGCCGGTCACGCCGGTGGCGGCGATTACCTGCTTGGCCTCGTAGTCGCCGACCGGGAGAAGGTTCGAGATGTGACCGCGACCGACGTGGTCGGGGTGCTCCTCGGCGACCTGCTCGATGTCGATGCCGCCCATGTCGCTGAAAAGCATCAGCGGCTTCTTGGCGGTGCCGTCCCAGACGACCGAGGCGTAGTACTCCTGCTTGACCTCGGCCTTGGGGTCAACCAAGACGCCGACCGGCATGTGGCCGTTGATCTCGAGCTTGAGAATCTCCTCGGCGTGCTGGGCGGCCTCTTCCGGCGTGTCGGCGAACTTGACGCCGCCTGCCTTCATCCGGCCGCCAGTCAGCACCTGGGACTTGATCACGGTCGGACCGCCGATCTCCTCGGCGATCTTCCGTGCCTCTTCGGGGGTTTGGCAGAAGCCGTACTTGGTGACCGGGATTCCGGCCAGCTCGACGATCTTTCTTGCCTCGTATTCGTAGAAGATCATTTCGCCGAAAATCTATTCCAGAACCGGAGAACCGGTTATTCCGATGGAGTCGCTAGGAATCGGTCGTCTGGATAGTGTGCGCTCCGTGACCCGCCGACTGTTCCCCATCCTCGCTGTCCCGATCCTTGCCTGCGTAGTCCTTGCCGGCTGCGGAAAGGGGGACACGATCGATCCGAGAAAGACCGAACTGGCGGTTGAGTTCGATGTCCAGGAAGCAACGGGAGAGCCGATCAGGTCGGTCAGCTGTCCTTCGGACGTGCCGGTTTCGGTCGGGACCCGGTTCGTGTGCGAGGTCGAGGCCCGTTCCGGCGATCAGGCCGTAGCCGAGCTGGAGATCACGACCGATAAGGGTGATCTGAAGATGTACGGCCTGACCGACCCCTGAACGGCCGGATCCCGGGTATCCGTAGTTTCCCGCGACAAATCCCGGGGCGCAGAGCAAGCGCCCTCTATCTCCGTCACAATTCTGTAACCGGCTTACACATGCGCCCTCCCACCTTTATTGCCGGCGCATAGACCAAGGAGTTGACAACCGCCCGTGAGTGAGACGACCCAGGTGACCGCCCCGACCAAGAACGCCAGGCTCCTTGCCTGGGTTGACGAGATCGCCGAGCTGACCCAGCCCGATTCGATCCACTGGTGCGACGGCTCGGCCGAGGAGTACAACACGCTGGCCGAAACGCTCGTCGAGGCAGGTACTTTCGAGAAGCTCTCCGACGCCAAGCGGCCGAATTCCTACCTCGCCCTTTCCGATCCCGGCGATGTTGCCCGGGTCGAGGACCGCACCTTCATCTGTTCCGAAAAGGAAGAGGAAGCCGGTCCGACCAATAACTGGAAGGACCCGGAAGAAATGCGGGCCCTGCTCAAGCCGCTCTTCGAGGGCTGCATGAAGGGCCGCACCATGTACGTGGTGCCTTTCTCGATGGGCCCGCTCGGTTCCAACATCGCCCACATCGGCGTCGAACTGACCGACTCCGCCTACGTTGCCGCCTCGATGCGGATCATGACCCGGATGGGCCAGGGTGCCCTCGACGTGCTCGGTGATGACGGAGATTTCGTCCCCTGCATCCACTCGGTCGGCATGCCGCTCGAGGAAGGTCAGGAGGATGTCGCCTGGCCCTGCAACGCGGACAACAAGTACATCGTCCACTACCCGGAGACCCGCGAGATCTGGTCCTACGGTTCCGGTTACGGCGGCAACGCCCTGCTCGGCAAGAAGTGCTTCGCGCTCCGGATCGCCTCCGTCATGGCCCGCGACGAGGGCTGGATGGCCGAGCACATGCTGATCCTCAAGCTGACCAGCCCCGAGGGCGAGGTCAAGTACGTGACCGGCGCCTTCCCGTCGGCCTGTGGCAAGACCAACCTCGCGATGCTGATTCCGACGATGGAGGGCTGGACGGTCGAGACGGTCGGTGACGACATCGCCTGGATGAAGTTCGACGATGAGGGTCGCCTGCGCGCCGTCAACCCGGAGGCCGGTTTCTTCGGTGTCGCTCCCGGTACCGGCCCCGACTCGAATCCGAACGCGATGGCCTCGATCACCGAGAACACGGTCTTCACCAACTGCGCCAAGACCGACGACGGTGACATCTGGTGGGAGGGCATCGGCCCGGCCCCGGATCACCTGATCGACTGGCACGGCAACGACTGGACTCCCGACTCGGAGACTCCGGCCGCCCATCCGAACGCCCGCTTCGCGGTTCCTGCCGCCCAGGCTCCGACCATCGCTTCCGAATGGGAAGATCCGGCCGGTGTGCCGATCGACGCCTTCCTCTTCGGTGGGCGCCGGGCCAGCGTCGTGCCGCTGGTCTCCGAGGCCTTCGACTGGAACCACGGCGTCTTCCTCGCCTCGACCATGTCGTCCGAGACCACCGCTGCCGCCGCCGGCGCGGTCGGCCAGCTGCG